>CANPPJ010000074.1:0-2542 GCA_947575965.1 uncultured Lactobacillus sp. | reverse complement strand
CGTGAATTTTTAGAAGAAACAGGATTAAAAGTGAAAGTCAAATCTTTGCTAGGAATTTCGACTGATTTTATTCAGTATTATCCTAATGGGGATGTAGCCCAAGCTGTGGTGATCGAATTTTTGGTAGAGCTAGTAGGCAAAACGAATAAGAAACCAGATTCAGAAACATTAGAGTTAAAATATTTTTCTAAAGATAATTTACCGGATATTTTTAATAAGCAGCATTTAAAGTTTATTGAGCATTACTATCAAGGTGATTATCCATTTATTGACTGATTCAAAGACGTTTTAGCTTATCTTGAGTTAGATAAAAATGATCTCCATACATTGTCTAGGCAAGAGGTAATTGTAAATTCCATTTTTTCTCTATAATGAATTTCCTTTGGGCCTTAATTCGAGACAAATCTTGGTGAGCTTCTTCTTTTTGCATAACCTTTGCTCGAACTTTTAAAAATGTATTGAGATAGTGAGTTTCAGATGCGCCTTGGCTAGGAGTTTTTGCTTTTGCGCGTGCAGCTTTACGAATTCCTCCGAAAGAATCGGGATCCATTCCATCGCCGTGTACAACTAATGCATCATAATAAATATAATGTCCTAAGGGACTGAGATGATCTTTTGTAGCATTAGAAATTGCAGGTTCCATATACTGCTTATTTAAAATATGGTTTTGAGCTTGAATCATTTTAGAGCTTCTACCAACTTTTTTCCATTCTTTAACAAAATTTGAACCCAACCCTTTATGAGAAGAAGTTGATTTAACTTGCTCTAAAGCAAGAATATATTTTTTAGTGGATTATGAGGGCTAAGGCGTGTGTAATAACGAATTACGTCAAAAGATCACCGCTTTTTTGAAGTAAAGCCAATTATTCCCGCAGTATAACCCCGACCGTCATGGATATCTTCAATATAACTAGATTGCTTAGAGCAGTCTAAAGTGGGATTTTCAGCACTAGATACTAAAGCAAAAACTTCTTTTCTTAAAGCACCTGGAGAAATATTGTGTTCGGTTTGCTTTTTATTGATGCAGCCAGGAATAAACAAGAGAACAAAGCTGATTAAGGTTAAAAGAGTAATTTTTTCATGATTATATCTTTCGTCAGTAAAAATAATTGTTTGTCAAAGTATATTTTATCTTTAATAGTGGAGGAAGAGAAACTTTATGAAAGAACAGCCATTTATTTTAGAGTGGGATAGTAATCCTCATTCTGTTATTGAGCCTAACTATGAACAGCAACCCTTTAAATTTCATTCTAAATTATTATTTGCCTTTGTTCCTAAAGAAGATATTGATAATTTTTTAGAACAAGTTCCCCATAAAGTGTTAGGGTCGTATGATACCATTTCCTTTCAACCAGATATTTATGAAATTGAAAGGAACGGAGAATACTTTACTTTATGCCAAGCGCCATTAGGAGCTCCGGCCGCCACACAATTACTTGATTGGTTAATTGCATATGGTGTCAAGAAAGTTTTAGCATTTGGAAATGCTGGTGCAGTGGTAGATTTACCAGAAAATGAAATGTTTATTCCCACTAAGGCAATTAGAGATGAAGGAACTTCTTTCCATTATTTAGAAGATAGTCTAATGGTCGATTTGAACACTGAATTTTTAAGTCAGGTAAAAAATGTAATAACTGAGCTAGATTACAAATACGATGAAGTGACGACATGGACTACAGATGCTTTTTTTAGAGAAACATCGAAAAAAGTAAAGCAATTTCGTGATTTAGGGGCATCCGTAGTAGAGATGGAGTGTTCAGCACTAGCAGCTTGTGCGCAATTTAGAAAATTAGATTTTGCTCAAATTTTGTTTACAGCTGATACTTTAGCTAATGAACTAGTCTATGATCCACGAGACGGCGGAACTAATTCGCATCGGCGTGGATTAGAAATTTGCTTTAAGATATTACAGAAATTGTAAGGGGAATAAGAATGAAAAAAGAAACAGAACAACCATTTATTTTAGATTTTGATGGTAATCGCCATGCAGTACTTGACCCAGATTTTGAAGACTTACCGTTTCATTTTCATCCCAAGTTACTTTACGCTTTTGTTCCTAAAGAAGAAATTGATTCTTTCTTAGATCAATATCCTCACCGCACTTTAGGAAGTTTTCGCACTATTTCATTTAGACCTAAAATTTATGAGGTCAAAATTGAAAATAAATATTTTACATTATGCCAAGCACCATTAGGCGCCCCAGCAGCTACAAAATTGCTTGATTGGTTAATTAATTATGGAGTTAAACAAGTTTTAGCGATTGGTAATGCTGGTGCATTAAATGATTTACCAGAAAATACAATGCTCATTCCTACAAAGGCAATTCGAGGAGAGGGAACTTCATTTTATTATTTAAAACCTAGTCAGTTTGTAGAACTAGAGCATGCATACTTGTCTCAAGTTGAAAGAGCAATTTTAGAATTAGGCTATAAATACGATGAAATTACGACTTGGACAACTGATGGTTTTTTCAGAGAAACACCAAAAAAAGTTGCTCAATTTCGTCAATTAGGAGCCGATACGGTTGAAATGGAATGTGCAG
>CANPPJ010000073.1:0-2566 GCA_947575965.1 uncultured Lactobacillus sp. | reverse complement strand
CCATATAAGTACGTAAATAACCATTGATAAAGGTAGAATTTTTGCGCTAATTTAAAGTAAAGATGATTTTGAAAATCAATGCGATTTGGATACCGGTCCGCATAAAAGCGGTGATAAATCTCGTTGATTAATCCACCATCTAAACTAAAATTAACATGAACATCCCCCAAGATTTCTTGAACAATGCCGTATTTTTTGCCTAGATAATCATGAGTCTGTTGATCCCATTTTTTTGTAAATGCAGTTTGCAAATACTCAAGATCATGCTGATAAGTCGGTCCCGGCGCCATACTTAGCGGCCATAATCGTTCATCACTCCGTAAATGTGAGATAACAATCTGTTCTAACATTTTTAGTTGCCGGACTGCATTCTTAGCCCCAACAACTGGACCTGTTTCAAAGTCCATCATGTCATCCGTATAGCCTGAGTTCAAATAAATATTATATTGCCGTGAACGCAGATTTTCAGGATATGGATAACGACTTGCCCGCCCATTGGTCAAAATTCGGTGCTTCTTTGCCTCTAAACCAAACTGTGAAGAAAAAAGTTTGGCATTTAATGACGGTTCTTTTAAAGCTGCTTTAAGTTGATCATAATCGGTTCCCATCCAAGAATCCCTCCAATCAATCATTTTAATTTTATTCAAATTCAACCATAACACTTTTGGAACATAATAGACAATAATAACTTAATTATTTCACTGGATAATCACTTCAAAATAGATTAACGCTTTCTGTCCTTAATTATACCAATCTCCGCCACCAAGGAACATAAAAGTGCTGAAATGCTTTATTCTTAGCAAAGAAATGATTAATTCCTCTATTTTTACACTGGTGTTCCTTTAATGAATTAACATAATCAGCATAAACTTCTATTCGTTGCGAATCCGGAACACCCCGCCATGCGATAACATCCTGTATATTTTTTACTAAGTCAGCATAATTACCGCCATCATCATAATCAATAGGTGCCTGCCAATATTTTTTAGCAACCCTTCGAAGCTGACTATCGGTCGGTTGAGTAATATCAAGACGTTGATGAGTATGCCGATATTTACCAGTTACATAATACTCTCCATAGGGAATCCCATAGTTAAAAGATTCTGTATCAGCAATTTGCCGTAATTGACTGGTCGAATAATGCGTGGGATCTGAATCAACCCTTCCTTGGTTATCAAAGTGATAAATATTCCATTGACTAATAAACTTTCCTGTTTCGATATCAACAATAAATTCAACCATTCGGGCTGGATTAGCATACCGACGATACGAATTACGAACTAATTGAACCTTCATATTAGAGGGGTAAGTAAATTTATGGTGGTAACGATTATGGTAATTAGCACCAGTCTTAAAGTCTAATTTAAAGTGATTATCGTGGGCATAGGAAAGCAATCGTTGAAAATCTGTCGCTTCTGGTGAAAGAGAAGGACATTGATATCGACGAATAAAAGCGATGTTTTGCCGATCAAGATAACTGCGAAATAAATGAATTTTGCGTCCTAACAAATCCGCTCTTAGTCCTTCCTTCCCTGAATAAGCCGTCACAACTAGGTCACGAAAATAAGGATAGAAAAAACTGGTAGGGGCTAACTGAGATGAAAATTGATATCCAGTTGGTGAAAATTGAAGAAATCCATAGTTATCAATATAAGCTTGTAAATGGTGATTAATAATTAAATCAAGCTGTTCATGAGCGTTAAGACCGCTTTGTTTCAAGGTTCTTATATAGTTAACGGAACCTATTTGATTTACTTTTATCATATTATTTGTCATAAATATCGTTTAACGGTTCATGAACCATCGTAATATGCTCGCGCTCGGCCTCTATAAAATGATCACCAACAGATGCAAAACCATATTTTTTGTAAAATTCCTTAACATAGGCTTGGGCATGAATAGTTATCTTAAAGTTGGGGAAATTCACTTTGATTCCACTTAATAAATATTCAATAATCTTTCCACCTAAACCAATCCCGCGTGCTTGTGGAGCTACAACTACGCGGCCAAAAGTTACAACATCATTCTGAATAAAATAACGTGCATAAGCAACTACTTCACCATTAGCAGTCGCAAAAACATGGTGCGCAAGTGGGTCACTATCATCCGGATCAGGATAGGAACTCTGTTGTTCTCCATTAAAAACTTGTGCTCGTAACTTAAGAATGGCAAAAAGTTCATTAACTGTTAGTTCAGTAAATTGTTTATCAAACCATTGCATAATTTATCCCTCCTATAATTTTATATATTATACAAAAACTAGTAAGTTAGCATAATTTTCCCGCAAAACAATTTTATTATTAAATTTATGGAATATAATAAAGGTAAGGATTTATTTGTGAAGGGAGCGTTCAATAATGGATAATTTTTCACCTAATCGTCGAAACGTTGTTGATATTACCGACTTAAATAAGTTTTTAACAAAAATGTATGGTTTAATGACCCTGGCAGTATTGCTTTCTGCCTTAACCGCTTGGCTCGTAATGACTGTTTTCGCTCAGCAATTTACTGCTTTTATGGTCAATAACCGCTGGGGAATGTGGTTAATTATCCTCTTGCCAATTAT
>CANPPJ010000072.1:0-2608 GCA_947575965.1 uncultured Lactobacillus sp. | reverse complement strand
AAATTAACTAAGTAAAAAGCTTCTCGTTCAAATTGAACGGGAGCTTTTTTGTTTTATATGGTACAAAAATTAATATCTTATATTTTCTCTATATAGCAGACAATAAAAACATATAGAGCTTTTTAGTCCTTAATTACTTATTAACCAGCTGAGTTTTTACTTTTCTAATCATCCAAATCAATCTTATACTGCTCATTAATTAGCACATAGTTTAAACCATACTTTTTAGCCATTTGTAAATAATGAGTATTATCTTCTAAGATATCCTCTATTGAGCAATTATCGTCTAACCGATTTTCGATTTTATTTGCATATTTTTTAATATTTGCAAAATTATTCTCGATATATTTTTTACTTATTACAAGACAATAATATTTAATCTGCTCTAAATATTTTTCATCAAAATAATTTTGCCAGTCAAAAGGAATATATCATCCCTCAACAATTAAATTCTGTTCATTCTCAACCGCAGTTTTAATCATTTCTCGCACAATTGGCCACAAACAGTTCGTAAGTTGATCCTCATCTTCAGGTGTAAGCTTTTTGTAATCAGTACGGATCATCCCCATCTTTAAATGATCAATAAGATAAATATGGGTATTTATATTTTTCAAGTAAATGCTGTGCCAGAGTAGTTTTCCAGTATAGGATGCACCAGTTATTAGTACAATCATTTATTTTTCCTCTCAAGTTCAAGTAAGAACTTTTTTGCTTTCGTACCATAGGCATAGCCAGTTAGACTTCCATCTGCGCCGACAACTCGGTGACAGGGAATCAAAATCATAATCGAATTATTGTGAGTGACCCTTCCAATAGCTCTCGCAGCCTTTGGCTTATCTATTAATTTAGCAATCTCACCGTAAGTTTTTGTCTCCCCATAAGGAATTTGTTTAAGTTCTTGCCACACTTTCTTTTGAAATTGTGTTCCTTCTTGCTTCAAAGGAAGATCAAATTTTTTTCTTTTTCCAGCAAAATACTCTGTTAGCTCTACTTTACACTCTTGAGCTAACTTATTTGCTGCTTCATTTCCCACTATATTTTCTTCATGACTAGTAGGTTTTACGCTGACTATTGCTTCATCAGTAGCAATTATCTGCAGTAATCCTATTAGTGTCTTCAAAGTTAATTGACTAACATTTTCCATCTTCTTTTTTCTCATATTCTCCTCCTTTTTTTTATTGTTAGCCTCTTATATAGAAAATAGCTTAAATTATCAGTTGCATATCCAACATAAATCTTTTTTCAAATTTGCCAAATACTAAAATAAAAGTCTCGTTCGTAATAATACGTCTTGTTTTATTTCTAGCCAAGAGAATTCGCACCTTAGTCTTAATATATTATTTAATCATCGTAAATCAATCACAACAATTTGCTTATCTAGAAATCTATTTCTGTTTTATTTGACATCCTTCATTTTATATAATAATGTATCAGTGAAAGATACATTATGTACTTAGGAGTACTTTAGATGAAAGATACCAAATTTTCCATTGCAATCCATATTCTATCCATGATCGCGCTTAGTCCACATCCTATCAATTCAGTTGATATTGCGAAAAGCGTTGGCACGAATCCAAGTTATATTCGGAAAATAATGAGTCTCCTCAAAGATCATAAAATTATCGAGAGCCACCGTGGAAAAACCGGAATTCAATTACTAGTCGATCCTGGCGATTTAGATCTCCTCACTATTTATAAAATTGTTGAAGAAGAGAACCCTCATATTTTTCAAGTTCACCAAAATGCAAATGTAGAATGTCCTGTCGGTCGCAACATTGTTAACGCCGTCTTTCCATTTTTAGATGATGCCGAAAAAAGGCTCCAGCATTCTTTGCAACATGATACTTTAGCAGACGTAATTGATAGACTGAAACAATTAGAAAGAAGTAGAAATCATGAAGGCAGCACAACTAATTAAATACGATAAAAAAGATCCGTTAATTGAAATTCGAGATGTTAATTCTCAGCTACTTGGTGCACATGACTTACTTATCAGAACCAAAACTGCAGCCGTTAATCCTTTAGACAACCTTATCTCTCATGGTGATCTTAAATTGGTTGTTCCGTACAAGTTACCTCAAACTATGGGAAATGAATTTGTTGGAATTATAGAAAAAATTGGTCCTAAAGTTACTAACTTCAAGATTGGCGACCGTATTTTTGCACGTAATCCAGTAAATAACATTGGCGCTTTTGCTCAAAAAATTGTGATTAATGAAAAAGCTGTGGCTAAAGTTCCTGAATACTTAAGTGATCAAGAAGCTGCCGCTGTTCCTTTAACTGCATTAACGGCGATGCAGGCTTTTCAACTTTTGAATCTAAAAGCTGGGCAAACTCTTTTCATATCCGGAGGATCCGGAAGTTTTGGCGCAATGGCAATTCCTTTAGCAATTGCGCAAGGCTACAAAGTTATTACTACAGGAAACGAAACTAGTCATGCTCGTTTAGAAAAATTAGGCGTTGAAAAATTTCTCAATTATAAAACCGAAGATTATACCAAAGCTGTCGCTAATGTGGATGCAGTCATTGATACAATAGGTGGAGAAGAAACTGTTAAGCAACTTTCTATTCTTAAAGATGGCGGCGAGATTGTTTCGCTGAAAGGGAT
>CANPPJ010000071.1:0-2667 GCA_947575965.1 uncultured Lactobacillus sp. | reverse complement strand
CAAAGATAATCGTTTATCAAAGTTAGATAAATTGTTAAATTTTGGAAATGACATTCACGGGATAGTTGTTTTGAATTAAGGGAGACTTGCTTTTTAAAACAATGACCGGTATAATTGGAACGTTAATTAATTTACGTTTAATATTAAAGGAGGCAAAGTAACATGCGTAAAGCACACCCATACGGCGTACAAGGCCGTCGCCCAATCGCTTCAAAGTACAAGCGAGCATTAAAAGAAAAGAAGATCGAAGCTATTCGTAAGTGGGCTAAGGAAAAGCCAGCTGAAGAAAAGTAATTCAGTCTATAAAAGCTATGCAATCCAGTGCATAGCTTTTATTTTTTAATAAAAAGAAAAAACTAAAGCATTAATTAATAAGATTCCTCTTTTAAAAATAACGTTTTAATATTTTATACGCTAATGCTATATTTTGTATGTTAAAATATAGGTAAGCGCTTACAGAAAGTGTCGTTTATAAAAGAGGTGATAGTATGTTTGAGTTTTTAAAACCAGCTCCAGTGGCGAAGCAAAAGGTTCCTGCTGATAAGGTTGGAAGTTCATATCGTTGGCATCAGTTAGGAGTATTGCTTGCAATTTGTATCGGTTACATTGGCTATTATATTATTCGTTTAATTTTCACAACCGAGCAAAATGAAATTATGAAGCAGTACGGTTTTACCACGGCTGATATCGGAATGGTGCTTTCGTGTTTTGGGATTGGTTATGGAATTTCAAAACTATTTATGGGAGCATTAAGTGATAAAAGTAACACTAATCGTTATTTAGCAACCGGCTTAATTATTTCTGCACTGCTTAACTTCGGCTTAGGCTCTACTCGTAGCCTATATATGATGATGTTTCTAATGTTAATTATGTCGATTGCTCAAGGGATGGGAGCAGCGGCATGTCAACGTTCTGTTCAATTATGGTGGGGAAAGAAACACCGGGGAGCAATTTGCTCGATTTGGTCTTCCGCACATAATGCTGGAGCCTTTGCTTGTGTTGCCGTTGTACAATTAGCAACGTTCATGTTTTCTGGTTCTATTTCTGCTGTCTTTTATACATCATCAGTGGTTTCATTGATTATTGCGGCCTTTGTATTATTAGTTGGTGCTGATCGACCTGTTAGTGTTGGGTTGCCAAGTATTTCTGAATATACTGGGGATGAAGTTGTTTTAGAAAACGGAACTGAGTCTGATTCAGAAGAGACGAGTCTGACTTTACCACAAATTTTTGTTAAATATATTTTGACGAATAAAGTTGTGTGGGCCATTACTCTAACATCAATGTCCTTGTACTTAGTTCGCTACGGGATAATGAGCTGGATTCCAAGCTATCTTGTAGAATCAAAGGGCTTTACGACTAATTTTGCAAAATGGTTAGTGGGTATTTTTGAACTTGCGGCGGTCCCTGGAGTAATTATTATGGGAGCAATTTCCGATGCATTAAAGGGACGTCGAGCTATTGTTTGTATTTTATGTGTAATTGGGTTATTTATTTGTTTGACAACGTATTTCTTTAGTACCAGTCACATTTTGATCGTAAGTGTTCTTTTTATTATGGGAACTTTAATTTACGCTCCATTAACATTGGTTGGATTAATGGTTAATGAAGCAGTTCCTAAATTTGCGGTAGGTTCATCAACTGGATTTATGGGCTTTTTCCAATATATTTTTGGTGAAACTTTAGCAACTGCTTTAATTGGTATTTTGGTAGCTAAATATGGCTGGCTTGCAAGTAATATGGTTTTATATACTGCTTCAGCGTTAGCATTTATCTTATTAGTTTATATTTTTATTGCTGAGCGTCGTGCTGAAAAGATTGCCGATTCTGACAAGAAGAATTAAATTTTTGCTAAAACAAGGCTTTGAAGAATTTTTAGCCTTGTTTTTTTGGTTTGATTTATGATAGTCAAAAATATTTTGCAAAAAAATATTAAATAATAGTTAAAACATTTGACCTTTTTTGACCAATCGAGTATAGTATTATTATCCGTTAGCATATAAGACTAACGAGTGCTAATTTATTAAGGAGGCCATATCATGAATTTAGTACCTACTGTCATTGAGCAATCATCTCGTGGTGAACGTGCTTATGACATCTACTCACGGCTTCTGAAGGACCGTATTATTATGCTCTCTGGTCCAATTGAAGACGAAATGGCAAATTCAATTGTTGCGCAACTTTTATTCCTTGATGCGCAAGATTCAACTAAAGATATTTACTTATACATTAATTCACCTGGTGGGGTTGTTACCTCAGGAATGGCAATTTATGACACTATGAACTTTATTAAGGCTGATGTTCAAACTATTGTAATCGGAATGGCTGCTTCTATGGCCAGTGTATTAGTATCATCTGGTGCTAAGGGTAAGCGTTTTGGATTACCACACTCACAAGTTTTGATTCACCAACCATCTGGTGGAGCTCAAGGTCAACAGACTGAAATCGAAATTGCTGCTACTGAAATTTTGAAAACACGGAAGATGCTTAACGGTATTCTTGCTAAGAATTCTGGCCAACCTATCGAAAAGATCCAGGCTGATACTGAACGTGATCATTACTTGACAGCACAAGAAGCAGTAGATTACGGCTTACTTGATGGTGTAATGGAAAATAATTCAAAATTAAAGTAAAGTGATAAATAAAAAGATCTCCAATTATTCGATC
>CANPPJ010000070.1:0-2802 GCA_947575965.1 uncultured Lactobacillus sp. | reverse complement strand
ACACCACATAATTTCTTGAAGTCCTAAATGAAAAATATTTCTCATCGTTGGCAGCAAGTGTTGCGGCAAACTTTTTGCGGAAGATGCATCACTTAATTTATTAAGCATGCTCATTGTTATTCCATGATTCTCTCTTACACCCCGCGCTAACTCCATATTCATAATTACACCATAAACAGCTGCCATTATCGTTTGAGCAAGAATACGAATTAAATACGAAAGTGAAGTTGCTGGAGCCATATTTTTTTCACTAGCATCAACCTGAACTTTTATTTGAAGTAAAACAAAAATAAAACCAACACCAAAGCCAGAAAAAGTTCCAATAATTGAAAGCCACCAGATATTAGTATTTTGCGGAGCAATGGCCAACCCTAGTGAAGAAATGAGAATACATATTAACCCCATTGACAGTAAACTGCGATTACTAAAGCGTGCCTTTAAGGGGTTAACTACTAAAGTCCCTACAACATCAACTAAAGAATTAGGAATTAGCGTCATCCCGCCAAGTAATGCAGTGGTTCCAAGTAATCCTTGCGCCCACATTGGCAAATAGGTATTTACAGCTAAAAAAGCTCCCCAGCTAAAAATAAAAAGTAAAAAATCTCCAACTAAAGCACGATTTTTAAACATGCTAATCGGTACAACTGGATTGGGATGATTTTCCTCATGCATAAAAAATAAGACCAGTAAAACTATACCAGCAATAACTAAACTGATCACAATCCAGCTACTAGTTAACCCAAGTAGTTGGATTCCTAATAAAAGTAAAGTTAAACCAACAATAATTAGGAAAGAGCCCAATACATCAAATTTTGGAGTCTCTTTAATTGTACCTTCACGATAGTAGAGTAATGAAAGAAAAATTGCTAAAAGTCCAATCGGAATATTGATATAAAAGACCCAATGCCAAGAAAGTGAATCAACCAAATAACCACCAACTAGTGGTCCGATAATAGCTGCCACACTAAAGGCAGCCCCTAAATAACCTAAAATTTTTGTTCTCGCTTTAATATTATCAAAGATAAAACCAGCCATTATATAGGGTAGCGAGCCCATTCCTCCAGCTCCTACTCCCATTAAAGCTCGAGCTAAAAGGAAAAAATACATATTATTTGCCAGTCCCTGAAAAAGTGACCCTAATACAAAAAAGAGTAACGATAATTCAAAAGCCGCCTTATTACCAATCTTTTCCCCAACTTTAGTCCAAATTGGAGTTGAAACAGACATCCCTAAGAGCATAATGGCAATTATCCACCCCATGAATTGAATTCCATGTAAGTCTGCAATAATAGCTGGAATCGCTGTATTAATAATCGTGCTATCTAATCCCGCCATTACATTAGCCAAAACCATAGCAAATGTGACCATCGTTACTTGCTTTTTTGTCATCAGTACACCTACTTTTCTATGAAATAAAAAGCCCCAATTATTTTGCAATAATCAAGGATAATAATCTTATCTAAAATATACTTGCTTAATTCCTTAAACACAAGCTTTATTTTGATGATCTATTAAGTTTTTTATTTGGCTGCCTAAAATTGAAATAAAAATTAAAGACAGTAGCAATTATCAACAAAATAAAAGAGACTGCCATAATTTCGTGTATACCACTGTGAAAAATTTTACGCATTTCTGGTAGTAAAGACTGTGGCAATAATTTAGCTGATTTTGCGTCACTTAGTTCATTCATCATATGCATTGTGATATTTGAATGCGTATTAATGCCACTCGCTAACGCTAAATTCATGATGACCCCGTATACGGCTGCCATAACAGTTTGAGCTAAAATTCTAATTAAATAAGAAGTTGAGGTCGCAGTTGCCATATCTTCCATTCCAGCATCGATTTGTACTTTTACTTGAAGTGCAACAAAAATAAATCCTACTCCAATGCCGGAAAATGCCCCAATCAAAATTAATATCCAGAGAGGAGTTTGATCATTAGCTAAGAAAAGACCACCAGATGAAATCATCATTGTAACAATTCCAATCATTACTAGCGTAAAAGTTCTAATTTTTTCTTGAATTGTAGCAACTGTTTGGGATGCAATAATTTCAACGATGGAGTTAGGAATTAACGTCATCCCACCCATTAAAGCCGACATTCCTAAAAGAGCTTGAGCCCACATTGGTAAATATGTATTTACAGCAATAAAAGCTCCCCACGTAGTCGCAAATAAAATCAAATCACCATTTAGATCATGATTACTAAAAATAGATAAAGGAATAATTGGATTTTCTGCTTTAGCTTCATGCAAAAAGAAAAAGATCAGTAAAACTAAGCTAAATAGGATCAACCCTACTACAATCCAAGTTGCAGTTAATCCCAAGAGTTGGATTCCCATTAAAAACATAATTAAACCATTCACTAGCAAAAATGCCCCTTGTAAATCAAAAACTGGGACAGTTTTTGGTGTAACTGGCTTGTAATAGATCAAGGAAATTAACAAAGCAACTAAACCAATTGGAATATTAATATAAAATACCCAGTGCCATGATAAGGCATCAATTAGCCAACCTCCCACTAAAGGTCCTAAAATTGCTGCTCCATTGAAACTAGCTGTCAAATATCCTAAAACTTGAGTTCTTTTCTTAATGTTTGGAAAGACGTATCCTGCAATAATATAAGGCAAGGATCCCATTCCTCCACCACCAATTCCCATAATCATTCGAGCGATTAAGAAAAAGTAGATATTAGGTGCTAGTCCTTCAAACGTTGAGCCTAAAACAAATAGCACTAGTGCGATTTCAAAAGCTAATTTATTAGTAATTTTTTCTCCAATTTTTGTCCAAATTGGTATTG
>CANPPJ010000069.1:0-3060 GCA_947575965.1 uncultured Lactobacillus sp. | reverse complement strand
TAAAAATTAAATCTATTGAAAACGAGGCGAGATAAATTTCTCACCTCGCTTTTTTATGCTTTATTTCATATGCAAGTGAATGTAATTAGCAATTAAATCAAACCTTAGGCAAAGCGCTACAATCGCAAAATTTGCAGAAATAGCAGTATTGTAATTTTTATCCAACGATTGACACGGTGTCACTTTAGTGATAATGTATAAAATATATTCACAGTGACACAGTGTCACGATGTGGTGGAGGAATTAAGATGCCAAGTACAACATTTGAAAATTTAAATCAACAGAAAAAAGAACTCATTACTAATGCACTATTAACAGAATTTAGTCAACATAGCTTAGCAAGTGCCCAAGTTGCACGGATTGTAAAGCAAGCTGGAATCGCCAGAGGAGCATTTTATAAGTATTTTACAGATTTAACGGAGGCGTATCAGTATCTTTACCAAGTGGCAATTTTAGAAATCCATACACCAATTACCCGGGCTAACCACATTTTAGCTGCGAGTGATTATGTTAATCAGATTAAAGCTTTTGTAGATGAGATCAACGGAAGTAAGTACCGTGATTTTATGCGTTTACACTTTCAAACAAATGAGGGATTGTTACGTGATAATACGCAACCGCGAATTAAAATTCATAGTGCTCAAGAATGGAGTGTAATGGTTTTAAGTCATGAAACAATTAAGGATTGCCTTCTTCAACCCAATAAACAAGGTGAAGCAATTGAACGGCTATCCAAGGTACTAACTGCACTATTGCAGTAGGAGGTAGAATATGTTTTTAGCACTAAAAGAAATAAAACATGAAAAGCTGCATTACGGATTAATCGTTGCCATGATTGTTTTGATTAGTTACTTAATGTTTTTCTTAATGGGAATGATGTTGGGATTGCAAAATGAAAATGATGCTGCTATTAAAGAGTGGGGTACGGAAACTGTTTTTCTAAATAAGAATAGTAATGATAATCTTGGACAATCGATTATTACTCGCGATCAACTAGCAGGTAAGGGTCAAAAAAATGTTGCGCTTGTTGGACAGACACCAGTAGTTCTTAAAGAAAAAGGAGCAAGTAAAGAAAGTGCTCAATTTATCGGTTTAGATCCTGACCAATTTATTTCCCGGGAAAAGATCAAGATTACAAGTGGTCGTCAAGCCGAGGGAAATAACGAAATTGTTGTTGATAAGAGTTTAAGCAAAAAGGGATATCATTTAGGAGATCGAGTAACAATCAATTCTCAAAATGAGAAATATAAGATTGTTGGTTTTGTCAATGACGCTAAATTTAGTGTTGCGCCCGTCGTATATGGTAGTTTGCCAGTTTGGCGGGAACTGAGAGGATTAAATAGTTCGGCCATTGCTAGCGGACTCTTTTCTGACCATAATCTTAGTAAAAGTTCTTACCCCGATCTCCAACACTATACTGTTAACGAATATATTAATAAGCTACCGGGATATTCAGCACAAAATAATACCTTTACTTTTATGATTGGGTTCTTAATGGTAATTTCGTTAATTGTAATTGCGGTCTTCTTATATATTCTTACCATGCAAAAAATAAGTCATTATGCAGTTATGCGCGCTCAAGGAATTCCTGCGCGGCACTTAATTCTTGCAACGGTTACTCAATCAATTTTCCTAATGATTAGTGGTGTAATAGGGGGAATCCTTTTAACCCTTCTTACGAGTGTGGCAATTCCAATGTCGGTACCAGTTATTATGAATTGGCCACTAATTAGTTTAATGGCAGTAGGATTAATAGTTCTTGGGATGATTGGTTCATTATTACCAGTGCGAATGATTATTAAAATTGACCCAGTACAGGCCTTGAATTAAGATGGGAGGCAAATGTTATGTCAAAATTGAAGTTAGTAGATGTTAACAAATATTATGGCGAAGGAATTAGCCGTGTTCATGTTCTTAAAGATGTTAATTTTTCTGCTAAAGCGGGAGAATTAAATTTGATTTTAGGACCTTCTGGATCAGGAAAGAGTACCTTTTTAACAATTGCGGGCGGTTTACAAACACCTACTTCAGGAAAAGTGTTAATTGATGGAATTGATATTGAAAAGTTATCTTCTAAAAAGCGTGATGAACTGCGCTTGCAGAAAATTGGCTTTATCCTTCAGTCCTATAACCTATTACCCTATCTAAATGTGGCGGATCAATTTAAACTTGTTGATCGCATAAAGAAGAGGGGGAACGTTTCATCGGAAGCCTTTAATGAATTATTGGAAAAGCTTGCGATAAAAAAGCTGCTCAAACAATATCCTTCTGAGTTGTCAGGAGGTCAAAACCAGCGGGTAGCGATTGCGCGTGCACTTTATACTGATCCTGAGATAATTCTTGCAGACGAGCCAACAGCGGCCTTAGATAGTAATTTAGTAAAGATAGTTGGGCAATTATTTCATGATCTAGCTAAAAAGAGAAACAAAGCGGTGATTGCTGTAACCCATGATTTACGTTTACGTGAATATGCAGATAATGTTTACGAGTTAGCTGATGGAAAGCTGACATTAAGTGAAAATTACTCAGAATAATAATATAAATAATGTTAAAGAATTATGAGTAAAAGGCTTTTTCATCACGAACCTTGCTATAATAAACGGACTAAATAAATAGTAAAGGGGAGGATGCAGTGGCTTTTTTAGAATTAAAAAACATATATAAATCGTATTATCTTGACAAAGAGGAATTCCCAGTTCTTAAAGGGATTAGCTTACAGTTTGATCGGGGAGAATTTGTGTCCATCCTTGGTGAATCAGGTGGTGGGAAGTCCACTTTAATGAATATCATTGGGGGACTTGATCGTAACTTTGAAGGTGAAGTCCTTGTAAATGGTAAACTCCTTGACCATAAAAAGGAAAAGCAACTAGATAGCTATCGGCGTGCAACGGTGGGTTATATCTATCAGTCCTATAACTTAATCTCTCACTTGACGGTACTGGATAATGTTTTGGTTGCGTTAGATATGACAACCTTGACTAAGGAAGAACGTCGAAAGCGTGCACTGGAACTCTTAGATAAGGTTGGTTTAAGTGAACAAGTAAAAAAGCATCCGAACCA
>CANPPJ010000068.1:0-3111 GCA_947575965.1 uncultured Lactobacillus sp. | reverse complement strand
GATTGGCTTCCTTCATAACTAGATGCCTTAATAGGATCAATAGTTAGCTTAAAACTTAATCTCTTAATCATATCACTAGCAAAAATCATTGCTCCATTTAAGACTGGAACAATAATTGGCTCTTCATTTTTATATTTTTTATTTAATTCAGCAGCCATTTCATCCATACGATTGTTTAAATCATTTTGAGTATACAATACACTTTCGATATCGTTATTCATTCTTTAATTCCTCTTTATTAAAATCGTCAATGATGAAATTTTAACATAAATTCGATGATTTTTTTAGTCTTTTTAAACTTATTTATTAATTATTTTTACTACTAATAATTATATTGTTCGTATTTTATAAATAAAGAAAAATTATTTAGATTTTTTTAGACTTTATCTTAAATATAAGTCACAAAAAATTCACAAATTCCTCTTAATATGAATATCAATCAAGTAAGAAAGGAATGGTTTAAATGACATTATTAATTTTAGGTATTAGCACTGTAGCATTACTTGCTATTAACGCAGTAATCATAAATAAACCAATTCCAGTTCCCGTAAAGGTTCGTCGGAAATAAATCCATAATTCATTCTTCATTTTCTCCTCTACATTTTTAGTATTAAAAACCCTCGTTGACTTAAATCAACGAGGGTTTTGTTTACTTATTATTTCTTTGATAACTATTTTTTGAAAGTGATATCATTTACTATACTTGTATATCATGACTAACCTGTATTATTTCAAGACTTTTTCAAAGGCCTTACTAAAAGATGCTTTTTCTATATCCTTACTAATGAAATAAATAATGGCTTTTTCCTTAAAAACTGAAAAGGCAATTCGAGCCGATCCAATAGTACCAAGATTTAATCGAAATTCATAAATTTTTTGTCCCTTAATTCTTTTTCTACTGGCCAATTTAATCTTTGTCATCCCAGTGGTAACTTCTTTAACAATGGCTTTTTCAATTAGATCCTTGATTATCTTTTTTTGCCTATTATATTTTTTAAAAAAGCTTTTACATCCACGATCATCAAATATTATTTGCATTTTTCCACACTTAAGCTAATAAAAAAAGACCTCAATTTCTGAGGTCTTTTTTTATATAGTTTTTGATTATTCTTCGTTTAATGAAGCTTCATCAAATTGAACTGATGATTCCTTTGAGTCGATTGGTGCAGTACCCATCCATGAAATCATTTCTTTCATAGAATCAGTAATTGCGTCAGTACCAGCTCTCAAAAGCTTACGTGGGTCGTAACCCTTGTTACCCTTGTCTAAGTCCATCTTGTCTTCGATGTACTTACGAGTTGCAGCTTGGAATGCTAATTGGAATTCAGTGTTGATGTTAATCTTAGCAATACCTAATTGAATTGCCTTTTCGATTTGGTCTTGAGGAATTCCTGAACCACCGTGAAGAACAAGTGGTTCGTTTGGAACTGCTTCTGCAATTTCCTTCAAACGATCGAAGTTTAAGCCAGTCCAACCTTCTGGGTAAACACCGTGGATGTTACCAATACCACAAGCAAGCTTGTCAACACCAGCAGCAACGAAAGTCTTAGCGTCTTCAACTGATGCTAATTCACCACCATCGGCACCTTGGTTTTCACCAATCTTACCGATTTCAGCTTCAACAGAGATACCTCTTTCGTGAGCTAACTTAACGATTTCCTTAGTCTTTGCTAAGTTTTCGTCAGTTGGTAAGTTGTGACCATCAAACATAACTGATGAGTAACCAAGTGCAATACATTCCTTAGCTGATTCAAAGTCACCGTGGTCCAAGTTTAAAATAACTGGAACATCGATATCCATGTTGTCCATTTCGTTAAGAACTAAGTCCTTAACAGTCTTGTAACCACCCATGTACTTAGCAGCACCAGTAGAAACTTGAATCAATAAAGGAGTTCTAGTTTCCTTAGCACCTCTTAAAAGTGCGCGAGTCCATTCAAGGTTGTTAGTGTTGTATGCACCTACAGCGTAGTGGTTTTCACGAGCAGCTTTGAAAATGTCATTACCATTTACTAAATAAGCCATTAAAAAAATACCTCCTAAATTTTTAACACATCACTAGTTTAACCCATTAGTGCAAAAATTAACATACTTTAGCTCAAAAAAATTCAGTGAATATTTTTATTTAAAGAAATATTACATTTCTTTAGGTGCATTTACACCCAAAAGTCTTAAAGCTTCTGTTAAAACAATTGAAGTTGCTTGAACTAATGCAAGACGAGCGTTTAGTTGATCATCTTCATCTAAAATTCTAACATTTGCATAATACTTATTAAATTTCTTACTTAAATCTAAGGCATATTTTGCAATAATTGATGGTTCAAATTTTTCTGAAGCTTTTTCTACAATAGCAGGGAAATCAGCTAATGCTTTTGCAACTGCAAAGGACCAATCATCATTTAAGCTTAAATTATCCATTGAGATTTCTTTATTAGCCTTACGTAAAATACTTTGAGCTCTAGCATTAGTGTATTGAACGTATGGACCAGTATCCCCTTCAAAACGAACAACTTCTTCCAAATCAAAATCAAAGTTATCCATTCTATCATTCTTTAGGTCATGGAATACAACGGCGCCCACACCAACATCATGAGCAACTTGCTTCTTATTAGATAGATTTGGATTCTTTTCTTCAATTTGTTGTTCTGCTAAAGAAACTGCATCTTTTAGGACTTGATCTAAGAAAACAACGTTTCCTTTTCGAGTAGATAATTTCTTTCCACCTTGAGTAATCAAACCAAATGGAATGTGGTGAATGTTATCTGACCAGTCATACCCCATCTTCTTCAAAACTTGTTTTAATTGCTTAAAGTGACCAGTTTGTTCACCACCAGCAACATACAATGACATAACAAAATCATATTCTTTTTTACGATATAAGGCAGCAGCCAAATCACGAGTCATATAAAGACTAGAGCCATCAGATTTTAAAATTAAAGCTGGGTTTTCATCTTCTCCCAAGTTAACAACTTGAGCTCCACGAGATTCTTCAAGTAAGCCCTTTTCTCTTAATTCATCAACCACTGGCTGCATCTTATCATTGAAAAATGCTTCTCCATTATATGAATCAAAAGTTACTCCTAATTCTTTATAGATACGGTTAAATTCTTGTAA
>CANPPJ010000067.1:0-3239 GCA_947575965.1 uncultured Lactobacillus sp. | reverse complement strand
TTTAGACATAATAAAAACCTCGAAATTCTTGTCCGAATTTCGGGGTTCATATCAATTTCTTAGCTGCTTAATTCCTTCTTAAAATTATCCATCAACAGGATTTGCAAAAGAGCCATTATAAAAAGGCTGCTATTTACCAAGGTGCAACTATTGCTATTGCCGACTTAGCTACCTCTATTGTTAATATAGGTGGGCAGATAATCTTGATGATTCTGGCTGCATATTTATACTTTAATGGGCAAATAGTCTTTGGTGCCGTTATTACAACAATTCAATTTTGTTCAACAGTTATGAATGGGACTGCACAATTTGCTGCTCAGTGGAATCTAATTAAATCATCAAAGAAATTAAATGAAGAGATAACCTCCTTAGAAGGCGCGAGCACACCTTTACAAAATGAGCATCAAGATGAAAACGTAGCTAAATTACAGATAAAGGGGCTACAGCATCAATTTAAGAATGGTGAACTTATTTCTTATCCAGATTTAACTATTAAAAGTGGTGAAAAAGTTTTAGTAACAGGCGATAGTGGTAGTGGAAAATCAACTTTATTTAAGCTGATCTTAGGTAAATTATCACCAACTAGTGGAAAAGTGATTTTTGAAGATAAGAATGGTAAAGAAATTAAACTCAATCCGGATGAACTTGGATATGTAGCACAAGATAATACTCTTTTCCCTGACACTATTGAAAATAATATGACAATGTTCACTTCAAATCTTGATAAGAAAGTAAAAAGGGTAGTTAAACAAGTTGAGTTTGAGAATGACCTTAAAAAAATTCCAGATGGTCTAAAGCATGAAATCAATTTAGATGAAGGAAATCTATCAGGAGGACAGAAGCAAAAAATCGTTTTGGCTAGAGCAATTTTAGCCGGATCAAAGTGGCTCTTTATTGATGAAGGAACGAGCGCAATTGACAGTAAAGCAACAAAGAAAATTTTAGAAAATTTACTTGATCAGAAAACTACTATTGTCATGATTGCCCATAATTTTAATAATGAGCTAGAGAACCTGTTTGATCGAAAAATCAGCTTAAAAAATGGAGGTGAGTAAGGATGAGCTTTAAGGGATTTATCAAGACAAACTACCTTAGATTTATTTATATCAATTTTTTATCCATTATTTCTGGATTGGGCGCAATTGGTGCCGGGTATGTCCAAATGTACTGGTTAACTTTTATCAAGAATAAAAACTGGATGGGAGTGTTAGGGACAAGTCTTGCTATCGGGATCTTATATTTAGCAGCGCAGGGATTAATTTATTACATTCAGTTTGTTACTCGTATTCAAGAAGAGGAATATAATAAAAAAATCCGTAATAATCTCGCTAGTCATTACTTTAAAGATAATAAATATCACAAAATAGCTGCGGTTCAAAATCGAATGACCAACGATCTTGAGATGGTAAGAGAAAATTATTTTGACTGGTATATCATCGTTCCTTTTTATGGAACAATGTTTGTTGGTGCTTTAGTTGCCTTACTCACAATTCATTGGCAAATTTTTATTGTAAGTATTTTGATTGATATTGCATCTTACTATATTCCTAAACTTGTTCAGAAAAAGATGGAAAAGGCGACAACCAATGTTTCTGTTCAAAATAAACATTATTTAGATGTGTTGGAAAAATGGTTTTCTGGAGTTGAAGAATTACGCAGATATTTTGCTGGTGCAAAGCTATTTCAGGTTCAGAGTCAGGCAGCTAATAAGATTGAAAATGCGCATGTTCATCAAACGGGTACCCAGCAAGAACTAATTGTAATAAATGGGTTATGTAACTCAATAGGACAGTTGATCCTTCTTTCTTTGACTGGAGATATGATCACTCAAGGACAAGTACTTTTTGGTGCAATCATGTCAGTACAAAATTTTGCAGCTAATATTTCCATTGGCTTGCAACAAATGATCCAAGCATTGAGTTTTATGAAATCTTCTGAAGAACTAATGGACCAAATTAGTAGTGATTCTGCACCACTACAGAATAATTCAAATGTTCAGAGGAAAAAGCCAGCTCTAATTTCTACTGAGAATTTAGCTTTAGCTTTTCCAAATGGTGAGAAGTTAAGTTTTCCTGATATTCAAATAAAATCTGGAGAAAAAATTTTGTTAACTGGAGATTCCGGAGCTGGGAAATCTACCTTGTTTAAATTGATCTTAGGTTCAATAAAACCGACACAAGGATCAATTATTTTTAAAGATAAAGATGGAAAAGAAATTAATCCTGATATGTCGAAGATTGGCTATATTCCACAAGATCCAAATCTATTTCCTGGAACGATTGAAGAAAACATTACTATGTTTAATTCAAAATTAAATTCTCAAGTAGAGCCTATAATCAAAGAGGTTAATTTCGCTAATGATATTTCTAAATTCAAGGAAGGATTAGAGCATCAATTAAATCTAGATAAACTAAATATATCGGGTGGTCAGAGACAAAAGATTGTTCTAGCCCGGGCTAAAGTACATGGAAGTGACATAATTTTGATTGATGAAGGAACTAGTGCGATAGATCAAAAAGCAACCATGAATATTTTAAAGAATTTAGTTAAGGGTAAAGAGACGATTATTTTTATAGCACATAATTTTAATCAAGAGATGCGTGAGTTATTTGATCGTGAAATTCATTTAGTAAAAGCCTAAAGATAAAAAAATACTGGGAATCAACGTTAAAAGAAACATTGATTGCCAGTATTTTCTGTTTAAAGGAATTAGGACTTAAATTAAACTAACTCACTTTTAGGAACTCACATTTCTAAAATATATGTATTAAAACTTTCAGTTACAGCGACATTAAATTGATTAAGTAAGTCCATTGCTGCCCAATCAGTATCGTCTGCTTCAAAAAATATGCTTTCGAAAGAACGGAACATATCTAATAGCACGCTTTGAATGAACTTAGGACATGTTTTTGGATTCGTAGAACAAATATAAGCAATCTCATTATTTTCAGTAAAAATAATATTTTCAATTTGAAAATTTTCATTAAGATGATAATATCCTGTTTTAGTAGGAACTTCTTTAATAAACTGATCTTTTGAGATAGTTAGTGGTGACACAACTTTATGACTATTTTTATAATATTGGTATAGAAAATCACAACAGTCTAAATATTTATTATTGTGCATATCGAATTTTTGAATAGTTATTTTTTCTTCAGGAAGCAATTTCATATTATCTTTTTTAACAGTTAATGAAAAACACCGTCTTTTTAATTGAAAGCCATTTTTAGTTAAAAAAT
>CANPPJ010000066.1:0-3351 GCA_947575965.1 uncultured Lactobacillus sp. | reverse complement strand
GTGCTTTTGCTAACGAGGGTAATTTACCAAATCAATCCTACTGTATTACTAAAATAACTGATGCCAGCGGTAATGTTATTGCTCAAAACAAGAATCCTGGTAGTCACAGAATTATTTCAACTAATACTGCTAAGGAAATGACATCAATGCTTTTAGGAGTATTTACTTCAGGAACTGGGAGATCTGCTCAACCATCTAGCTTTAGAGTGGCAGGTAAGACTGGTTCAACTGAAGTACCTGATAGTTATGGATTTGGTACAAAAGATCAATGGATTGTTGGCTATACTCCAGATGTTGTCTTATCAACTTGGGTAGGTTTTGATAAGACTGATCAAGAACATTATATGGAAGGTATTTCAGAAACAGGAATTACTCACTTGTATAAATCTGAATTAGAGCGGCTACTTCCATATACTTCTCAGACACAGTTTAAGGAAAAGAGTGCCCAACAGATAGCCAAAGATACGGGGGCAAATTCAGACTGGCTTGGTAATTTAGGTCAACAAGTACAAAAAGGAATCAATGATACTGGGTCTAAGTTCAACGAATGGTATAATAATCTTAAAGGACTTTTAGGCCGATAAAAACAAAGGAGTTTAAATTAAAATGGTTAATATTTACGATAACGCTAATCAATTAGCAAAGGACTTACAAGAAACAGAACAATTCAAAGATTTGAAGAAATCTCTTGAAAATTTAAAGAATAATCCAGAAAGTTTAGAGTTATACCAACGAATGGATAAGCTTCAACAACAAATTTTAGCCGCTCAAAATTCTGGTCAACCACTTTCTGAAGAAGCACAAAAAGAATATCAAAAGATCAATGAAGAAGTTCGTAATAATGACGAATTAAAAGACATGATTACCAAGGAACAAGCTCTCTTCCAAATGATCAACGACGTTCAACAAGCTATGACTAAGCCAATTGGCGATTTGTACGATGATTTAAAGGCAAAATAATTAGTATGAAATTTATGCATTTAGCAGATGCGCACTTAGATAGTCCCTTTCAAGGACTATCTTTTTTGCCATCTAATGAATTTAAAAATATTAAACAATCTACCCAAAAGTCATTCACTAAGGCAATTGATACAGCACTAGATAGAAATGTCGATTTAGTATTAATTGCAGGTGATACATTTGATTCAGCTCATCCTAGTCCTCAGAGTCAATTATTTTTTAGTCGTGAAATAAAGCGACTTACAGATCAAAAAATTCAAGTCGTGATGATTCTAGGAAATCATGATTATTTGAATCCTAATGAGATGTTATTGCCACAAACACCATACTTCAAACTTTTAGGCTCTAATGAAGAAGTAGAAGAATTTGAATCTAAAACTAAAGAGGATTTTCGGTATACAGTAGTTGGATTTTCTTATCAACATAATCACATCGAAACTGATAAGATTAGTGAATTTCCTAAAAAAGGGGATAACTTTACTATTGGTTTAATGCATGCGGGTGCAAAAACTACTACAAATTATCAGAATGTTTATGCTCCATTTACAACGGCTGAAATTAAAGATTTAAATTATAATTACTTTGCCTTAGGTCATATTCATTTACGTCAGACCTTAAGTGAAGACCCCTTAATTGTTTATAGTGGTAATCTCCAGGGTAGACACATTAACGAACAAGGTAGTAAAGGTGTATATATTGGTATAGTAGATGAAACAACTAAAAAAGTAAGTCTAGATTTTATTGAAACAGCACCAATTATTTGGCAAATGGCAACCCTGACTTTTGATCAAGAAATTTCACAAAAAGATCTAACAAGACAAATAGTTGAAATTTTGACTAAGAAAAATGTACGAAAAACTTTATTTGGTTTAACAATTGAAGGAGCCCAATATTTAAGTGAAAAAGAACTAGAATTAGTTAAGGACAGTGAGTACTGGCTTCAACTCTCTAATTCTTTGAAATTTGATTCTAGACTTGTAAAAGTTTATCTGACGAATAATGAAAAGCTTCAACTTAGAACAGCGGATAAAGAAGCATTTGATCAAGCTAAAAATGAAACTTTTGAACTAGATAAGATTTATGCGTTAGCTAGTGATTTAAGTAAAAAAAGTGATTATGTTGCTGATATTTTGAAGAAACCTGAATTTATTGACGAAGTAAAAGAATTAGCACAGGTTAAATTGGGACAAAAATTAAAGGATATAAATGATGAAGTTAACTCAAATTAAAATTATTCACTTTGGAAAATTAAATGATGTGACTTTTAATTTGAACAAAGATTTAACTATATTTTTAGGGGCGAATGAAGCTGGGAAAAGTACAACTGTAGCCTTTGTTAAGCAAGTTCTATTTGGCTTTCACCTAAGAACTAATAAATCACCTTTCTTTGAGAATTATCAGCCTTTGGATCATGTTAGTCCAATGGGCGGAAGTTTAACTTTTGAAGATACGGATGGTACCTTTCTTTTGAGTCGATTATATGCAAAAGGGGATCCTAAGAAGGGTGTTTTAAAAGTTAGTTTAAATGATCAAGAAGTGCCAGAGAATGTATTTTTTGATCGGATCCAAAATATAGATGGTAGTTTTTATACAGACAGCTTTATTTTTAATCAGGATATGCTGCGCGAGGTAAATGGATTATCTCAGGCAGAATTAATGGAACAAATTTACTTTTTAGGAGCATCACAAAGTCACAAATTACTTGATTTAAGAGATGAGTTTTCAAGTAATGCTCAGAAGCTTTTTAAAAAGAGTGGACGTAAGCCGATAGTTAATCAATTAATTAATCAAATTGAAGAACAAAAAGAAGTTTTAGCTCAAACCAATAGTGAACTTAATGATTATCGTGAACTTGAAGAAAAATTAACTCGAGAAAAGGAAAAACTGAAAAAAATTCAGTCTGAACTAGTTGAATTAAATAAAGAAGACCAAAAATTTAGTCTATTAATGCAAAAGCTAACTAATTTTAAGCAGTATCAGCAACTTAGAGAAGAAGTACAACCGGTTTCCTTTTCTAAAGAGAGTTATGAGCGGGCGCAAGCTATTCAAAATAAAATTTCAGATTTAACAGCTGATATTAAAAATTTAGAGACGCAGCTTGACGAAATTAAGAATAGCAGCGAGTTATCAAACAAAGATAAAATTCAAGTATTAGTTGACCATAAGGCTGAAGTTTTGCATTGGGAAAGTGAAAGTAAAGATTTGCAGCGGCAAATTGAAACTACCAAGAAAGATTTAGAGTCTTATGAGCAGTTTCAGCCAGAAGCGGTTAAATTAAGCAAGTTATCAAGTGAAACTCGAACAAAAATAAAAGATGATTATCAGGCTTTAAAGAATCAAAAGCAAGAAAATAATAATTTGCCAGGAATTTTATCATTAATTTTATTAGTT
>CANPPJ010000065.1:0-3815 GCA_947575965.1 uncultured Lactobacillus sp. | reverse complement strand
AGCCCGTTCAACCTACTAAACCAGTCGAGCCTACCAAGCCTGTTCAACCTACTAAGCCGGTCAAGCCTACTAAACCAGTCGAGCCTACTAAGCCTGTTCAACCTACTAAACCAGTCGAGCCTACTAAGCCTGTTCAACCTACTAAACCAGTCGAGCCTACCAAGCCTGTTCAACCTACTAAACCGGTCGAGCCTACCAAGCCCGTTCAACCTACTAAGCCAGTCGAGCCTACTAAGCCAGTCGAACTTATTAAACCGGTTCAACCTACTAAGCCCATTCAATCTGCTTCAAAAGGTAAACTATCTCATCAGAATAATGTAGTTGTCTCAATAAAAGAAGATAAGCAAAATATCTTACCTCAGACTGGAACTAAAAAGAATGGAGCTAGTCTCTTAGGATTGGCTTTCAGTGCGGCATCCCTATTGCTAGGCTTAATCGGTAATGATCTCAAACGGAAAAAGAAAAATTAAGCTTTAAAAAATTGTTCTGAGAAAGTTCAGAAACAAAATATCCTACTAAATCAAGATTTATCAATCCTAGAATTTAGTAGGATATTTTTTATCAGGTAAGCATGTTCATACATTACTCTTTGAAAGCATTTTACTAGCAAAAATTGGATTCCTTTCGATATACTTTTTAATTAATAGCTATTTTTGAAAGGATATCATATGGTTAAAGAATTCAAAGAATTTATTTCTCGCGGTAATATGATGGATTTAGCTGTTGGAGTTATTATAGGAGCAGCTTTTACAGCAATTGTAAATTCCTTAGTTAAAGATTTGATTAATCCTCTAATTGGACTATTTATTGGAAAAATTGACCTTTCCAACTTAAAATTCACTATTGGTGAAGCTACATTTAAATACGGCAGTTTCTTAAATGCTGTGATCAACTTCCTAATTATTGCCCTAGTTGTATTTTTCTTAATTAAATTGGTTAATCGACTAACACCTAAAAAAGAAGTAGAAGAAGACGATCCAGCTCCAACGAACGAAGAAATATACCTTCGCCAAATTCGCGACTTATTGCAAGAAAAGAATAAGTAGATATTGCACCCCTTAATCTATAAGGGATGCTTTTATTTTTCAAAAATCATTCTATTTTCATGCCATTGTCTTAATTTACTAATAAACAAAAAATAGCTTCTGTGTTCCTATTTAACACATAAGCTATTTTAAATGCATATAAACATATGCTTTTTGTCTTTCCTAAACACCTAAATTTAAGATGTTGCTTAAATACCATCAGATAATTTTTCAGTAGCCGTAGAATGATTAGCAACACCAAACTGCCGTATTCCTTGTTTAGTTGACTCAATCAAAGCTTGGGCTAACTCCGTAGAATCGCTAAATTTATCCAATCCAGTCAAGCCATTCTCTAATAATGAACCAACATTGCAACCACAAATTACAGAAATATCTTTTTTAGATTTTGTAGATAAAATAGCTGCTTGTTTATATGGAGTTCCTCCTAAAAGATCACAGAAGAAAACAATATGTTCATTTAATTTGATTACTTCTTCAAATTTTTCCATTAAATTCTCTTCATCCATATCTTCTGTGAAATCGACATATTTAACATTTTTAATACTTCCAACAAGTAGTTTTACAGTAGACTCAATGCCGCTTGCGAAGTTTCCATGGCCGGTAACAATAATTTGCATTTTAAAGCACTCCTAACCATGATAGCAAAATTGCTAATACAAAAGTAATGACAATCAGAATTACTGGACTAATATTCTTTTTCTTAACTAAATAATATAGTAAAAATGTATATCCTATTGGAAGAATATTAGGGAAAATATTATCAAAGAAAGCCTTTTGAATAGAAATTGACTTTGTAGCTGTAACTGGAATTTTCCATTTTACAGTAATTTGGACATAAGTAGCAATTAAACCACCAATTACAGTACATCCCAATACACTAGCAGCATGAGAAACAATAGCCGAGTCTTTTCTAATTTTAGAAACTGCTTTTGTTCCTGCGGAGTAGCCTAATTGTGCAATAGGCATTCTTAGTAAAAACATACCAACATATACTAAGAAGAATAGTAGTGGGCCTAAAATACTTCCTTCTTTAGCAAATGATGCAGTAATACCAGCTACAATTGGTAGAATTGTAAACCAAGTAATCGCATCTCCAATACCAGCCAATGGCCCGAATAATGCGACTCTTAATCCATCAATAGTTGATCTACTTTCACCATTTTCTTCAAGAGACATTTCCAATCCCATTAACAATGGAGCTGCATAGTTATTAGTATTCATAAATTCAAGGTTACCTTTCATAGCAGCACTTAAGCCCTTTTTATCTTTTTCATAAATTTTCTTTAAAGCTGGAAGAATAGCTAGTGTCCAGCCACCAGCCTGCATTAACTGATAATTCATCTGAGATTGGTTAAAAATTGACATTAAACCAATTTTTCTAACATCATGCTTCGTTAGCTTTCCTCTCTTAGATGGTTGCGAAACATTAGATTCCATCATTATCGCCTCCACTATTTGAATTTTGCTCAATTTCTCTTAATTTTTCATTAGTATCACGATCTTTTTTAGCTCTTGCAAATTCAATCATTGCTAATGCAACCCCGATTACAGCGACGGGCACTAAATTACCAAATTTAATGAAACAAGCTGCTGTAAATCCAAGTAACAAATAGGGAACATATTTGTTCTTTAGCATATTCTTTAGAAGCATAGCAAAACCAACAGCTGGTAAAATACCACCAGCAATTTCAAATCCATGACTTAACCAACCAGGCATCGCATTTACTAAATTGCTCATTGGTGCTTGAGCTGCATATACACATAAGAACGTAAAAATACCATATGTAAGAGCAACAATAAATGTTGGAGCTAGTACAATCCAAGTAAATTTTTTAGTTTCTGCTTTTCCCGCGTATTCAATTGTTTTTCTAGTTAACAATGAAAATGCTGAGTAATAGAACAAAACAATGTACTGCATCAAAATTGAAAATGGAAGTGATAATCCAATTGCAGTAGCTGGATTATGTCCTGTAGTGTACGCTAAAACAACAGTCATAATTCCAGCCATAATTGGGTTAGGTGGCTGAGTCCCACCAACAGGAGTTAGTCCTGCAAACGCTAATTCAGTCAATCCACCAGCAATAATTCCTAATTTTAAGTCTCCAAGTAATAATCCAGTTATGGTACAAACAATCATTGGTCGGAAAATATAGAAACCTTCTAGCCAAAAATCCGCACCCGCGATAATTGCAAAGAGAGAAATAATTAAACCTTGACCTAAACTAACAGTCATAATGATTACCTCTCACCAATTTAAAACTTACTCAAAACATCCCTTTTATCTTCTGGAACATCTTGAATATAGCATTCAACACCTGCATCAATTAACTCATTAAATGCATTTTTATCTTCTTCATTAACAAACACTTTCTTGTAAATTCGTTCTTTTCCCTCTGAAAAATGCATATTACCTACATTTACTGACTTTATTGGTACTCCACCTTTAACTAGCTTTAATACATCTTCTGGGGTTTTAACAACTAGAAAAATATGTTGACGAGGACTAGCTTTAGAAATTGTAGAAATTGTTTTATCTAACGTCCAAAATCTAATACTTACTCCAGAAGTTTCAGCAGTCATTAATTCTTGTTGAAGTGGATCATTTGCAGCTGCATCATGAATTTCTGCATCAAGATATCTATGATCATTTTTATCAACTAAAGCTGCTCGAGCTTTTGACTTAAAAACTCCACCTACAAAATTATATTTTCCACTAAGTAAAGGAATGATCTCCTCATGCTCTAATTCATCAAGTTTTATTTCTGGAAA
>CANPPJ010000064.1:0-3919 GCA_947575965.1 uncultured Lactobacillus sp. | reverse complement strand
GTGAAAAAGAGACTCTGAAAAGATATTTTTTCAAAGCCTCTTTATCTTGTAGTAGCTATTAAATCTTTTCTAAAGTTCCTTCTAATTCACCATCAAAAAAATTAACCAAAGAAATATTCTCGCTACTAAACTGATCCAACATTTTTGCCACGCTTTGTGTCATGTAACGTGGAGTATAAATCATGCCATCTTCTAGCCATCGACTTACTAAGCCAAGAAATGCTGAATCAATAAAGGAAATCTGCAAATTAAGCGGGACTTTCAACTGTTGGTTCTTATTCACTTGCTCATTAAAGTGTGTCATCTCATTTGCTAACCGATTGTAGAGTTGTTCATAAAAGAAGTTATTCTTTTCATTATTTAATAGAACATCAAAAATATCGGCGTTATTTTCGATATACTGAAATGCTTTGCGGAGTGAAAACACCTTTACCGTCCGTTCTTTCGAAAAATTACTATCGATCATTACTTGGTTGAAGAAATCGTCAATAATCTCTTGGATTGCTGACTGAATAAAATCTTGTTTATCCTTATAGTGAAGATAGAAAGTTCCTCGGGTGATGTTGGCAGTTTCAGTAATCTTTTGGACGCTAATATCTTCAAGCTTTTCACGTCTCATCAGATATACAAGAGCTTTGCGCAGACTATTACGTGTTTTAATTACACGCGGGTCTGTCTTATTAGCAGCCATTTAATCATCATCCTTCCATCATACAGCTTAAGTCCTTTCTACTTTCGTACTTCTACTATATTTAAAGTATAGTTGTCATGAAAGCGTTTTGTCAATGAAAGTGCCGGCTTTACCTTAATAAAATAATTATATTAGATTATTACCATTGACAACTTTGTAGTGAAAATTATATACTTAAATCTGTTTGGAGCGGTAGCTCAACTGGATAGAGCATCGGTCTTCTAAACCGAGGGTTGCGAGTTCAAGTCTCGCTCGCTCCATATAAACGTTAAAAAGAGGATAGAGAAACATTTTTGTTTCCTTATCCTCTTTTTTTAGTTGCTTCAATATAAATTTAGGGATAATTTTCCAATTTTTCACTTTTATTTTTAAGTATTTCTTAAATACGTCCTCATATATTACACTTTTGTTGCAAAAATAAACATTTTTAATAATAATGAATATAGAGATTGCTTTTTGAGGTGATTATTATGCTACCATTTCTTATTATTGTTTTAATTTTGGTTGCGTCGGTAATTGGTGAATTTATGTTTGGCAGTCTTAGTAACCAAGAAACTGGAAAACATAGTGCAACTACCAATCGCTTACGAGATCGAAAAGCTTAATCTTATATTCCGTTCAACACGAGAGGCCGGGGAAAAATTTCTCGGCCTCTCGCTTTTTATTCTAATATTGATTAATCATTGCTTGATAAGCACTAGAAATCTGGTCAGGCGTTAATTGCCAATCGTTAATTCCCATTTTTAGCAAAAGATGCCAAGCATGGCGAAAACTTTCTTGTTGATGATTGAAATAGGCATCACTCAAGAAGTGTTTAATTGCCAGATACGATTTATTAAGGTCTGCTAACTTTGTAGAGCTCTTTGCATCCGTAATCCGTTGCCAGGCTTGATCATCGAGTACAACTAGGTGTGTCCATTGCATCTTTGCACTATACAATAAAAGTAGCGCTACCGATTGAACATACGATTTTAGCAAATCTTCTTTGTCTGCTTCTCTAGGATTAACTACCTTATACCACCCTGCTGCTTCAGCCATATTTGATAAAGAAATATCAAGGTCAACAAAAATTGTTTGCTTTCTTGTTTCTGGCCCAATCATTAATTCCTTTTCATCATCAATCTTTAATTCTAAATCGATAATTTGGTGAAGCATTTTAGTAATATCTAACATTGCTGTGCCTCCACAATAAAATCTGCTGCTTATTCTTCCTCATCAGGAACTGGATCTTCTGATGGTTCAGCTGAAGATGGTTCATCTGAAGATTCATCTTCTACTACCTCTGTCGTTGCTGGTGATTCTTCATCAACAATCTCCATATGATCTGTTCTCACGGCCAGGGCAGAGCGGTTTGCCAAATACCACTCGCGAACTAGGTCGTAATGAAGCAATACATCAAAGAATGAAATTTGCTCGTCAGAATCTTTAACCAAGAAGGCCCACTCTTGACTATAATCGTCCGGGTCAAAAGCAATGTCAAGTTTTGTACCTTGATCTAATAGTAACTCAGCCCCATTGTTCCGTGGCAAATTCATCAACATATAATCTTCATCAGCAGTCGCAACAAATAAACGATCAATTACTGTCAGTGGAAGTTCAGGCTTATCCAACATAAAGCGACGATCATTTGCAGTTGCTAAAATGCCTAGATCAATCGTGAAATCAAGATCTTTTTGCAAGTATTTAGCAAAATCAATCAGAGGTTTAACCGCATCACGTAATTCAAGGTCAGTATGCTGTTTAAGCGCATAAACGATAAAATAATTTACTAATGCGCGGTTATTAAATTGCATTAATTTATCTTCTAAACTCAGGTAGAAAAGTGGTTCGTGCTGACTTTGCTCTGTAAAAGCCGCTTCTCCTCGACTATCAACTTCAAATTTAAAAATAGCTTCACTGCCAATAGCCGCAACAGTCGCTTCAAATTCATGATTTAATTCATTTTCTGCAACATTAACCGCTGTATCCCCATGCATTTTTAATAGGCGATCCATAAAAATTAGATAATAGTCAGCCGCCTTATAGTGTGGTGGGAAATTAATAAACGCGTTTGCCAAATCCATTTTGGTTAGTTTATTAGCGGCTGATAATAGATTCTTAGCATCCTTTGTCTGGGCTAACTGGTCTAAAAGGTCAACATATTTTTGTCCAAGGCTTAAAACATCTTTAAAGGAATCAGAAAGAGCTTGGACCCGTTCACTAGGAGAAGTCACGATTCGATTATTGCTCATCGTCGTCCACCTGCTTTCCTTCTGATCTATTTAAACTGGCTAAATAATTAGCATATAAATTGCGATTAGCTAATTCGAAATCTTCAAAGCTGCCAAAAGTATCGATAATGCTCTTTTGCTCATAACTTAAAATCGTATTTTCTTTTGATAAGGATAGGACAACGCGCTCATTATCCTTAATAGTTTGGGCTGCATTACGAGCTTCTTCTTCTTGGTCCTCTAACTTTTGTAGTTGTTCAACCAGTTCCTGGCGACTCTCCTTGTTACGACTTGATTCCCAAATGCCAGACCGTGAACTAACCTCTTTTAACTGTTCTTGAAGAGCTTCCTTTCGCTCCTCACGTTCTCGTTGGTGATCAATTAAATCCTGGAGACGGTCATTTTCACTAGAAATTTTACTAATCCGGTCACTATTGTAGCGTTTATTGTCACGTGCTAATTCAAAAGCTGTCCGTAATTTATCATATTCTGTTTGGTCAAAAGAAAAGCGAACATTCAAAACGTCTAATTCACCAAATTGACGCCGATCCCACCAGTTACCAAAATAAATCCGATAGTGGCCAGTTTGGTATTCTTCATAATAAAAGAACGGATAAGTTTTGCCCAAATATTTAATTAAGTTTTCACTAAGGTAATTACTTAATTGATCGGCTAAATCATCGACTAGATTCATTACACCTTTATCATTTGGTTGTTGTTCCCGATGTTCAATCTCTTTAGCATAGCGTTGGTTATCTAGTAATTGGTAGATTTCCCGATCACGATGGTTTGAAATTGCATCATTAAAGCGTCGCAAATACTTTATCTTTGTAATAATTTGTTGATTGATGACTTGAGTAACATCAAGTGAATCACTATTAGTTTCTACACTCGCCATAAGCATGCTCCTTGTCTAAATAACTACCTATTATAATAAATAACTTTACTACCTTTTTTCCACTCTTTTTAAATTTTTTTCAAAAACTTTATATTTTTGGCATGAATCCGGTTTTTCAAA
>CANPPJ010000063.1:0-3992 GCA_947575965.1 uncultured Lactobacillus sp. | reverse complement strand
ATGCAGCCTCGGAGGCGGAAGTCGCAAGACGCTATAACCGCTATCTAGTAAAAATAGATGAGAGCTGCAAACCCTAGAATTTATTCTAGGGTAGTTGATTAAATCCGCAAGTAAGTTTATTTCCGTCTACAACTAAAGGACGCTTGATCAATTTACCATCTTTCGCCATTAAATCAGCTGCTTCCTCAATCGTCATAGTTGGGATTTTATCTTTGAGTTTCATTTGGCGATAATGTTGGCCACTAGTATTGAAAAAATAGCGCAACCCTCGGTCTTGATGGGTGTTTAACCAGTTTACTAAGTCAACTTTAGTGGGAGGATCTTCTACCAAATCTTGAAATTCGTATTTAATTTGATGATCATCAAACCACTTGCGAGCTTTTCTTGAAGTAGAACATTTTTTGTAACCGTAAAATTTGATCATTATTTTTCCTCAAAGTGTCTAAAGAATTCTAATTCATCGTCAGTTGCTTTAGCTGCGATCTTACTCTTTTGATCGACAAAGAATACATGGTAGCAGGGATGCTGCTGATCACCGTACATTCTAAGATCCGCCTCTACGCCGCGTCCTAGCAAGAAGCCAAAGAGAGTATGATCAACATCACGTAAGAAGTCTTCATTTCCAGTAATTAAGAAAGTAGGAGGGAAGTTTTGGTTAATATACTTCTCTACATTCAATTGCTCATGATATTTTTCAACTACATTTTTGGTAAAATAAGCAGCTTCTAGGCTGTTTAAATCGTTTAAAACGAAAGCTGCAGAACAATTTAAACCAATGGCTCTAATCTTTAAATTGATGGCTTTAAAAGAAAACTTCTTAGCATAGTCTGGGTTAGAAAGAATCGTCGCATATTGCTCAACCATCTGTCCGCCAGCAGAATCTCCGATTAAGAAGACATTTTTACGATCAAGACGATATTCCTCGGCATGTTGATCTACCCATTGAATATAGGCATTTACATCATTTAATTCGTCAGGATATTCTGCATCTTCGGGAGCTAAACGATAGTTAGGATTGATAAAAGCAAATCCACGTTTAGCCATTCCCATACCATAGTATTGGTAGGTTTCTTTAGTGCCATAAACCCAGCCACCTCCGTGAACGTTGATAATAGTAGGAAAGGGAGGTTCGATGTGTTTTGGTAAATAAACATCGAGGGTATGCCATTGCTTATCTGGGCCATATTGTAAATTATCGATACGTTCAACATCAGGATCGTTTGGATTCAATCCACTGTCACGCTTATCGTCGCTTGCTTTAGCACCATTTCTAAATTTATTGATAAGTTCTTTTAAATAGTTTTCACTCATATTGAATCTCTTTTCTATATTGAAAACATTTTCATTTTCTTCTATTTTAACCCAAAAATTGCTTCAAAATAAAAAAATTAACTTTTTTAAAAATAATGCTTGCATTTTTCCAAAAGATTCCCTATAATAATTTATGTTCTGTTGAGGACATACAAACATACATTGGTCTGGTAGCTCAGCTGGATAGAGCAACAGTCTTCTAAACTGTGGGTCGTGGGTTCGAATCTCACCCGGATCACCAACTAAGGCAACATTTATATGTTGCCTTTTTTGTTGCTCTTTTACAAGTGACCACCATTTTGACCACCGAACTATTTTTCATGATATAATTAAGAAAATTTTGAGTTGAGGGAAATCAATGAAGAGAAATAGTACCGTTCGTTTGACAATTACAGCGATCTTTACAGCAATCTTAATCTTACAGACAATTGTACCTAATATTGGCTATATCCATATTTTTCCAGGCTTACCTGCAATCACTACTGTGCCTCTAACAGTTGCAATTTATGGGGCGCTGATGGGCACTAAAGCCGGATTTATTTTCGGCCTGTTTTGGGGAATTACTCGTTTTATCGCAGCTTATGCTATGCCAAGTGATATGGTAAGTTTGTTACTTTTCCAGAATCCGTTAATTTCGATCGTTCCGCGTGTTTTAGCTGGAGTAACTCCGGGAATAATTGTAAATCTTTTTAAAACGGATAATCCTAAAATGCAAAAAGTTAGTTATCTGCTAGCCGGATTTGCGACCTCCTTTATGAATACTGCTTTTGTAATTATTATGACTAGTTTAGTATTTATGGGGGATCCAACTCATTTGACAAAATACTTAGGCTCTGTGAATACGAGTCAGCCCTTAATCATGATTTTAATTGTAGCTCTAGGTGTCAATGGGATTGTTGAAATGATTTTTACGGGGCTGTTAACACCGATAATTATGCCAGCTTTAAAACTTGTGATGAAAAAGGCGTAATTTTGAGTATAATTAAATAAGAATTAAAGCTTATGGAGGAAATTTTATGCCATTTGTACATATTGAGTTAATTAAGGGTCGAACTGACGAACAATTAACTAAGTTGATGAAAGATGTAACTGAAGCAGTTCATAAGGATACAGGTGCTCCTAAAGAACATATTCATGTAATTATTAATGAACTTGGTAAGCATTCATACGGTAATAATGGTGAATGGCGAGCTTAAAATTTAAAGCGTTAGTGCAAGCTAACGCTTTTTAGTTTGGAAGTGAATTTATGACATTGAAAATGGCTAATATTGCAAAAATGGCTCATGTTTCAACTAGTGCTGTATCATTGGCTCTTAATGGTAAGACAGGAATTAGTCAAGAAACTCGAGAGAAAATTTTTAAAATAATTAATGAAACAGGATATGAACCTTTACGCAAGAGACGTAAGGGAGGAAGTCGAAAAGTAGCTAGTTGCGACTTGATGATTATTAGTGATGAAAAAGGGATTGTTAATCGACATTATTACAGTCTGCCTTTTTTTGACCATTTAGTTGCCAATCTTACTCAAAGTGTGACCTGGTTTGGTACAGATTTGCGAATTGATAATTTGAAAATTAATCATTTAATTCAAGATTTAGAATTTTTACTTCAAACAAAGTCGATTACTAATGCGATAGTTTTAGGCACAGATTTGACTAGTACACAAGTAAAATATATTTCTTCGAAAATTAAGCATGTTGTATTTTTAGATACTTATTTTGAAGAATTAAACTGTGATTTTGTAACTATGGATAATTATCGTGCAACTTATGAAGCAGCTAATTATATTTTAGAAAAAGGTTATACCAAAATTGGTTATGCTGCTTCTATTAAAGAAAATGCTAATTTTTTACAAAGACGAGCAGGTTTTCTTGATGCATTAAAGAATAAGAAAATCTCTTTACAAAATTTATATAAAATTGATCCTGCTTCTTTAACTAAAATAGGACCGTTATCTGGGTTTTCTTACAAGAATTTACCTCAGGTAATATTCTGTGAAACTGACTATATGGCTCTGAGAATTATTAAGGATTTAACTAAAAACAATATTAAGGTTCCAGATGATGTAAAAATTATGGGCTTTGATGATATTAGTGAAGGAAAATTGGCTAGTCCATCATTAACAACGATTCATGTGCCAATAGATCAGATTGTGAATCAAGTTATTTTTCAATTGCAAGCCCAGGTGGCTACGAGTGATTGGGATGCACAAAAGTCATTGATAGGGACTCATTTGGTGTTAGACAAAGTCTTTAACTAAAATAAGATTTTTTATTTTAGTTATTATTGAAAGCGCTTACAGCATATGGAATAATGATTTTAGAAAGAAGGAAAACAAAGTCTAAAAGCTATTTTAGTAGAGAAGGGAACAATAATATGAATAAGATTTCTGTTTTAGGTAGTATTAACCTAGATTCAACATTGCATATTAATCATATTCCATTACCTGGTGAAACTATTCATGTTACCAAGAAAACTGCGGCCGCTGGCGGTAAAGGAGCAAATCAAGCTGTAGCTGCTCAAAGAAGCGGCGCAGAAGTTAGTTTTATTGGTACAGTAGGACGTGATTATGGTGGTAAGTTTATGCTTACTACTATGAAGAATGAAGGCATAAATTTAACGCAAGTTTTAATGAAAACAGCCCGGAAATCCCCTTACTTTAGTGAGGGGATGGATAGGGC
>CANPPJ010000062.1:0-4063 GCA_947575965.1 uncultured Lactobacillus sp. | reverse complement strand
TGCCGCAAAGTATAATGAAGTATAATGAGGTTTTAAAATGTACAGTGAAAATCCATTTGATGCGGAATTCGGCGGAATTCCTGAACTATATCTTGATTTTAATAATGATGCTGTCAAATATGCTAAAAGAGCACACCGTTACAAAAAACATCCCACTTACTCACTTTTTATTACTGGTGTTCATGGTTCAGGTAAAACAGTTTTTATGAACAAAGTTGGCAAAGAACTTAATAAATATGATGATACAATCGTAGTAACTCTTCATAATACTGAAGATTTATTTCGTATAATGTACATTAAGCTAGCCCCAATGCTTAACAAATTAAAAAAGTGGTCTTCATCTGTTTCAATTAGCTTACCATTCGTTTCTATAAATTTTGCTGAGGCAAATGAAAAACATGATGAAATCTACTATAAAACTGAAATTACTAAAATTTTAAAATTATTGAAACAAGCTAACATGCGAGTCGTATTTTGTATTGATGAAGTTTCTAATACACCAGCAATTCAAAAATTAGCTGAAGAATTTAATAATTGGAGCTTAAGTGAACTGCAAGTTTCTGTTATCATAACTGGATTGTTGAAGGAAGTGGCGGAACTTTCTAGTTCGCATAATTTAACTTTTTTAGTACGCGCTGATAGGTTTCACGTTAATAAATTGCAAAAATTATCAATTGCTCAAGCGTATATTAAAGTATTTGACATTACAAGTGACCAAGCTGAAGAAATGGCCGAGATGACACAAGGTTATGCTTATGCTTTTCAATTAATTGGCGATTTGATGTATGAAGAGCTATCTACTGGTAAAAATTTTGAAGACTCCTGGAATTATACTAAGTTAGCTTTTAAAGATACGCTTTTCAATCAAGCGTATGATGTCATCTCACATGAATTAACAGAAATTGATTTTCAATTTCTCTACGAGATGTCAAAAAATAATAATATTAGTGCAATTATTGAAAAAATGGGTAAAAGCAAGCAATACGTAAATATGTATCGTACTAAGCTAATTAAATATGATTTAATCAAAACAATCATTCGCGGTAAATTAGGATTCACCCTACCTTTATTTAGGGAATTTATCCAAGCAAAATATGATGAATTAAATTGGGGATAAAAAACTGAAATGATCAAATCATATCCAGTATTGTTTTGTAATTATTTACTTTTTAAAATAAAATTCGTTTTAACCTAAATAATAAATAAACTAAAACGGGTGGAGCCAATCAACTTCACCCGTTTTACTTTGTCAGAATTTACTACTAAATTATTTTAAACTAACTTTTAATTTTCAAATTTAATGGCCTGATCCTTAAATAATTCATAGGTAATCAAATCAGAAGTATCCAAATTTTCATTATTCATATCCACAGCATTAATTTGGTTATTATCGTAAGTAGTAAAATATAAAATTCCCTTATCCAAATTCATACAGTCTGAATACATGGTAAATTCAAATACATTATCTTCAACTTCATCGGTACCCTTTGCTTGTTCAACTGAATGTAAAATATGGAAGAAATTAGTTACATTTTCAACTTCATCATTACCTTTTGGTGAATGAGCTAATACAAAAGATGCCTTAATAAAGCGAGAATTTGAATCTGTTCCGCCTGGTAAATGATGGGTCCCTAATCCACGACTATACAGATTAATATCTGCATTAGGTACAAGTGTATTTTTAGGTTGAGCTGGAGAAACCGAAGCAAAGTTAGCCAAGGTTTCAACTTGAGCTGGAAAGACAGGATTATTTGTTAAAGTATTAACTGGGTTGTCATAAACGTGTAAACCAGTTTCTGTTGATTCAATAACTATACTCTTACCACTTTTATCACCCATTAACCAATGAAGAGTAGTAACTGGTAAATCTTTAGAGAAACTGTCATCAGTAATATTAGTTTCAGACAATAATTTCTTTACATCTTCAATAGTTTCACAACTGCTTAGTAAATATGGGATCAGTTCAAAAGAAGTAACATTCTTTTTGCTTTCATCTACAGCAAAATATTTACCAGGACCAGTGAAATTTAATCCGGCTATTCCTAATCCTTTTTCATTGATAGCATCACAATACAATGGATAGTCATTGGCAACTACTGAAACACCGATCATTGCATAATGAGTATCTTGTGTTGGTAAATGACGATAATTAAGTTGATAATTTCTAGGAGTAATTACCACTTTCTGACCATAGGCAATTTCATAATCTAAATTTCTACCAAAATAATTATCTTTTGGACTATATAAAATTGATGTACACATCTTAATTCCCTTCTCTTCTCAAAAATCTTTTCACCTTCTATTGTAGTCTTAAAATGTAATAAATTCCCTTAACTTGTCTTGGATGCAACTTTAAATGAAAAAATTAGAACATGAATTAGGTCATGCAATTGGCTTACAACATACTAATATCGCTTCTGTAATGTATCCGGCAGGATCCTATTATTCTATTCAAGAGCAAGATATTAATGCCGCTAGAGATTTATACAAATCTGCATATGCAGCATAAAAAGAGTTTCGTAAACAAGTCTTAATTTGATTTAAAACATAACTCTTTAGAAAGTAAAAGCACTGATATATCAACGTTTATTTAACGATGATTATCAATGCTTTATTTTAATGTTTTTCCCTGGATACTTTTATTATTTTTGACACTTAAAGAACCAGCGTGTTGCCTTTTTATCTTTCATTTCTAAACTGAAGTCAGATCCAACTTCAATTGAGTTAAAACCAGCATGTTTCAACAATTCTTTAATGGTGTCTAAATCATATGCTCTTTCATAGTGAGTTTCCGATAAACGATTATATTCGCCATTAGGTAAACGATTAAAGAATGTTAAATCATGAATTACTCCATGTTCGACATCATCATTAGCATAACTCTGCCACATAAATGCTCGGCTATGATCATCATCTTGATAATTGTACATATAGCCTGGATAAATGTCATCAGTTTGATGAGGTGTAATTACATCGAAAAGAAATATACCATCGTCTTTTAACTGATTGGCTACCTCAGAAAATACTTGAAACAAGTCGGCTTCGTCATCAAGATAACAGAAAGAGTCCGCATAGCAAGTAATCACATCGAATTTTTCAAGGCCAGCTAAATCTCGCATATCAGCTTGAACCAACTGTAAAGAAACATTGTTTTCAGCACTATGTTGATCTGCTAAACTAAGCATTTCATCTGAAAAATCAGCTACCGTGACATTTATGCCATCTTTAGCAAGTAAAACAGCTAATCGTCCACTCCCACCAGCTAGGTCGAGTAGCTTACCATTCTTTTTATTAATATTAGCTAAGGTGAATTTCTCCCAGCTCTTGTACATATCTGAATCAAACAACTGATCATATAATTGGGCAAAAGTTTGATAAATCATTTTTATTAATCCGATCTATTTAAATTATTATTCTCTTAATATTAACCCAATTATTAAAGATATTAAAACTATTTCTTGTAGTTATTTCTTCTTTCGCATATCCCAACATGTCCAGCTCATTAATAAAATAATTAACATAATGATTATATAAGCGAAAACTACTGCATTTCTTTTTGGCATTATATTAAAGAAAACAAAAGTAGCGGATAAATTACACAAATTCATGAAAATCAAAATAATTGAACTGCCCCACCCGGGAATTGACCAAATCTTTCTATTCTTAAACTGTCCCATCATTCTCTTATCATCTGTCATAATCAAAAGCAGTACAATTGAAAATGGTACTGCAAATGCTAGAAAAACTTGAGAATTTTCCAAAAGCATATTCAGGGCAAAATATTGTTGAGAAATTGAATCTTTTGCCGTCATCAGTACCCACATAGTAACTGGAATCACGAATAATAATCTAGTAAATAGTCGTCTTGCCATAGTGGCATCTTTAAGTGAATAAATCCTTCCATTACTACCTGTCCAGTTAGAGTCCCAGTAATTGTTGAATTTTGACCAGATGCAAGAAGTGTAACTGCAAATAAGACTGATAAAATTCCAGTCTTCGCTACTGAAATCAAAATTGGATTGCTTAACATAGTAGTATTGCTTAGAGCATCATACAAACCAAA
>CANPPJ010000061.1:0-4167 GCA_947575965.1 uncultured Lactobacillus sp. | reverse complement strand
ATTATCGCCCAATTTGTAATAATAATCTTGCCTAATCTGCTACAATATCACGATGTTTGTCATAATATTCACAAATTGAACCAATTTTATATTAATGTCCCACAATAATTTGCTACTTTAATCACAAACTAGCTTAACTCATTTTCAAAAGCAGTCATTAATAACGCTGCTTGCGTATTATAAGTATTCAACTTCCGATCAGCAGTCGCAGTTGAATCATCCGGCATCAAGTTGATTTGTAAATCAACAGGAAGAGCCGCCATCTTTAAGCCGGTTACAACTAATTTCATTGCGATTTGTGCTTGCGAGCCGCCATGTCCACCGAATGTTACTAAACTAACCGGCTTCCCTTGCCATTCTTTTCCTAAGTAATCAATCGCATTTTTCAAAACTGCCGGATAGCCCCAATTGTATTGCGGAAAAACAAACACAAAACCATCATAGCTTTGTACTAACTCACTCCATTTACGCGTTTTTTCGTGAACATATAAACCCAAATAAGGAATTTTAGGTTCATCCATCATTGGTAAATTAACTTCTTTTAGGTCGATGATGTCAAATTGCACCTTTGTACTTTTCTTTAATTGAACTTTTAACCAGTTTGCTACTTGCATGCTCCGCCGATTTGGACGAACGCTGCCGACAATAATCCCAACTTTTTTCATTATCATTGCCTCCTTTTAATATCTTCATTTTAATAGCTTTTTTGAAAAGTTAAAAGAAAAACGAGGACCTGAGCTAATCCCAGTATCCTCGTTTCTTATGATAAAATGACCAATCAATTTTATATTTCGGTCGCTTGAATTGCCACCAAGTTCGTAATTGTTTTGCACGAAACTGGTAACGTTCAAATTCATCATGCTCAATTCTTTTTTCATTAGGTAATGTTAGTCGTGATTCATTCACTATCCTTGCACTTGCTTTTCCTTGCATCATAAAAATGCATAAGCTGGCTATTACCCCTAAAAGAAATATTTGAGAACCTCGTATGCCTATCTTAAATCAAATCCTTTAATTCTTATGCCATTACACTTCATAATTAATACTATACCATCGCCAACAACAATAAATAATAATCTAGCCAAAACTCAAGAAATTCTTTATTTATGATATGGAAGCCCGTTAATAATGGTAAAAGCACGATAAATTTGTTCGCTTAAAACCAAACGCATTAATTGATGAGGCAAGGTAAAACGTCCAAACGAGATTTGTGCATCTGCTCGTTTTAATACTGCTGGACTTAAGCCTAACGAACCCCCGATCACAAAAGTAATATCACTGTGACCATAAGTTGTTAATTTATTGATCTCTTTTGCAAACTCTTCAGAAGAACGTTCTTTGCCTTTAATCGCTAAAGCATACACATATTCGCGATCTTTGATTTTATCAAGAATCCGTTCCCCTTCCTTTGACATTACTTCATCCATTTCTGCTTGACTTAAAGATTCAGGCGCTTTTTCATCAGGAACCTCAACAATTTCAAATTTGCAATAACGTCCAAGTCGTTTAGCATATTCCGCAATTCCCGCTTTAAAATACTTTTCTTTTAGCTTACCCACACCAATAATTTTTATATTCAAGATATCCACTACCTTCCACAGTTTATCCACAAAGTTATCCACAGGTCAGTATTATTTTTTCTACTTTTCCCGAATGTTCGGTTAATTTTTTGTTGAAAAAGCGTTTTCTTAAAAATTACTTATCCACAGTTATCTACAGGAACAACCGTTCAGCAACAACTCTTTTATCCCTTGCGCCCGTAAGCATTACCGATTAAGCAATTAAAATAATTCCACTTATCCACAAACGCACATTCAGCTTGTGGATAAGTTTTGAACAACAAATTTTATTGATATACCAACATTTATAAAATTACTTTAAATTTACTGGTAGTTATCCACCGACTTATCCACAAGCAATTTCACATTACTATTTTAACGTATTTCTAACGATTTACAACACAATCTGTGGTAAGTATACAACAGATTGTTACCTAGCGAATATTAGCTTCTTAAATTTTTCTTATTATTCGGAATTTTCCCACTATCTTACTTAAAGACTGTTCCATGTTGTTCTGCTTCTCGTTGAAAATCTGCTGGAACTTTTATCCCTAATTTACGAGCCTGCTTTAAATTAAGAACCGGTTCTCCCTGATGATAATTATTAACTGCCATCTGTCCTGGCTTTTCACCTTTCAAAATACGTGCTGCCATTTTTCCAGCTGCTTTTCCTTGCCCGTATTGGCTAAGACTAATCGAAGCTACTCCACCATCTTTTACCATTGTTCGATACTGACTTTCAGAAGAGGTATCACTCGATGTGTAGATTACTCCCAGAGTCTTTATGTTTGGTATAAATTTCTTTACTAAGGCAATCTGCTGTTCACTCGGATTTACATCATGAACCCCTGTAACGTTTCCTTCTGGGTGTTTTTCATTCTTTACTAAGCCGGCACCAACCGGATCACCAATTCCCCCCATTACAATTGGAATATCCTTTGTCGCATTAGCAAGGGCTTGGCAAGCTGGGGTGGTAATACCAACGACTACTTTCGCATGATCATTTACTAATTTATTCGCCATAGTATTTAAGTTTCCCTGATCACCATTGGCATTCTGGTATTCAATTTTGATATTCTTGCCGTTTCGGTATCCTTCTTCTGCTAATCCGGCAACGACCCCTTTTTGAATCTGATCTAATGCTGGATGATGCATCATCGTTAAAATTCCTACCACTGGCTTTGTTGTCTGTTGATGAAGCCTCAAAAGTCCAAAATAACCGCCAATCACAACAATTCCAATAACAATATAGCCCATAATTCGTTTCATCCCTATCTCCACCTTTCAAAATAAAAAGGAGCTCCACGTTTCGGAACTCCCACTATTTATCCAGCAAAATAGAAAAAGCCCGTACGTGGAATCCGTACAGGCCTTATTTGTACATGATAAAGCAGCCGGTACAGATATAATCTGTGAATAAACCCAGGTCATATCTGTACTACAGCTATCCCTGAGTTACCGGCTTTGCCAACTATAATTTAATTGTAAAGTTTGATAACTCATTTGCTTTACTCCTCTAAACGAATTATGTTCATTTTAATGATAAATTATTTAAAAGTCAATGAGATTATTTTAATTAAGCGTACTGGTGGGCAATCTTTCCACAAACAGCCGCCACAATCGCCGCGAGAATATCATCAATAAATGTATTTACATGAACCTTATCGTGGTCAAATTTGGCAATAATCCCACTCTTAACCCGGTCAAAGTAACCAAAGTTTGTCGTCCCAATTGTTCCATAAATATTAGCAATTTGTAACGCGAGGGTTTCATCTACCCCAAACACCCCAGCATCATTTCTTATAATACCTGCTAAAGGTTCATCTACTTTTCCTTCTTCGGTTAACCGATCAAGTTCAAGTGCTACCATTGCACTATTTAATAATTCACGCTTATGCATCGTATCAATTAAAAATTTTTGACATATTTCCAACGTCAAATCTGGTTCAAAGCCCTTTTGTGTCTCATACACAATCTTCGCAAGCTCTTCTAAGTTTACTCCGCGTTCTTCTAAACGATGTACTACAAATTCATATGCCTTTGTATCTGGGTATTTAAACCGTGGATTATTCATTTTACCCACCATCCTTTATATTGATAACTAATATTATACCCCTTTTAATTAAGAAGCTTTTAATGAAAAAAGATCGAAGCTGGGAGAAAACAAAAGTTTTCTCTCAGCCTCAACTACTTTTATGAACAATAGAAAGATAACGTGGAAAATAACCACAAGGCTCGAGTCTAAGTACGAACGATAATCAGCCCGTGCCGTGCTAATCATCGTCCTAGCTTAGCCAACCGCCTTGTCGAGGAGGTTATTTCCCACTCTCAATCTTTTTTCATTAATTATTATCTTGTTGTGAGTCATCAGTTGACGTTGTATCAGCACTCTTTGTTAGATGCAAAGTTGCGGTGTGCTGTTGACCATCACGGTAGTAAGTGACTTTAGCGTTTTGTCCAACCTTGTATTTATATAAGGCTGCCTTTAATGAACCCGCATCTGTAATTTGAGTGTCACCAAGTTTTGTAATGACATCATATTTTTTCAATCCAGCAGTATCAGCAACTGAACCACTATTCACATCCATAATCACTACCCCTTTGCTTA
>CANPPJ010000060.1:0-4216 GCA_947575965.1 uncultured Lactobacillus sp. | reverse complement strand
TTTCTGTAATTTTGATCTTAATTGGAATAGTTTTCTTTATATTTTATTTTAGAGGATGAACTGGCTTTTAGAATAGTTAGAGTCGGAGGAAAAATTGTTTCGACTATCAGGGGGAGTTTTAATGATTTTGATTGATTTTCTTAAAAAGAATAAATGGAATATAATTGCAATATTAATATTTTTTGGCCTTTGTATATATTATGCTTATGATAAAAACATTGTTATGGCCAGCGATTCCTTACTGGGTGCAATAATTTGGCTGATTAGTTGTTTGAAGAAAAAATATTCTTTCTTAGGAGGGATAGCACTAATCTCATATGCCGTGTTTATTTTAATTATTCGGGCAGATTTATGGCCGGGAGCAGTCGCATGTATAGTAATAGGATTGTTCATCTTATTTTTCTATCTAAAGAAACTTAAAAAGCAATAATCTAGAGAATAAAAGTTATGATCCCAGTTGGATATTGGAATCATACCTTTTTATCCTGCACTTCAACTTTATAATTTCCATTACGCAAGACCCTTCGTTACGTTAGTTTAAATACTCAAAGTATATGCGATAGTTCTTGCGTCTTCTTGTTTTTAAAGCACAAACGCATAGAATCACAGTAATTTAACCCGATCCTATGCATTTAATTTTCAATTGTAATATATGGTTTATTCATTTATAAAGCCTCCTTAATATCTAATTCCATCATAGATTAAGGAGGCTATTATTTGAAATGCCTATTATATTTAATACTTTATTCAAAGATTGTATATATCATTACCATAGACTAGCAAACCAATAGAGTAATGGAATGGTTACTAAACTCAAAATGGTTGAAATACTCATTAAGACGGTTGCTGGCCGTGCATCTCCATTTGATTGTAAGGTAAAAAGAACGACTAATCCTGCTACCGGACATGCACTAAGAATTACTGTGGTGAAGAGTGGAACACCGGTGATTCCTAATAATAAGATAGTTGTCCCTAGAATTGGGAAGAAAATATTCCTTACGAAGAGGCTTCCCCAGAGCGCAGTTGGTAATTTGATATTTTTAATACTTAGGTTGGCAAGATTGCTTCCGATGACAATCATTGATAGTGGAGTAAACGCTGGACTGGTGTAATCAATAAAACCAGCAATTAATTTTGGCAACCGAAAAGAACTAATGAATAGGAAAAGGCCAATAATAATAGCGATAATATTAGGATTTAAAATAATTTTCTTTAACTATGTTCTCCAATCATGAGGCTGTCGTTTTTGAAAAATTCCAATTCCCTGGGTCCATGACATGACATTAAAATCAATCATTGAGGCGACGGCATAGAAGACCCCCACCCTTCCAAAAAGTACTTGTGCTAATGGAACGCCCATAAACCCATTGTTAGAATAGATACTTCCCTAAGTTGCAATTTGACGAATATTTTGGTCATTTTCTTTATGAAAAAGTAGTTTTGCAATCAAAATTGAAACAAAATAGGTCAGAAAGACACCAGCAATTAATAGTAATAATTGATAAAATCGTGATCGCGAAAACGGCTGTTCAAAGGCCTTAATAATTACGATTGGCGATAAAAAGTAGAGTGTAATATTTGTTAGGTCATTAATTGATTGCGGATGGAGAAATCCGAGCTTTCTAATAACTGCCCCTAAAAGCATTAGTAAGAAAATAATGACGACCTGGTTAAAAATTTGTTCAATCGACATTGCATCACTTCCTTCAGTAAAACATCCTGATGATAAAAAGAAAATATATTATTCATTAACGAGTAATGGGAAAAAAGTAGCAAAAGTTCATGATCAAATGCATGAAACAATAAAGACTAAGTTGGTTGATAAACTAACCGCAAAATATTCAATGGATGATTTAAAAATTGTTGCTAATTTCTTGGATGATTTATATCAGCTTGAACAAAAATTCTAATTATCAGCAAAAAAGTTTCATATGAAACTTTTTTATTTTCCTTCAATCAAAACAGCTAAAATAGTATATAGGACAAAGTAATTGGAGGCAAAATAATGAATAAGGCTGTAATTATGTTAGTTGAAGATGAAGAGAGCCTTGCTAGTTTCTTGATAACCGAACTAGAACTTGAAGGCTATGAAGTTATCTGGGCAAAAGATGGGCGCGAGGCACTCAAAATATTTAAAGAGAAAGAAATAACCCTGATCTTATTAGATTGGATGCTCCCTGTTTATGATGGTCTCACAGTTCTACGCCGAATTCGGCAATCAAGTAATGTGCCGATTATTATGATTACGGCTCGTAGTCAAACTTCCGATATTAGTATGGCACTTGATCAAGGATTAGATGATTATATTACTAAACCGTTTGAGATTGAGGAACTTTTAGCACGAATTAGGGTTGTATTACGACGATTGGGTCAAGAAAAAGCAGAGAAATATGATTATAAATTTGGACCATTTGAAATAAATTTACTAAAACATCAATTTATGGTTGATGGCAAACAGGTTCATTTAACGCCTAAAGAATTTTCCCTCATGGTTGCCCTAATTAAAGAACCAGGAGTCGTTCAAACCCGTGATGACCTTCTTAATGAAATATGGGGGTATGATTTTGATGGTCAGACCAATACTGTTGATGTCTATATTCGTGCTTTGCGCAACAAGTTAGGCAAATACCGCGACTTAATTAAAACGGTGCGAGGGATTGGTTATGTATTAGGTGATGAGCAATGAGTAACACACATCCAGTAACTGCATCGCGGCAATTAACTCGTCTTTTCTTAATGTTGTTTGCAGTGATTTTGGTAGTTATTAACCTTCTTTTTGTGGTTACCGCTACTAATTTAATCTATCGTTATGCTGATGATCAGGCGGAAGAAGTGATTGAGACCATTGAGGAAGATTGGCCCGAGAATCAAAATCGCGAAACTTTTTTGAATGCTTATGTTGCTCGTCAAGACGATGACGCAATCGAGATCACTGATGGTAAACGAAAATATACCTCACCAAAAGCCCATAAAATTTTTAAACGAATTGACCGGCGGAATTTAGCAATCAAGAATCTACAGTTAACCCGGCATGGGGTCTATTATTTACGGCAGCAAAAAATAGGCCATAATCGAATCGTCAAAGTAGCAATTAATGTTGATGATTTAATCAAATTAACAGGCTGGCTCTTGATAGTGACGCTGTTAATTAACCTTGCAATAAGTATCATTGCTCTCCCCATCATTCATCGTTTAGCTCGCCGATGGACCCGACCATTGACTAATTTAGATAATGAAATTGATGCAATCACGCCCCAAAGCAATCGATTGCAAACTTTAACGGTTCCGCAACAACCATTAGAGGTACGAAAAGTTGCCCAGTCTTTTAATCATTTGCTAGGACGGCAATATCGTACAATGCAACGCGAAAAAGAATTTATTGCAAATGCATCTCATGAGTTGAAGACACCACTTGCCGGAATTCTGGGACATGTAAACTTGATAAGAAGGCATGGGGATAAACATCCGGAATTAATTGGCAAATCATTAAAGTACATTGATCAAGAAGCGCAACGAATGAGTCAATTAATAAATGAACTGCTTATTTTAGAAGGACACCAAACCAAAAAATTAACAGAAATTAACTTATCGAAAATTATTTTCGCTGAAGTTGAGTCACTCCAAGGGGCATATCAGCAGAAATTTATTACGGATTTAAATCCGAATATATCTTACCGGATAACAAAGGGTGACTTTCAAAGTCTTGTGCATAATTTATTAGAAAATGCGGCCAAATATTCACCAACTGATTCAACAATTGATGTGCTGTTAACGACAGATGATCGCCACATAATTTTAAGAGTTGCTGATCAAGGGCGGGGAATTGCTAAGGAAAATCGGGAAAAAGTTTTCGAAAGATTTTACCGTGAAGATGAATCACACTCCAATAAGATTGCTGGTTCGGGGATTGGCCTTTCGATTGTTAAAATGATTATTGAAAAATATCACGGAAAAATTATTATTCGCGATAATGAACCAAGTGGGACCATTTTTACGGTTTACCTTCCAAAATAAAAATGAAGATTTCTTCATCATACTTTCACCTGTTCTTGGTTTTAGTTGGCAGATTATTTCGTAAAATAAAATTACCAACTAAAGTTAAGAAGGGAAGAATAAAAATGACGGAAAAAATCGAAAAAAGACAAGACCAACAACCAAAGCCAGACAAGAAGAAAGCAAGGAAGTTCCCAAAGATGACTAAAAAGGTTCTGATTAC
>CANPPJ010000059.1:0-4303 GCA_947575965.1 uncultured Lactobacillus sp. | reverse complement strand
AAGAAGGGCGAAGTAGTAGGTGCCGGAACCGAATTAGATTTACCATCTTACGACTTAGCCTCACTTAAGAAGAGAGAATCAGTAAACGAAGGCACCAATTTAGATTTACCATCTTACGACTTAGCCTCACTTAAGAAGGGTGAAGAAGTAGGTAACGGAACCAAGCTAGACGTTCCATCTTACGACTTAGACTCACTTAAGAAGAGTGAATCAATAACTAAAAAATTACCAATTGAAGATAATAAATCAACTACCAAACTAGATGCACTAGAGAATAAGCCAGAAATAAATTCAAATAATAAATCTACTGAGACAAATAGCTATAAAAAGAAGAAGTTTACTAAATTATTTAAATTTGATGCAAAAATGAATAAGCGTCATGTATCTGCAACTTCTACAAATAATGCAAGCTTACCACAAGCAGGAAGTAAGAATCCTAACTTTGCAGTAGTCTTAGTAGGCATTAGTAGCTTGTTTACAGCACTTGGATTAAATATTTTAAAAAAGAAAACTAAATAGAGATAATGAATATAATTTTGTAAAAGAATTTATTTCGATTCATAAATTGTTGAAGAAAAGAAATCATCACACGAACTTTACAAGAATATTTTTATTTGCTAAACTCTAAGTCATTAAAAACTAATAAATTTCCCACCGGAGAAGCCAAGTAATAATTACTTTCAGTAGGTCTTTGAAGAGAGTAATCGTTACTTGGCATTTTTTGTTTTAGGTTCAATTATTCTTAGAGTAGTTCTATTTCACGATCAGTTTTCGCAATAACATGGTTATTTATCGTTTTATTAGTTCTTAGTATAATTGGGATAAAATTAATACCAGGGCATTAAGAAAGAAAAATGAGAAAAGTAAGTTTATTTATTGCGATGAGTCTTGATGGTTATATTGCAGATACTAGAGGTGAAGTTAACTGGATTGCGGGTCAAAGTAGTGATATAGAAAATCTTGATACATATTCTGAATTTATTAGAGATATCGATATCATATTAATGGGTGGAATACCTATCATCAAGTTACTACTGAACTTTCGCTGAAGAAGTGGATATATTCTGGAATGACGACTTATATTTTTACTCACCGCCAAGAAAAATCTACTGATGAAATTAAATTTACAAATGAAAATTCAGTTAAGTTGATTAACCAGCTGAAGCACCAAGAGGATAAAGATATAGGGATTTGCGGTGGAGCAAATCTGATTCAGCAATTAGTTGAGGATGAGCGAGTGGATAAGTCCTATATTTCAATTATTCCAACTTTATTAGGTAAGGGATTGCGACTTTTCGGAGTAAGTTCATAAGAACAAAAACTTAAGCTCATTAATACTAGAAATTATAATGGTATTGTAGATGTAGTTTATGAACGCCGATAGAAATTGAGAATTTTTAGAAAGACTAATGATTATTTAAAAATTTTCGATTGAATAATCTTGATTTGGTAAGGAAGTTCTGATTAGAGGATAATATCCTGGCTTATTCCTTTACAAAAAAGCTATTGGGATTTGCTGAAATATAGGAAAATTACCTAGCCCGGTTTTTGTTAAGAAAGAATATCGTCATCATAGAATTGGTAATCGACTTTTACAAATTAGAATATGCAATTAAATGAGATAAATAATTTGTAGTTTGATAAGGAAGATTTAGCTTTTCAATTTCGCTGTTTTTTTGGTATGATAGATATGTTCTAGAACTGCCTCAATGGCGGAATTGGCAGACGCGCAGCGTTCAGGTCGCTGTTCACGTAAGTGAGTGCAGGTTCGACTCCTGTTTGGGGCATAATAAAAGAGATATGTTTTTACATATCTCTTTTATTTTTCCTCTAATTTAATTGTTTTATTTTCAAAGCTAAACGGTTTTCTAAAGGTAAGTTGGAAAGCTGTTAGCTGTAATTGTTCTCCTTCTTGATAATCTGAATTATATAAAGGATCACCAATGATTGGTGCATTTAGAGCAGCTAAGTGGACTCTAATTTGATGAGTTCGACCAGTTTCTAAAGTAAGCTTTACTAAAATTTTATTTTGCTCTTTTTTTATTACTTCATAGTGAGTTACAGCGTTTAATCCATCTGGTCGTACCATTCTTTTTCTTTGATCACTAGGATCATGACCGATTGGAAGATCGATGATACCTTGTTTTTCAATTTGTTTAGAGTTGGAAACCCAGGCTAAGTATTCTCGATGTAAAGTTTTATTAGTTAATTGCCGATTTAAAATAGGAACAACAGCTGGATTTTTTGCTACTAATAAAAGTCCATTTGTCAACATATCTAATCTGTGAACAATATAAGGACTGTAGCCTAAATAAGTAGCACAGTCATTTAAGGCTGTATCTACTTCATGTAAATTGGGATGCGTCTTTTGTCCTGCTGGCTTGTTAATTACTAGGATATCAGTATCTTCATAAACAATTTTAGGTAATTTTCCACTAGCAGGATAAGCTTGCTGATCACTTTCAACATGATCAAGTTGAATTTCAATTCTATCACCAGGCTTTACTAAAAAATTGAGTGGTAGATATTTTCCGTTAATTAATATTTTCTTTTCACTACGTAAAAAGTGACGCCATTTTCTTGGTATAAGCAATTTACGCATTAGCTCACCAACACTTGTTGGCATTAAGTATACGGGATACGTGAAGGAATAATGGTATGTAGTCATATTTTTCACCTTATCTAATTTTTAACTTTTTAAATACTATTTTTCAAATAAAGATATGCTAAAATCGTCATATTAGGTTTATTGACGAAAAGGGAGTTTTAATTTTATGCATTCCCAAAATCATGAGTTTTGGCATCGCATTCATTTAGCGATTAAAAACTTCAACCATCGTTTTCAAATTTGGCGTTGGTTAATTTTGATATTACTGTCCTGTTGTTTGTTTGTTTGTACTTATTATACCGTTAAGGTGAAAACTTCAAACATCTCTAATATGAAGGCAGCTCTTTCCACTACAACTACAATCTATGATAATAAAAATCAGAAGGCTGGCTCTTTATACTCGCAAAAAGGATCGTTTGTAGAATTGAATCAGATATCACCTTACATTCAAGATGCTGTGATTGCTACAGAAGACCGAACTTTTTATAAAAATCCTGGCTTTAGTGTAAAGGGAATGGCAAGAGCTGCAGTAAGCGGATTGATTCATCATGGAATCGTTGGAGGCGGTTCAACGCTAACGCAGCAACTAGCCAAGAATGCATTATTGACGCAAAAGCAGACTTTTTCTAGAAAACTAGAAGAGCTCTTTTTTGCAATTGAAATTAACCACGTTTATTCCAAAAAAGATATCTTAACAATGTATTTAAACAATGCATATTTTGGTAATGGTGTTTGGGGTGTTCAAGATGCCGCTCGACGTTACTTTGGAAAAAATGCCAGTGATGTAACAGTAGGAGAAGCGGCGACAATTGCAGGAATGCTTCGTAGTCCAAGCTACTACAATCCAATTGATCATATGGATAATGCTCTTGCACGTCGTAATGTTGTTTTAGGATTGATGGCCGATACAGGCAAGATTTCTAAGACACAAGCTGATAATGCTAAGAAGACTACGCTTACGCTCAATGATACATTTTCTCAAGAAGATGGCTATCGCTACCCTTACTTCTTTGATGCAGTTGTTGACGAAGCAATAGATCGTTATGGCTTAAAAGAAGAAGATGTAATGAATAAGGGTCTAAAAATCTACACTACCTTAGATACTGATTATCAAACTGCCCTGCAAGATAGTTTTGAAGAAAGCTGGAATTTCCCGTCAAATGCCAGTGATGGTACTAAAGTGCAAGGGGCTAGCGTTGCAATGGATCCAAAGACAGGTGCTGTTCGAGCAATGGTTGGTGGGAGAGGACAACACGTCTTTCGCGGTTATAACCGTGCTACTCAAATGAAGCGTCAGCCAGGTTCGACCATGAAACCACTAGCGGTCTATTCACCGGCTTTGCAGAATGGATATCATTATGATTCTGAACTTTCAAATAAACTACAAAAGTTTGGAAAAAACGGCTATGAGCCAAAGAATGTTGACAATCAATACTCGAATAAAATTCCAATGTATGAAGCACTAGCTCAAAGTAAGAACGTACCGGCAGTATGGCTTTTAGATAAGATTGGTGTCAGCAAGGGTGTACAATCAGTTGAAAACTTTGGTATTCACGTTAATAAGAGTGACCAAAACTTAGCGTTAGCCTTAGGTGGACTTTCAACTGGTGTTTCACCATTGCAGATGGCGAGAGCTTATAGTGCTTTTGCTAACGAGGGTAATTTACCAAATCAATCCTACTGTATTACTAAAAT
>CANPPJ010000058.1:0-4384 GCA_947575965.1 uncultured Lactobacillus sp. | reverse complement strand
TGGCTCATAATCGGACTAATGTGGTTAAACTGGTAATTTTAGAAGATATTGATACGACCGAACCTTACTACATGAACTTACTTTTTGGAATTGCTAAAGGACTAAGCAAAAAACACTACGCAATTCAATTAGCTACAGACAGGGATGTTAGTGGAGGAGACGGTTACATTATAACTGGTGGGCGAGCAACGGATGCAGAATGGTTAGATCAGCTAGATAAGCCGTTTGTTTTATTTGGAGAAAATCGCTACGGTTACGATTTTATTGATACAGATAACAAATTAGGAGAACAGTTAGCTACACAATATGCACTTAATAAAAACTATCAATCAATTATTTTTATTGGAATTGATGAGAAAGAGCCATTTGAATATTCAAGAGAAGCCGGCTATATCAATACACTTCAGAAACATAATATGATTCCAAAAATTTTTCGAATCCAAAATCATAGTAGTTTGGCTGAAAAATTAATTATTAGTAATTGGAAAAAATTTGCGCCGAATACATGCTTTATTTGTGCCAGTGATCGAATTGCAGTGGGCGTAGTACGAGCTATACAAAGAAAGAATGGAGATATTCCTCGAGATTTTGGTGTGATTGGTTTTGACGGAGTCTTTTTAGATCAAGTCTCAAATCCTAAACTAACTACAGTTAAGCAAAATTTATTTAAGCTTGGTGAGCTCTTAGCTGGGATGATTCTGCAAAAAATTAAACAAGATGGAGCTCAGCAGGGTGAAGTCTTAATTGAACCAGAACTAATAAAAAGTGAATCTACAAGAAATTAGGAAGCCGTTTAGACAGCTTTCTTTTTTGATACCGGTAACATATAAAATATATTGTAAGCGCTTAGAATAATTGCTTAAAATAAAATTCATGGAGGATGTGTATTATGAGACATTGGTATGATCAAGCAATTATTTATCAAATATATCCGAAGTCTTTCCAAGATTCTAATAGTGACGGTATTGGTGACTTAAATGGAATAAGAAAGAGAATACCGTATTTAAAGGAATTAGGAATCAATGCTGTTTGGCTAAATCCAATTTTTGTTTCTCCACAAGTGGATAATGGCTATGATGTATCAAATTATTTTGCTATTGATCCAAAGATGGGAACAATGGAGGATATGGATAACTTAATTAAAGAGATGCATGAGGCTGGTATTCATGTGATTATGGACTTTGTATTGAACCATACTTCTGACCAGCATCCCTGGTTTCAAGATGCTATAAAAAATCCAGAAAGTATCTACCGTGACTATTATATTTTTGCTGGAGAAAACAATCAGCGTCCAAATAACTGGGGAAGCTTTTTTGGGGGAAGTGTCTGGGAAAAGGATCCTGCAGGCACTGGTCAATTTTATTTTCATCTTTTTGATAAAAGAATGCCTGATTTGAATTGGAAGAATCCGGAAGTTAGACATGCAATGATTGAGATTGCAAAATATTGGTTAGAAAAGGGGATTGATGGATTAAGATTAGATGCTTTTATTCATATTGCAAAAGCAGATCTAAGACAGAATTTTCCGGTTAATAGTAAAAATGAAGAACCAGTAATTGCAGAACCATTTTTTGCTAATTTACCACAAGTTCAAAAATGGATGCGACCATTTTGCGAAGAAATAAAACAAGATTATCCTGATGCATTACTTTTAGGAGAAGCAGCAAGTGCAAATGTAAATTTAGCTGTGGATTATACAAATAAGGATAATCATTTAATGGATAGCGTAATTACTTTTAGATATTTTACGGAAGATCAGAGTAAAATCGATCCTAGTTTTTTGAGTAATTATCAGCCTAAACCGTTAGATTGGGTTAAATTTAAACAAAATCAAACTATTTGGCAACAGACCTTAAGTGGAATTTCTAAACCTACCCTTTATTGGAATAATCATGATATGGCAAGGCTTGCAACCAGAATTGCTAAAAATGATACTCAAGCAAGAAGTTTAGCTATGTTGATGTATTTACAATGCGGTATTCCAATCATTTATTATGGTGAAGAATTGGGGATGAGGAATTTACAGTTTGAAGATATAAATGATTTTGAAGATGATACTGTAAAAGAGTTTATAAAGAGTGCAGAAAAAGCCAGCATACCTTCAAAAGAAGCATTGCTAATGGCAAGTAAGACTCATAAACTTCCTGCTCGCGGTCCAATGCCTTGGGATAACGAAAGAAATAATGGCTTTACAGAGAAAGAGCCTTGGATTAAAGGTAAGAAGCTTGATGAAGTAAATGTAGCTGATGAAATAGCAGATGACAGTAGTATGTTTAACTTTTACAAAGAGCTTATTAGCTTGAAAAAAGAACAACTATTTCAAGATGGCAATTATTATTTATGGTCAACGTCAGATGGAAGCTACGTCTATGAGCGTAATTTAAACGACAAAAAAGCTCTTATTGCTGTTTCTTTGAGTCCAGAACCGATTGAACTTGAAGTAGGAAAAGAATTTAGTAGTGAAAGGTTAGCGGCTGGCGAATATGATTTAACGACAGGAAAATTACGATTAGAACCATATGCCGGAGTAGTATTAGAAAATTAAAAAGATTGAGGAATAAAATATGCAACTTGCAGCTTTAAAACATAGAACTGAAAGTGAAGATTGTTTTGTTATTGATCATTCACACGTAAAAATTAGACTTCATACAGCAAAAGATGACGTGGAAAAAGTAATTGTTCATTACACGGATAACTATCTACCACCAAAAGAAGCTAAAGAACTTGAAATGGAGAAAATAGGTAGTGGTCAAGTTAATGATTACTGGGGAGCAACCTTAACTGCTCCATATCACCGAATTAAATATACTTTTGAAGTGATTGGCAAAGACGGAAGTCATGTTATTTTCGGTGATCGTAGTATTGAAAAATTTAGCGATAAAAAATTAAGAGAAGACGGAATGTATTTTAAAGTTCCATACTTCCATGATATTGATCGTATCAAGACTCCAAAATGGCTTAAAGACATTGTTTGGTATCAAATTTTTCCAGAGCGCTTTGCTAATGGCGATAAAAGTAACGACCCAGCAAATGTTAAAGAATGGAATCCGGAAGATCATCCTGGTAGAGAAGATTTCTACGGAGGAGACTTACAGGGAGTTTTAGATCATCTAGATGATTTACAGAAGTTAGGAGTTACAGGACTATATTTCTGCCCAATTTTTAAAGCAAGTTCTAATCATAAATATGACACAATTGAATATTTACAAGTAGATCCAGCTTTCGGAGACAAAGATTTATTTGCAAAAGTGGTTAATGAAGCACATAAGCGTGGGATGAAAGTGATGCTTGATGCTGTATTTAATCACTTAGGTGATCAATCAATGCAGTGGCAAGATGTAGTTGAAAATGGTGAAAAATCCCGCTTTAAAGATTGGTTCCATATTAATTCGTATCCAGTTGAACCATACCGCGACCCAAGTAAAGGTGAAAAAAATCCACCATATGAAACCTTTGCATTCGAAAAACACATGCCTAAATTAAATACAGCTAATCCAGAAGTACAGGACTTTTTATTAGAAATTGCTACCTACTGGGTAAAATATTTTGATATTGATGCATGGCGTTTAGATGTTGCAAATGAAGTTGACCATCATTTCTGGAAGAGATTCCATGATGAATTAGTTAAAATAAAGCCTGATTTCTATATTGTTGGTGAAATATGGCATTCAGCTCGTCCATGGCTTCAGGGAGATCAATTTACAGGTGTCATGAATTATCCATATACTTTACAAATTGAAGATCATTTCTTCAAGCATAAAATGGAGGCTAAAGATCTAAGTGAACACTTAACTGATCAGTTAATGATGTATCCTGATATGGTTGACCAGGCTATGATGAATATGCTTGATTCCCATGATACGGCTAGAATTTTAACTTTAGCAAAGGATAATCAAGATTTAGCTTTACAAGCAGTTGCGTATGAATTTGTTCAGCCTGGAGTGCCATGTATTTACTATGGAACAGAGATGGGAATGAGCGGCGATAATGATCCGGATTGTCGTAAACCAATGGACTGGAGCAAGCTCGAAGGACCAGTATGGCAAAGAGTCCATGAATTAGTGAAATTCAGACTTGATCATAGCGATACTTTGAATAAAGGTACTGTTAAGTTAACGGTAACAGAAAAAGGTCTCTTAAAAGTTGAACGAACAGGCAAAGAAACAATAAAGGCCTACTATAACACAGGTAAAAAAGGTATTAAAATTGATAAAACAGCAGTCCTTAGTCAAAACTATAAATCGGGAGTATTAGCGCCAGATGGCTTTTTGATCGAGGTTAAAGCTTAATATATGAACAAAAAAAGGGCTCTTTTGCAAATCCTGTTGATGGATAATTTTAAGAAGGAATTAAGCAGCTAAGAAATAGCTGTTTGATTCCTTTT
>CANPPJ010000057.1:0-4400 GCA_947575965.1 uncultured Lactobacillus sp. | reverse complement strand
TTAAAACTTGGTTCACGCCATAACTAATCAACCAATCAAGTAATTGGACCGAAGCTGGTCCTCCAAGCGGTGCCTGACATAAAGTAAAGTATTCACCATTTAATTCAACTTCATAAATTTTGGGACTAAAAGAAACTGACTCAAATTCACCGATAGTGCGGTGAAGACGCTGATCTAAAAATGTATCAATTTCATTCTTAGGAACAAAGGTATAAAGCAAGCGTGAGTGAAAATGAAATGGTTCCTGATCATGATCTGGTTCAATTACTGCATGATGGTTTGGGTCAAAATCTAAAATAAATGGTTGCTTTGTCTTTTCTGTCATAATCATCTCTCCCTATTTGGACTTAATTTACTTAAAACTTTAGATCCAATTTCTAAGCCAATTCCATATGACTTACGTCCCCAACCACGGCGCTCGTAGTTTTCCATTTTTGCTAATGAATCTCCAGTAAACAAAATTTGAGCAAAATCTACTTTTCTAAATTGTGCACACGCTGCTAAAGCCGCACACTCCATTTCAACAGTATCGGCTCCTAATTGACGAAATTGAGCAACTTTCTTTGGCGTTTCTCTAAAGAAACCATCTGTTGTCCAGGTGATAATTTCATCATATTTATAGCCTAATTCTGAAATTGCTCTTTCAACTTGAGATAAGTATGCTGGTTCTAGTTCTACAAACTGACTAGGTTTTAAGTAATAAAATGAAGTTCCCTCTCCTCGAATTGCTTTTGTAGGTACAAGCATCGTGTTTTCTGGTAAATCATTCAATGCACCAGCATTTCCAACCGCTAAAACTTGTTTAACTCCATAGTTAATTAACCAATCAAGTAGCTTGGTGGCTGCAGGGGCTCCTAATGGCGCTTGACATAAAGTGAAATATTCGTTTTCAATTTTGATTTCATAAATTTTAGGTCTAAACGAAATAGTGCGGAAACTTCCTAGAGTGCGATGAGGATGTTGATCTAAAAAAGAATCAATTTCTTCTTTAGGAACAAAGGCGTAAAGTAATTTTGGATGAAAGTGAAATGGTAAGTCTTCAAAATCTGGTTCAAGCACGGCATGATGATTCCCATCAAAATCTAAAATAAATGGTTGTTTCTTTTCTTCTTTCATACCTATTCCTCCTATTCAATAAATAGTTATACATTCATCTGCTTATAGCCACCATTCTGGAGTCAATTCACTTAATTTCATCACTTTATCTGCTTCATAATCTATCATTATTTCAATATTGCGATAATTTTTCTCCATCAACTGAACAATAAATTCACGACATGCGCCACATGGAGCACCGGTTTTACCATTTGGCATTAGTGCTAAAACTCTAGTAATTTCATTTTCTCCATTGGTAATCATATTAAAAATTGCATTGCGTTCTGCACAAATTCCTAATGTGCAGGCTGTATCAATACATACACCAACGTAAATTTTTCCCGTAGTTGATAAAACTGCTGCAGCCACTCCCCCTGCTTCCATATGTTCAGAAATTGGGCGATAGTTTTGAGCCTTATTAGCTAATTGATACATCTTTTTCCATGTTTTATCCAAAGTATATTGCTCCTTTTATTTGCGTTCCTTCTTCAATACAAAGACTTTATGATCATTTTCATCATCTTTCATATATTCAAATCCTGCACGCTGGGCCACATGTTGACTAGCTAAGTTATCTTGAGCCGTTCGTAAAATTAAAAATTCTAAATTCAGCTGTTTAAAAGCATACTCTACCAAAAATTCAACCGATTTAGTCATAATTCCTAAATGCTGAGCATCTCCAGAAAGCCAATAACCTACTTCACCTGATCTTTGATTCAATTCGTGCAAATCAATCATTCCACTAGGAACACCATCAACTAAGATAACTAAATTGAATGCCTCCCCAGCAACCATCTTTTCTTGAAACATTTTAATTGATGCAGCTTCATCTTGGGCAGAACCGATTTTTTCAGCCCACTCTAAATATTTAGAAAATTCGACAAAATTCTTTTGAAGTTGATCAAACAGAGAAGCGGCTTGCCAGACTTCTGGTAAAACTAATTCAATTTTCTTATTTCCAGTTGAAAAACGATGTAAAACAAATGCAATATGTTTCATATATGGTGCTCCTCTTTTCTTAATTTTTAAATTATATTAAATTTTACTTAAGCTAATTTAATATTTCAAGAGTAAAATTATAATAATTATTCATAAAAAAATAAGCAGAGATCCACTAACTAATCTCTGCTTATCATAATAATATACTTTTATTTTTAGTTTATAACTCAGGTGCAACGTAATTATTAACGATTAAATAGCCAACCTTTTTTCTTATTTTCTTGCGAGTTATAGGTCCAAATAAAGCTTACGTAAACGATCTCTTAATTCAGGTGTCACATCCAACACATTTTTTAAATATGCATCCATGTTTTGATACTGCTCTTCGATTGTAAGTAATATCGTATCAAAAAAAGAATCAGAAGCAGAGCTCAAGATTCGCATATTGCTCCTAAAGGTAAGGTTTTCGCCTGCATTTTTAAACTTTTTATCACGTTTTGCTCGATAATCAGAAAGAATGGAATTAGACGCTAAGTAATCTTGACGAATTACTTCTAAATCAACACCTAAAATATATAAAACAAATAAAACCACAAAACCAGTACGATCTTTTCCCTCGGTACAATGAAAAATAGTTGCTCCATCTTCTTTTTCAGCTAGAATAGTTAAAATTTGACGAACTGTATTTTGATCATGCTCTTTAACAACATGATCGCTATAATGATCACACATCATTTTAAAAGCGGCATGGGGATCATGATGATATAGATCATCTTCTCGTGATAAATCTTGAATCCCGCCTAAAGTTCCTTCTTCTTCAGAAAGAGGCAAGGAAATATTTTTTACACCTTCAATTTGCGGATCGGGATGGTCTTTCCTTTCACTCTTTGATCGCAAATCAATGATTGTTGTTAAACCGTAATTTTTTAAAAACTGAATATCCTCATCAGACATACGGGTAAGTGTTCCCGTTCTAATTAGCCGGTGTGTTTTCATCTTTCTTCCATCTAATCCCACTATTCCACCCAAATCTCGGGGATTAAGAATACTATTAACCGGCAATAAATTTGTTGTCATAAATTATCCTCATTAATTATCTTCTCTATTTCTGGCGCGATTAAACTTTGCTGAACTTTCATATTTACTGGATGATAGGTTGAATCAATATGAATACAACTCAAACCACCTGATTGAAAACTAATAAATTAAGCTAATACCTCATTCTTAAATTCTACACAAATTTTACAAACCAGAATTGATTTTTATCTCTTCTCTTAATTTATCGCATCGATGAGTTTTGCTTTGGGATTAAAATCGTATTCATATCCACTAATTTTTATAAGCGGAAAGCCTTGTCCTCTTTGTCCCATTATTAGTCCAGAAGCAGCGGCTAACATATCGCAGATAGTTTCAATATTACCTTTTTCTTTAAATGTTGTTTTCCGTAATCCACTAATTCCATACAAGCCAACTGCTACTTGAGTGGCCCCAACTTTGTCAATTCGTCCATCACTATCAGTAATAATTATCGCTAATTTGATGCCGAGTTCCTGCTGTATTCTTACACTAATATTTCGTGCTATTTTATCACAGTTATGTGGTAATGTTAGAACAATATCATCTTTGTACTTATCAACTCCACCACTAGTTAAAAATAGGCCATTTGGTAAGAAAGCTCCAATAAAATTATTCTCTATTTGTAGTTTTTTACCAGTTGGATCTTGTGTTTGATCAATAATTATCTGAATTAATCGAGGATCTTTTCTAGGCAACTTCTTATGAATGTTTTTAGCTATATTAGAAGGTATTATCGTATTTAAATTTATAAAATTACCTTCTGCCTTAGAAAGAAGTTTAGATGCAATGCAAAGAATATCTCCATTTTTAATTGGAAATTTCTCGGTTTTGATTGTATCAACTATTATTTGCGAAATATCACATTTTGATGTAATTTTTGGAAAATTACTTAATTGTTCAATTGATATCATTAGCTGTCTTCTCCTAAAAACATTTAATAAATCTGAATTTTACGCTATATTTATTTTAATACTTCTTTCGTTTTTATAGTAAAGGGTTAAGAATATAATGACTAGCAAGATCTTTAAAATTAATTCAAATACTTATTAATTATTTGAAAATAACAAGAATATCAAACGTTAAAAAATTGACTACTAGTATTTTTCATTTTCAGTTTTTAACTAAATGAATTTCACGATCAAATAATTCACGCATCTCTTGATTAAAATTATGTGCTATAAAAATAATTGTCTCTTTTCCCTTAACTAAATTCTTTAAAATATTCATGGTTGCCTTTTGATCTATCGCACTAGTTCCTTCATCAATCAAAATTATGTCACTTCCATGTA
>CANPPJ010000056.1:0-4613 GCA_947575965.1 uncultured Lactobacillus sp. | reverse complement strand
CTAATCTATCAAGCAGCTTAACTAAAAGTGTTCAATTTATTATTGCAATTTGCGACGATATATTTTTAATAAAAATTTATAAAGACGGTTCATATAATTCTTTCAATTTAGGCCTAAATCATAAAAACTTAGTCAAAGCTAGGCTTTTATCTACATGATATTCTTAAACAACTATCTCAAGTTTTCCTTAAAGAAACTATCAAACTTATCGAATGGTATCTTATCCATTTGATCATAAAGATCTGTATGAGTAGCATTTGGTACTTCAACTAATTCTTTCGGTTCAGTCAAACGTTCATATGCTTCTTCAGCCATGTAACGTGAGTGAGCGGTAGCCCCGGTAACAATCAATTTTGGAGCACGAATAGTTTCAATCTTTTGTTGCAGTGGAAAGTTGTAGTAACCCCAAGGAGTAGTCGCATCCCAAATCATTGCAGAGTTAATTGAACATGGATGATAGGCGCGCTTTACATAGTAATTGTAGAATTCAGTAGTTACAGGATCTGCATCTTTTGGTAATTCATTTGGCAATAATTTAGTAGCACGAACTGGATTACCGTTTTTATCAAATGGTAATTCATGGTAGCCACCAATTTGCTTGCCAGAATCTACTTCTTCCCAGCGAATTTCGGCTAAATAGTCTTTTTCCTTTTCACGCTCTTCTTCAGTCTTAGTATTGTTAAGCCCCTTCCACATTGAGTCAGACATATCATACATAACTGAAGTGGCGACTGCCTTAATCCGAACATCAATTGAAGCTGCAGTTAAGGCATGAGAACCAAGTCCGCAGATACCTAAGACACCAATCTCTTCACGATCAACAAATTTTTGCTTACCTAAGAAATCAACTGCTGCTGAAAAATCCTCAACAAAAATATCAGAAGAACCAACATTTCGACGACGTCCTGAACTTTCACCAGTCATTGATTGATCAAAAGCCAGAGTAACAAAGCCGCGTTCTGCCAAAGTTTGAGCATAAAGACCACTAGATTGCTCCTTTACAGCACCAAAAGGTCCGGTAATAGCAATAGCTTGATATTTTTTACCATCTTTAAAATCTTTTGGCAGGTATAAGTGACCAGCTAAAATGTAGCCATATCTATTTTCAAATCTTACATTTTGAACATCAATTTCAGGATTAATCTTAAATACTCGCGTATCGTTTGCAAGTTTACTCATTTACAAATCCTTTCTAAATTATGCTTTCAAATTCATAATCAACTATACTTTGATTTTAATCGTATGTGAAATATTAGATATCTATCTTTATTTATAGATGAAAGCTATGGATAGTGTTTTTGACGACCTTTCAGTCTGTTTTTTTAATATTATCTCATTTATTACATAAAGCGTGTATTGTAAAAAATTTTTTTCTTTCTTATACTTATAATTAAGGAAAGAAGAAGTTCTAAGGAGATTTATGATGACGGTTCATATTACAAATATAAATGGAATGGCCATGAATAGCGTAGCTCAGAATGCTCAAAATATGGTTGTAGATTTTGCAAAACAATTAGGCATGAATGAATTTGGAATTTATGTTTATCATTGGACAGAAGAGCCCTTACAAGCAAGAAGCACCCGTTTTGATGGGATTATCGCTTCTCTTAACGGAGGGGATACCGTCATTTTTCAATCTCCTAGTTGGATCGCAATTGAATGGGATCAAGCACTAATTGACCATATCAATCTTTACCCTAATATTAAAAAAATCATCTTTATTCATGATGTGATTCCACTAATGTTTGAAGTTAATCGCTATCTGATGCCGCAATATATTGACTACTATAATAAGGCAGATGTTTTAATTGTATCTTCAAAAAAAATGTATGACCTTTTAAGAGAAAATGGATTAGAGGAAAAACCTTATGTGGTACAACATTTTTGGGATCATCCAGCAACAGTCAACTACTTCATTACCCCTGAAAACAATAAAGTAATTAATTTCGCAGGTAATGCGGAAAAATTTGATTTTGTAAAAAAATGGGACTGTCAAAATGTAAAATTAAAAGTTTATTCAGATCCAGTAAATAACGATCCCGAACACAACGTTGAACTTACTGGCTGGAAACATGATCCTGTTTTATTAGAAGAATTACGTCAAACTGGTGGGTTTGGTCTAGTCTGGTCTGAAGAACCATATTGGTCTGAATACATGAAAGTAAATGCTTCTTACAAGCTTAGCACATACTTAGCAGCAGGCTTACCAATTATCGTAAATAGCACTACTCCAGAAGCTGAAACTATAAAAAACAAACATCTAGGCATTATTGCTGACAGTCTAGATGAAGCTCAAGCCAAAGTTCTTCAAATTAATGATGAAGACTACAAGCAAATGGTAGATAGCGTTAATAATTTTGGTAGTTTAATTCGTAATGGTTACTTTACTAAAAAAGCATTAGTTGATGCTGTGGTAAAAGCTCAATATAATAATTAACTAAAAACTCCCTGAGGATTTTATTTATTCTCAGGGAGTTTTATTTTTATTCAATTATATTTTTTTATACTTCTTCAAGATCGCCATCTTTTGCTTAGCATTACGATATTTTAGATAATCTCCATCCTTTAAGGCTGTATCGATACAAATCTGTAATCGATAGCGATATGCACTTATTTCCCTAGTGATGTCAAAACCAAGCTGACTTAGTAAACTTATTCTTTCTTCCACAGCTTCTAAGGGGAAAACGGCAGTCTTGTTGGCCTGTGCAGAGACACTATTTTCAAAAATACGATGTGTATAAATTGCCTTATTCATGTATGCAATTTTATCTGCTAATAAGTATATTTTCCATGTTGTTAGATCATCTTCCACACGAGCATTAATAGGATAAACTATATTTTCAAAAAGAGATTTTTTATATAATTTTGCCCATGGCACAGCAAAAATGATGGACATATTATAAGGTACGGTCTCATATTCTACAGTAAACCATTCTTCTGGAGTGTAGGTCTTTTCAAAGTAATCCTCTTCTTTAAGCCAAATCCCATATGCTCTTTTTTCTTCAATAAAATGATTAAAATTTCCTACAGCAATATCTGCATCGTTCTTTTTCAATAGGTTATAAAGTTCTTCAATATGAGTTTCACTAAGCAAATCATCATGATCTACAAATAAAATATATTCACCCGTTGCCATTTCAAGACCAGCATTACGGCTTGAACCTACTCCACCATTTTTCTTGTGCAAAATTCTTATATTGGCATATTTTTCTCGATATTTTTCACATAATTCAGGTGTATTATCTGTAGATCCATCGTCTACTAAAATAATTTCAAGATTAGAATAAGTCTGTCTTAAGACACTATCCAAACATTGAGCTAAATATTTTTCATCATTATATACCGGGATAATTACTGAGATTTTTTCCATGTGCTGTCCTCTCATTGCTTTCTTGCTACATTGGTTACAACATATTTAAACCTATTATAGCTTAATATTTATGCTTTTCTTCATATTAATAACAACAAAGCCTCGAGTTTCCAAAAAAAGGAATTCGAGGCTTTGTTTATTATCTTTAAGATTTATTAATCTTTATTTTCATCTTTACGTTTCTTACGTCTAAAGCCAAGTAATCCACCTAAAGCAGCGATCATTAATCCTAAGAAGCTTGAATTTGATTCTGCACCAGTTTGAGGCAATTTACCTCTACGGCGATCTTTCTTAGCTGCCTTATCTACAGATTCAGCATTTTTATGTTGTGGCTTAAGCGTATTAGTAGAAGTAGATTGAGTACCACTGTTAGTTGGCATTGATTTAGAGCCATTATTGTTAGTACTATTCGTTGAAGTTGTCGTACTTGTTGAGCTAGATTGACTCTTACTCATTGATACGGAGTTGCTCAAGCTTTCACTCATACTTACTGAGTTGCTCAAGCTTTCGCTCATACTTACTGAGTTGCTTAAGCTCTCGCTCATACTTACTGAGTTGCTTAAGCTTTCACTCATTGATACCGAGTTACTCATGCTTTCGCTCATCGATACTGAGTTACTCAAACTTTCGCTCATGCTTACTGAGTTACTTAAACTCTCACTCATACTTACTGAGTTACTCATGCTTTCGCTCATGCTTACTGAGTTACTTAAGCTTTCGCTCATCGATACTGAATTGCTTAAGCTTTCACTCATGCTTACTGAGTTACTCAAACTTTCACTCATGCTTACTGAGTTGCTTAGACTTTCACTCATGCTTACTGAGTTGCTCATGCTTTCACTCATACTTACTGAGTTAGATAAGCTTTCACTCATCGATACTGAGTTACTTAAGCTTTCACTCATCGATACTGAGTTACTCATGCTTTCGCTCATGCTTACTGAGTTACTCATGCTTTCACTCATCGACACTGAGTTGCTTAAGCTCTCACTCATGCTTACTGAGTTAGATAAGCTTTCACTCATTGATACGGAGTTGCTTAGACTTTCACTCATGCTTACTGAGTTACTCATGCTTTCACTCATTGACACTGAGTTACTTAAACTTTCGCTCATTGATACTGAGTTACTTAAGCTCTCACTCATCGATACGGAGTTACTCATGCTTTCGCTCATTGACACTGAGTTGCTCATGCTTTCACTCATTGACACTGAGTTACTTAAACTTTCGCTCATTGATACTG
>CANPPJ010000055.1:0-4644 GCA_947575965.1 uncultured Lactobacillus sp. | reverse complement strand
TAGACCACAGAAATGAAAAACTTGGCTACAAGATTCGTGAATCACAAACTCAAAAAGTTCCTTATACTTTAGTTTTAGGTGACGAAGAAATGAATGCAAATGGCGTTAATGTTCGTCGCTATGGTACTGAAGAACAACTTTCTAAGAGTTTAGATGACTTTATTGCTGAAATTGATGCAGATGTTAAGTCATACTCAAGAGAAAAATAATTTTGATAATTGATAGATAATAAAAATCCGCTAGGGAGAAGAGAAGATCCTAGCGGATTTTTTGTATAGAAAAATGACCATTCACCGTTAGATTAAGACCATTTACCGAAAATCTCTGGTTTTCAAGCGGTAAATAACTATACTTAATAACCAAGTAAGGAGGGAAATTAATGAAAGTTGAGTTTAAGATTGATCCTAATCTACCAGAAGAAAAAGTTGAATTTTGGTTGAAAAGGATGACTAGCAAAATAAAGCGAATCACGAATGAATTAACATCAAAGCAAAATTTTCTTTGGGGCTACAAAAATAGAGATGCTTATATGATCGAGTTTTCACAGATTTTTGCTATTCAAGTTGAGAATGAAAAAACAATGATTTGTACAGAAAGAGATGTTTACATTTTTAGAGGAAGATTGTATCAAGTGGAAAAACTTCTACCTAATGATTTTGTTACTACTTCCAGAAGTTCGATTGTCAACTATCATTCTATAAATCATTTAGAAATTGTTAGTAGCGGAAATATTGATGCAATTTTAGAAAATGGCTTACGCATTCAAGTTGCAAGAAGAAAGATTAAAGTTTTGAAAGAGAGGTTAGGATTATGAAAAAGGTTGTTCAATTATTAGTAAGTGGTTTAATTGGAATTGGAATAGGGATGACTTGGATAGTTGTTCAGATTCTTCTGCAGTCTTCCTGGAACAATTTAGCTAATAGTACACTTAAAATCTCAGATTTTTTATTTTGGATATTAGAATCTTTTTTAATTGGAGTCTTTTTTTATTTAGCGGGTTGGATTTTTAACAATGATAGTTGGTCATTAAGAAAGCAGATTATCATTAATTTTTTTGTTTGCTTAACTGCTTGGTTAGTATTTAATTTCTTTGTAGATGGCTTAACAGTTATGGAAAAGCAGTTAGCCATTATTATCGGAAACTTTATTCTGATGTATGCTCTTGCATATGGAGTTTACTTTTTTCACTTGTGGAATGAAGTGAGACAAATCAATATTCAATTGAAGAAAAATAAAGAGTAAAAGCAGAGTTAAGAAATAAATGAAGACGGTGCTGATATATCTAAATAGAGAACGAAATTTTAAGTTGTAATTTTAGACTAAAGTAAAATTTGATTAGTTTTTAAGAACTCACAGCAGATGAGTTCTTTTTATTATGCATGAAATATCTTTAAAAAAATTGAGAGATCATTATAATAAAAAAACTAGATAACTAACTGGAGGAATAGAATGAAGGATTTTACTTTGTCACATAAAAGATGGCAACAAATTTTTGATGTGCAATTATTAATTGCACTTATCTGGATGCTTTTAGAGGTTATTTTCCAAAATAAAAATAGTGTAGGAAATTTAATTCAAGGAGCTTTTTTTATAATTGTTCTTGGACTTAATTTCTATAATCAAAGGGTAAATAGACAGAATGGAATAATTTTTGAAATTGTAAGATGGCTAAATTTATTTGGTCTAAGTACTTTATTCCCAAGCGTGTGGGTAGAAATAGGTAATTATTTCTTAAAAAATGTCCCTCAGCTAGAAATTCTATGGGTTCTTTTACTCTGGATGAGCTATTTAGTTTTGCTATTACCTCTCGCAATTTTATTTGCGGGTAGCTTAAAGAATTGGTTTTTACGTTTAATAGGAGTTGGTCTCCTAGGAACACAGTATGGACCTGATTCTTTGTTAAAGATTGGCAAAAATTTACCGTGGCTTCATTCAATTACTAGCCAAGGCGTAGTTGCAGCGTTTGCTTTATTAATTTTAGCTTGCTTTTTAGGAAAAGCATGGGGATTTCACTTTAATCCTAATTTGAAGTTTGTAAAAAGCAGAAATTTTCAATATTCAGTCTTATTATTACTAGTATTGTTTGCATTTATTGATGTGTTTTACAATGCCTTTATTAATTACGATAAGCAAATATGGACTGCATTTTTTAGGTATTCAATTGATTTGCAGAAAAAATATTTTACTATTGCAAGCTTTACAGCTGCTTTAGAACCAGGCATTTTTGAAGAAACTGAAAGATATTTGGCTATTATAATTCTGCTTGCTGGCTTTAATCAATATCGAAATTTGCGTGTACCAATAGCTATCTATGGGTCTGCTCTTCTTTTTGGATTATCTCATCTAGGAAACGTTGGTTGGAATGGTGAAACCTTTGAAGCTACAATTGCTCAAGTAATTGGAGTAATGGGAAGTGGTTTTTTATGGGCCGTGCTTTACCTTTATAGTGGGAAACTTTGGCTCCCAATGATTTTTCACTTCTTGATGGATTACCTTGCAAACCTGCAAAGTGGTTGGAATTCTGCAGGCTGGCAATTCGATAGTTGGGCTACAGATTATATCTCTGAAGTTCTAATGGTCTTAGTTCCATTAGCTGTTACAGTTTGGATGATGTATGGTAAAAGGCGAGAGGTGTTAGAAGAAAATGCTGATCGATTGATGAATTTATCACCAGAGTTTAATCGGCACTAAAAAGAATAGTTGCATTTAATTAGTTCTTGACGTAAATTAATTAGATGGTATAATTTAGAAGTTGAGAACAAGAAGAAGCTCCCGCTTCTCGCCTAAGTTAATATTACCTCTGGGCTGATCGATAATATCTGTTGATTAAAAGCGGGCGTTAACTTTGCCCGCTTTTTTCTTGTCCTCGAAATTAACGTGGAGGTGAATACTCATACCAAAAAATATGATCTTAAACGAAGATATTCGTGCTCGTGAAGTTCGTTTAATTGGCGTTGATGGCCAACAAGTTGGTGTTGTATCCAAGAATGAAGCTTTACGTAAAGCAGCTGACGCTGACCTTGATTTGGTTTTGCTTTCTCCTAATGCTAAGCCACCTGTTGCTAGAATTATGGACTACGGTAAATTCCGTTTTGAACAACAAAAGAAAGCCAAAGAAAACCGTAAGAATCAAAAGGTTATGGCTGTCAAAGAAATTCGTTTAAGTCCAACAATCGAAGGAAATGACTTTGACACCAAGTTAAAGCATGTTCGTAAATTCTTGACCAAGGGCGCTAAAGTTAGAGTTTCTATTCGCTTTAGAGGCCGGGCAATTACTCACAAGGAGTTAGGTAAACAGGTCTTAGAAAAGATGGCTGACGAAGCTAGTGACTTATCTAATGTAGTTACTAAGCCAAAGATGGAAGGCCGTTCAATGTTCTTAATGCTTGCTCCATTAAGTGAGAAAGATAAAAAGAAAAAGTAGTTAATTGGAGGAATAGATATGCCAAAGCAAAAAACACACCGCGCTTCAGCAAAGCGTTTCAAGAGAACTGCTAATGGTGGTTTAAAGCGTCACCATGCTTACACTGGACACCGTTTCCACGGTAAGACTAAGAAACAACGTCGTCATTTGAGAAAAGCTGCTATGGTTTCAGCAAGTGACTTAAAGCGCATCAAACAGATGCTTTCCCAAATGCGTTAATTATTAGAAGACTTTTTGAGGAGGAATTTTAGATGCCAAGAACTAAAGGTGGAACCGTAACACGCGCTCGTCGTAAGAAGATCATGAAGTTAGCCAAGGGTTACCGTGGCTCAAAACACTTACAATTTAAAGCAGCAAGTACTCAAGTATTTGTTTCTCGTAAATATGCTTTCCGTGACCGTAAGAAGCGTAAGAGCGAATTCAGAAAATTATGGATTGCTCGTATCAACGCTGCTGCAAGACAAAATGGTCTTTCATACTCTAAGTTAATGCACGGCTTGAAAGTAGCTGGTATTGACATGAACCGTAAGATGTTAGCTGACATTGCTTACAACGATGAAAAGACTTTTGCTGATTTAGCAGATGCTGCTAAGAAAGCTTTGAACTAAGAATATTAAAAAATGCTCCGCTTAGGCGGAGCATTTTTTTCTCAATTTTAGCTAAATATGGTCAATAAGCGATTCTTTTCTTGATCAGAAGCAAAAGCAGCGTTAATAGAATTTAATAATAATTGATGTTCGTCTAATTTAGTAAGACCGGTTTTTGATTCAAGTAATTTAAATTCCTTAGGTAAGTTAGTATTTGAAACAGTCATATTGTCGCAATTTAGTGTTGCTTTTATCTTTTTTGAAAGAAGAGTTTTTAAAGGATAGGAATCAATTTTCTTAAAAATTTTGGTGTTGAGATTAGAAGTGGCACAACACTCAAGAGTGATATTATGGTCAACTAAATATTGAACCATTTGCTCACTTTCTAAACAGCGAATTCCATGCCCAATTCTTTTAGTGCCTAAATCTAATGCTTCTTGCATTGATTCAGGGCCAGCTGCTTCTCCTGCGTGAATTGTAAATGGAACATGCATTTCTTTTGCGTCTTCAAAGAATGAACTAAAAACTTTATTAGGAATCGGACCTTCTGGACCAGCTAAGTCAAGTCCAACAACATGTTGGGAACTATATTTAGCGGCCAACTTGACAGTTAAATTATTTTCTTGGTCCCGA
>CANPPJ010000054.1:0-5897 GCA_947575965.1 uncultured Lactobacillus sp. | reverse complement strand
GATTCCGATAACAAATCCAGTTTTAGCAATATAAGCGGTATATTTAGTTCCCCAGAATTGTGAAAATGTTAAAAACCAGAAAACAATTAAGACACCCCAAAATTTAATAGCGGGTTTTTCGTCAAGAGCGGCCCAATTCAGAACGTATGAAAATGCTCCTAAAATGAAGTAAATCATGGTAACGAAGCCTACGGTAATTTGGAACCACTGAAAGAAGATAGCAGCAAATCCCCATCTTCTTCCAAGAGTGTGAGAAACCCAGCTAAAGATACCACCACCGTTATTGTTCCAACCGTTAACGGTAGCCATTTCAGCAGCACATAGGGCGACTGGAATGAACCAGAATAAACCTCCAAGGATAAGGAAGAATATTAAGTGGAGCTTTGAGGTGGCAAATGTTGGATATTCATAAACTGTGAGAACCATTGAGGCCGTCAGAGAAAAGAAACCGAAAAGCGTTAAATTTCTCTTAGTTTGTTGAGTATTAGCCATTTCTTACTCCTTTCAAAAGAGATATAACAAATTTTCAGTACTGATTAATTCATCATCCATAATATAAATAATAATTATTATTTATATTTAAATGATAGCACTTGATGCCCATCTTTCAATTATTATGCTATTATTTTATTTATTTAACCGCGGTTGGTGTGCTACTTTTTACTGTGAAAATTGCAAAATTATATTAATTGCTAATTATTTTTTAGTTTTTGTTTTAATCATACATATTTAAAATTCTATATTTGATCTTATAAACATAAATCCCCTCAATAATTCATTACAATTATCAAGGGGATTTGTAACTATATTATGACTCATTCATGATATCTCGAATGATAAAAACTGATTCTTAAGTAAGAAAATCATTTGTTAAGAATTTAGTATGAGTTGAACCTTAATTATTAGTACTGAAATATATCAATCTTAAGTTCATTACTAATTTCTTCAAGGGCAGCTAATCCTGCAACACTGTTACCAGCATTATCTAATGGTGGACTAAAAATACCAATCCCGAAACGATTAGGCGCTGCGGACATTAAGCCACCGCCAACACCACTCTTAGTAGGTACACCTATAATTGATGAATATGTACCAGATTCGTTATATAACCCGGTAGTTGTCATAAGGGATTTAGTATAGGTTGCTACTTCAGTAGGAACTAATCGCTTATTGTCCCAAGGCTTAATACCATTGTTTGCTAAGACTGCGCCTAGATTAGCTAGGCTAATAGCGGTGACCATCATTGAACACTGTTTAAAGTATGTTGTTAAACTTGTTGTTACGTCTGCATGTATCATCTTATTGGCCTTTAAGTAATAAGCTAATGATCGATCCGTATCCCCAGTTCGATCTTCTGACTCAAATATTTCTGAATTAAGTGAAATTTGCGGATCATGACAAATTTCACGGGCAAATTGAATTATTTGATCGAAAGGACTTTTGCCATTATATGGTTGAATTAAAGATGTTACCTCTATTGCACCCGCGTTGATAAATGGGTTGAGAGGATAATGTGCTTTTTCAATTTCCATATTCAGAATTGAATTAAAAGGGAATCCTGTTTGGCGAGCACCAACATGTTTCGTTACATTGCTCAGTCCAAGTTGTTTAGCGGCATATAAAAAAACAATTACTTTGGAAATGCTCTCAATTGCAAAGCGAACATCAGCATTTCCAGCATTCGTTATGTCATCTTTATTCAAATCATAAACCGCAATTCCGAGTTGCTTAGGATCAACTTTACCTAATGCAGGGATATAGTTTGCTACTTTTCCCAAATTAGTTTTAGCCAAATTATTATCAACTACTTGTTTAAGATCCAAAGTAATCACCTCCTAAATGCTAGGATACTGTTATAAATATAAAACGACAAGCAATAAGTCTATTTTTTAAACACAAAAGCTTATTCAAGCTTATTTGCTTGATAAATAAATTAATTGATGGTAGAAATAGCTAGAGGAGAAGAAATGAATTTTTTATGAAAGGAAGCGCGTGAGCTGATGGTTGATAAAGGAAAACGTAATTTGACGTTATTTGGCTTTTTCTCACTAACTGCATCAATGGTTCTTGCGGTCTATGAGTATCCAACTTTTGCAACTTCTAAGCTTAATTTAGTATTTTATTTAATTCTTGCCGGGATTTTTTGGTTTTTACCGGTTGCTTTATGTGCCGCGGAAATGGCAACTGTTCAAGGGTGGAATAAAAATGGTGGAGGAATTTTTAGTTGGATTTCTCATACACTTGGTGAACGGTTTGGCTTTGCTGGAATCTTTTTCCAATGGTTTGAAATTACAGTTGGTTTCATTACCATGATCTACTTTATCTTAGGTGCATTTTCATATGTTATTAATTGGCCAGCCCTAGATGCTAATCCAACAGTTAAGTTTTTTGGAGTTTTAATTATTTTTTGGCTATTAGTTTTTTCGCAATTTGGTGGCACCAAATATACAGCTCGAATTGCAAAATGGGGCTTTAGTTTAGGCATTTTACTCCCGTCTATTTGTTTAATTGCACTTGCTATTTGGTATGTGGTTAAAGGCGGCCCATTACAAGTAAAGTTTACTCCAAAAGCATTTATTCCTGATTTTGCTAGATTAAATACAATGGTAGTATTCGTTTCTTTCATTCTAGCTTATATGGGAGTTGAGGCTTCAGCTACCCACATCAATGAGCTTAAAAATCCTAAGCGAAATTATCCCTTGGCAATGTTTATATTAGTTATTCTTGCTATTTGCCTAGATACTTTTGGTGGATTTGCGGTAGCAGCAGTTGTTCCGCAAAAAGAACTATCATTAAGTGCTGGGGTTGTACAAGCTTTTAAGTATTTAATTTATTACCAAGATCCACACTTGGCTTTACTTGTTAAAATTATCGCCTTAGCTTTATCCCTTGGTGTAATGGCAGAAATTAGTTCGTGGGTTGTTGGTCCGTCGCGGGGAATGTTCGCTGCTGCTCAACGAGGAATTATTCCGAAATACTTCCGGAAAACAAATAAGCATAAAGTTCCGGTTCCCCTAATTATTACCCAAGGAATTGTAGTTTCAATTTGGGATGGTGTTTTAACTTTTGGTGGGGGCAGTAGTAATGTTTCGTTCTTCGTTGCTATGTCTTTAACGGTTGTTATTTATCTAAGTGCTTATTTACTATTCTTTGCTGGTTATATTGATTTAATTTTTAAAAAGAAACAATTAAAACGGAAGTATGAGATTCCTGGAGGAACAATCTGTAAGGCAATCGTTGCCTTTTGTGGGCTATTGGTTTCTATTTTTGCCTTCTTCATCTCATTTGTTCCACCTTCGAATCTTCCTGAATCATCCCATCACGCATACTTAGCTATTTTAATTATCAGTTATTTGTTTGTATTAGTTCTACCCTTTATTTTATATGTAATTTTCAATCACCATAAAGGTCAATATGTGGATGAATCAGATATACCGAAGCATTTCAAGGCAGAAGATATTGTTAAAAGTGTACCGCCAATTGCTCGTGGTGAATTTCATATTGTACCAAATGATGATAAAGATAACTTTAATACTAAGAAGGTTAAAAAGTGAGATGTAAATAAGTGAATTAAAATAAAAAAAGCATTTCCAGAAATTAATCTGGAAATGCTTTTTTAGTAGTTGGTACTGCAATAGTGTCCCAACTACCATTAGAATGTTGATATAACAACAACGATAGTAATTATCAGATTACTTGTTGTAGAATTCAACGATAAGAGCTTCATCAATATCAGCGTTCAAATCTTCACGTGCTGGAATGCGGTTAAGCTTACCTTCAAGCTTGTCGGCATCAAAGTCAACGTATGAAGGACGAGAAACAACAGCTTCCACAGCGTTCTTGATGATGTCTAAGTTCTTAGACTTGTCACGAACGGCGATGATTTGACCAACCTTAACTTCGTATGATGGAATGTCAACACGCTTGCCATCAACAGTGATGTGACCGTGGTTAACCAATTGACGAGCTTGACGACGAGTAGTGGCTAAACCAAGACGGTAAACCATGTTATCAAGACGACGTTCAAGCAATGCCATAAAGTTGGCACCGTGAGTACCTTCCTTAATCTTACCGGCACGAACGAAAAGGTTTGAGAATTGACGTTCAGTCATACCGTACATAAAACGTAGCTTTTGCTTTTCACGTAATTGTGTACCATATTCTGAAAGCTTACCGCGACGATCACGACCGTGGTCACCAGGAGCGTAAGCCCGACGTGCTAATTCTTTACCAGTACCTGAAAGTGAAACGCCAAGACGACGTGAAACACGCCAACTTGGACCAGTGTAACGAGACATAAATAAATTCCTCCAATAATTTTAGTTGGAGTAAAATAATCCGATTGTGAGCTTGGCATTCGTGCAGGCTGATTTGAATCTTTCACCCTAGCAGCCGGGTTACTAAAAACACCGTTAGGCACCAGTCTGTTGACGAGCTTGCCCCTCACTGCTGCATTATTTTACACAAAATCTAGTGTACAACGGTTCGTAATAATAAGTCAATCTTTTCTTTAGAAACCTCGTAACTTTTTTAGCAGAATGATGAACAATATAAAAGTTTATTAAACGTAGATGTTTTTTCATATCTTTTAAAGCACGTTCATTGTGGTATGCTATAATTTTGAATAGGATTATACGGATAATTATTGTGCAAGAGCAATAAACAATAAAAAGTAGTAGGTGGAAAAAGTGGTTTTTCAAGTATTGATTGGTATTTTAATTATTGTTGTAGCAATATTAGCTTGCGTATATTTTTATCAACGACGAGCTGTTAAACAGATCAACGACTTAATGGAAAGCGAGAAAAAGCTAGCAGATCAAAAAGTTGACCAGCAGATCAAAAATGTTGAAGAATTGCAACTAATCGGGGATGCTAAAAAGCAATTTGAAACAATTAAAAACAAGTATGAAAAACAAGTGCGACCAGCAATTACGGCCTTTAATAAACGAGCTCCCCAATTATTAGCAGATTCACGGACGAGCAAGTTACTGACAATCAACACTCAGATTCGTGACCTGCAAGCAGATTTGGCAAAGTTAACGACAACTCTTCAACAGATCCAAAAAGACTTGCAACATCTTCGTCAACAACAACATACCCATAAACAAGCGGTCGAGCAGATTAAAAATAAATATCGTCAATTCCACCGGCAACTAAATGAGAAAAGCTTCGAATATGGAGACAGTGAAAAGCAGTTAAATAGCAGATTAAACGAATTAGAGGATCAATTCGCGCAATTTACTGATTTAACTAATAAGGGCGATATTGAAGCGGCTCAAGAAATTTTAAGCAATTTGCAATCTGAAAACGATAAATTTGAACAAGACCTTAAGAAGATTCCTCAGCTCTATAAGCCAATTGCAACCGAGTTTCCAGAACAATTATCCGAGCTAAAAAGTGGTTATGAGACACTTGTAAAGCAAAATTTCCACTTTACGGAGAAAAATATTGATAAGCAAATTGAACAGCTCCAATCCAAACTGGATCAGACGATTGATCAACTTAACAATTTACAATTAGATGTTGTGGAACAATCTAATAAAGATCTTAGTGACCAGATTGATTACTTATACGGGGTAATGCAAAAAGAAATTGATGCTAAGAATGAAGCCGTTCATTTAATTGAAGTGATGAAAGACTTTACAAAACACGCTCAACGGCAAAATGACGAACTTGGTGTAGAATTAGACCGGTTAAGTTTGAATTACACACTTACTAATCATGAACAAGAAACCGTTCGAGAACTTGGTGAACAAATTAAAGCAATTATTAAACAGTATCGTGATGACGCAGAAGCAGTTGCCAATAAAACGGCTGTTTATAGTCAGGTGCTTGATCGACAAAAGTCTAATCAAAAGAACTTGACTGAAATTGAAAAAAGCCAAGAGAAGCTTAAC
>CANPPJ010000053.1:0-5992 GCA_947575965.1 uncultured Lactobacillus sp. | reverse complement strand
ATTTCACTTGCAACTTCTTGGGCATGAGTTCTATTTTCAGAAATAACACTAGATCCTAAACCAAAACTTGAGTCATTTGCTAGGGCAATCGCCTCTTCTTCGTTTTTGACCTTGAATACTTCAGCAACTGGGCCAAATAATTCTTCGTCAAATAATGGGTTCTTCTTATCAATATTAGTTAAAATCATTGGGCGGAAGAAGGCACCAGAACTTTTTATTTCAGGATATTGATAAGCAACTTCTGCGCCATGTTCAATTCCTTTTTTAACTTGCTCAGCTAACTTATCAGCAGCTCTTTGTGAATTCATTGGCGCAAGACTAGTATTCTCATCTAAAGGATTACCAGGTTCAAGTCCAGCAAATGTATGATGCAAGATATTCATTACTTCGTCATAACGAGATTCAACAACAATAATTCGTTTAGAAGAAGTGCAGACTTGACCGCAATTATAGGTTCTGGCATCACTTAGTACATTCTTTAATACAGTAGAGTCAGCATCTGCCAAAACAATAAATGGATCATTTCCACCTAATTCCATTGTCGATTTTTTAATATTTTTACCAGCGGCTTCTGCAACACTACTACCGCCACGTTCTGAGCCAGTTACTGCAACGCCTTGAACACGTTTATCAGCAATCACATCGCCAATTTGAGCATAAGACAAGAATAGGTTTTGCAGGCTTCCCTTTGGTGCACCAGCTTTTTCGATAATTTCTTCGGTTAATTGTGCTGAGCCTGGAACATTATGAGCGTGTTTTAAGATAATAGGATTTCCAACCATAAAATTAGGAGCAAAGACTCTAATTACTTGATAAAGTGGGAAGTTCCATGGTTCGCAAGCCATGATAATACCTGTAGACTGTTTTAGATAATAGGCATTTCCTAAATCTGTTTCTAAAGGGGTAGGTTCTAACATTTCCGGAGCCTTATCAGCGTAATAGTTACAAATATTTACACATAGATCTACTTCTTCAAGTGATTCACGATATAATTTTCCCATTTCTAAAGTCATGGTTTTTGCCATTTCTTCGCGATGCTTTTGAAAATTATTTGCTATCTCATGAAGTAATTTGCTTCTAGTAGCTGGTAGCTGATTACGCCAAGTTAGATATAACTTTTCTCCGGTTTCAAGTGCTTGCTCAATTTCTTCTTGAGTTGCAGTTGGATAACTTTTAATTAATTGGTTTGTATATGGATTAATTGATTCATATTTAGACATAAAATTTCCTCTTTTCAATATAATATATTATAAAGCGCTTTCTTATGGATGTATATAAAAATCACTTCTCTTTAGTAAGAAACTAAAAGAAGTGATTAGATTTATAATAACTTATTAATTTTTTCTAATAAAACATGATTATTATTCAGACGAGCAAGGGCGGCAGAATCATTTAAGTATTGAGCAGTCTTTTGCGACGATCCATGTTGAGCAATATTATTTTGAGCTAATTGATAAAGAATGCGAGCAGCAAAATAAATTACATGTCGTTTTTTGCATAGATCATATCCCATATTTAATAACTTATCCGATTGTTCATAATCTTCATTACGACCATAAAATTCCCCACCATTACAAAGAATAGAAAGAAATTGCAATAAAGAATCTTCGTCTTCAAGCGGAACATTGGATATTGAAGACAAGATGATGTCATAATAATGTCGTGCTTTATGAACATCGTCTTGTAAGTCATAAACTTGACTACATCCTTTTAGAGCAAGAAGATAATAAATTTTATTTCGTTTTGATAAGTTTGCATCTAAAATTGAATTGAAATAATAGAGTGCGTCAGTTTTAGCATGATCTAGATTTAAGGCTAATAGGCCGCGTAGATAATAATAGTGAAGAACGTCTTCTTGCCGCACTAATTCGTCTCTATTAATACTACTTAAAATTTGAGCAACTTTTGGAAAATCAAGTTGAATAACTGCAAAGTCTGCCTCGAATAACTTGTGAGATGTTTTTTTGTTAGAGTCAACATCCATGATATCAGCTAAATTAATATTCATTCGGTCACACAGACTATTTAAAATTTTTAGAGAAGGGATACGGCCATTATTTTCAAATTTACTTAATGTAGATTGAGTACAAATTCCATTGCATAGTTCAGTTTGAGACAAACCTAATTTTTTACGAATGGAAACAAATTTGTTAATGTTGATCATTCTTCTTCTCCTTGATTGTCTGATACAAAAAATCTAAAGATTCATCAATATAATCCATGGCGTAATCCATTGCATGCCCATGACCTTTAATGACTAATAATTCAACCTCATGATCTTCGTTAGCTAAAAAGTCGATAAATTTTAAAACACCATTTAGTGGAACTAATTCATGGGCAGAATTAATCATTTTTATCCTTCCCAAGTGGCTAAGATCGTAATTTTCGACATCCATTTTTTTTAAAATAGATTGATCATTTTTACCAGCATAGGTTTTTACAAAAAATTTATAGAATGATTCAAAAATATCATATAAATTTGTTAGTTTTAATTCATTGGCACCGTATCTTGATGGAATAACATCTTTATGACTTTTCATCCAGTTCGAGAAGTCTACCGATGCTGACACGTAACCGTAGGAAAACCGTAAATTCCAGCAATATATAAGGCTAGTGTGCCGCCGACACTTGCACCAATTTGTACAATATTTTGTTGATCGTCGTCATCGGTATAATCAGAATCTAAAAGCCATTCAACAAATTTCTTACTATCTTGGTGAGCAGCTGGATAAGTAAAAGCGGGTGCTAGCCGATAATCGGGAATTAAGGTCATAAAACCAGCGTTTGCTAACTTTATTCCTAAGTCCTTAACATCATTTTTAGACCCGGCAAACCATCCTCCTCCATGCCAAAAGATTAAGAGTTTTGTTTGCGAAGTAGTATCATTTGGAAAATAGATATCACTCTTCAAATTGTTATTTTCATCATAAATTATATCTTTTTTTATAACAACCATAGTTACGCCTCTTAGTTATTTTATAACACACTAATATTATAGAATAAATCTTAATAAATAAGTCATATTTGATTTTCTTCTATAATTAAGTTTAATTTGTAGGTTAGAGCGCCTATTTTACCTTGTTTTTGTTATCATTAATTTAACATACCAAGGAGGGCAGAAAAATGTCTACTAAAACGAGTCGTAAATTAATTAATATTTTTACTATTGTTACTACAATTATTTTAATTTTGCTAAGTATTTACTGGTATAGGCTGGGGATTTTTACAAGTCAAGAAAAGATGAAGGCCTATTTAGCAGACAAGCAAGTTATCGGTCCTTTGATTTTTACATTAATTCAGGTCATCCAGGTTGTAATTCCAATCATCCCTGGGGGAGTTTCATTACTTGGAGGAGTAATATTTTTTGGTCCAGTATGGGGCTTTATTTACAATTATGTTGGGATATGTTTAGGATCTATTATTTTGTTCTTTTTGGCCAGGCATTATGGAAAACCTTTTATATTGCATTTGGTTTCAGAAAAAACATATGAAAAATACATGAAGTGGACTACGAATCAGAAGAAGTTTAATTGGTTTTTTGGACTATGTATTATTGCGCCAATGGCACCAGATGACATTTTATGTATGATTGCTGGATTAACTGAAATGAAGTTTTCAACATATTTATGGATAATTTTATTAGGAAAACCTTGGACAATTGCAGCCTATAGCTTGGGGTTAGTTTATGGTGCAAAATGGTTAGTAAAGTTAGTAGGCAAGTAATGCTAGAAACTGAAAGAATTATTTTAAGAAAAATTGAACCTAAAGATGCTCCTACTCTTCTTAAGTGGGGACAAGATAATATTTATCACAAAAGTGCGGGCTATCAATATTTACAAGATTTAGATGCAGCAAAAAAAAGTGTCCTTCAATATCAAGCACGTCCTTATAGTTACGGCGTAGTCTTAAAGAAAAATAATCATTTAGTTGGTTTAGTCGAATTATATGAACGTGGACTAGATGAATATAATGGTTTGTTACTAACAAAGGATCTTGGTTTTTTGTTAGATAAAGAATATTGGCACAACGGTTTAATGAGTGAGGCATTAGAATTAATTATCGATTTTGCTTTTAAAGAATTAGGGCAAAATCAAATTTGGGCAGGTACATTTGTTTCTAATACAAATTCACAAAAATTGTTGAAGAGACTAGGGTTTAGATATGTTTATACTACTGATTATTCGATGGTTTCTTCACTTTTTAATTATCAAGAAAAATATTATTTGTTAACACCACAGGATTGGCATGATATAATGCAAATAAACATGAAATCCTAAGACTAATTTCAGAGAGCTCATGGTTGGTGTGAATGAGTAAAAAAGTCATTTCCAGATTTCGAATGTGGGTAGGTAATTCTACACGGCTAGCCCCGTTATCGCTTTTTGAGTGTGGTATTTTTAACCAAATTTGGGTGGTACCGCGAACCGTGTAAGCCGATTCGTCCCAGTGTAGGGATGAATCGGCTTTTTGTTTTATTTTTAAGGAGGAAATATGTTAGATATAAAAGTAATTCGAGAGAATTTAGACTGGTCAAAGAAAAAATTAGCTACACGAGGAATTAAACCAGAAGAATTAGATAAATTAGTAGCTATTGATAAAGAAAGACGTGAAGCTTTAACTAAGAGTGAACAATTAAAGCAAAAGCGTAATGAAGTATCTGATCAAATTGCTCAAGCTAAACGCAATAAAGAAGATGCAAGTGAAGCTATTAAAGCAATGCGTGAAGTAGGTAAAGAAATTAAAGATTTAGATAAAGAAGTAGAAGATTTAACTGAAAAACAAAACTATATCTTACTTCGTTTACCTAACTTCCCAGCAGACTCAGATCCTATTGGTCCTGATGAAAGTTACAATGAAGAAGTTCGTAAGTGGCATGAACCTACTAAACTTGATTTTGAACCAAAACCTCACTGGGAAATTGGAACAGAATTGAATATTTTAGACTGGGATACTGCTGCTAAAGTTTCAGGTGCCCGCTTTGTTTATTACAAGGGTGCCGGTGCATTACTTGAACGTGCAGTTTCAAACTTTTTCTTAGATGAAAATACTAAAGATGGATATACAGAAGTAATCCCACCATACTTAGTTAATGATGCTTCTATGCAAGGAACTGGTCAATTCCCTAAGTTTACTGAAGATGTTTATACAATTGTAGATAATGATGATCCTGATAAGCCACGTGATTTAACTTTAATTCCAACTGCTGAAGTACCTTTAGTTAATTACTTCCGTGGCAAGATTTTAGATGGAGAGCAATTACCAATTAATGTAACTGCATTCTCTCCAGCTTTTAGAAGTGAAGCAGGATCAGCTGGACGTGACACTCGTGGATTAATCAGAATGCACGAATTTAGAAAAGTTGAAATGGTAAAAATTGTTGATGAAGAAAGTTCATGGGATGAATTGGAAAAATTAACCCATAATGCTGAACATTTACTTCAAAAACTTGGTTTACCATATCATGTAGTTGCGCTTTCAACTGGGGATGCAAGCTTTACTAGTGCGAAAACTTATGATTTAGAAGTTTGGATGCCAGCACAAGACAAGTATCGTGAAATTTCAAGTTGTTCAAACTGTACTGACTTCCAAGCACGTCGTAGTTTGATTCGTTACAGAGACGAAAACGGTAAACTTCATTTAGCGCATACTTTAAATGGCTCTGGTCTAGCTGTAGGTAGAACAGTAGCTGCGATTTTAGAAAATTATCAAAATGAAGACGGAACAGTAAATGTTCCAGAAGCTTTACAACCATATATGCATGGAATGAAAGTCATCACTAAGGAACCAAAATTTGGTGAATAAAATTTAATAAAGTAGGAATGGTATTCAATTGCTGAAAGAGCAAAAGAATACCATTTTTTTCATATTTAAAATTCGAGAGAAAAGGCTTGGAATTAGCACTCTAAAAAAATATTGCTAATTTTTTTCCAAAAAAGGGTTGACGAAAAGTAAAAAAGCCTGTAAAGTAATACATGCTGTTTGAGGCAAGCGA
>CANPPJ010000052.1:0-6208 GCA_947575965.1 uncultured Lactobacillus sp. | reverse complement strand
TAATTTAAATTGACATTGCAGGTTTCAAAATAATTTTTTTATTCGGAAAAATATATTTTACTTAGCATAACTACCCATAGTGCTAGTTCGTAATAAAACTCATTATCCGTAAATTGTAGACCAAAATTATCATTTCCAACCGAGTCTGAAAACCAGATAAAGTACGAGTTGTGTTTTCTTCAACGTTGTATTGCTTCAATTTTGAAAAGCAACTCTCGGTCTGGCGTCGTAGCTTTTTAAGGTGACGACTATTGTGTTATGCTACACCTTTTTAAGATACTGATAAAAATTAGTATAAATTATAGGATTCGAACCTCCGATCTTTTCTTTATGAGGGAGATGCTCTACCAGCTAAGCTATGCTGGAATAACTCAACGGATAATCATACCTGTCAAGCTAACTCATAATAATTTTTAGCTATCTTTTTACCAGGCTTAACCATAATTGATGACAAAGATAGACAGACAAGTATGAAAGAAGCCACGTTAATAACCAAGTTATAAACACGGTCAGGTAAGGAGTAGCTTTAAGCGTTAGCCGCATGCCACCTGTATACCATAATATTCGATCCCAAAAAACATTCGCTAAAAAGGCGCGATAGGCATAAAAAGCCAGGTAATGAATTATTTTAAGGCAGCGTTGCATTCGATAGACTTTTTGAACAATACAAATAAGATAGATCAGGATGATAACTGCTAACGCATAGATTGCCATTGAGGGTCGATAGTAAGTATCATCCAGTAAATCCGTTAAATGATGAGCTGAAATAAAAATATATCTTGTCCAGGTATACATTAAAAGATAAAAACCAATAACAAGCCACCAATAATGAAATAGTAAACTTTGAATTTGATGATGGAAATTCCATGCAAGGCCACCATAAAAGCCAAAAATCAAAAAGCTCAAAAAACACCGATCGAGAAGATACCAATTACTATTCCCTTTGCCACTAAAATTGAAGCAGTCATAAAAAACAAGCCAGCTAAAGTATACTATTCCAATTCCAATAACTGTTCCCCCTAGCCGGCAAAGATCATTACCAACATAGACAGTTACTGACTTAATTATCGGCATAATTATTAAAAACTGCAACATCATAACGCTATACCAGAGATGCGGCGCTGCATTCCCTGTGATAAACTGCCAAAAAAAGGAAGCCAGGTTATAATAATGACCATGTTGCTGCAAATTAGGCATTATTAGCAAATATACTAACGTCCAAATAATAGTTGGTACGAAATTATTAGCCCATTGATCTTTACAATACACCTGAAGATTCAAATCTTTTCGATTACCGCTTTGCCGAATAACCGTAAATACAATCCCAAAAATAAACGCTGGCGATGTAAACTTAACAAAATTGTAAAAAGAAGCAAAAACTTTTAACTGTTCAATACTAAGATTGGTCTTAACAGCCATACTAATAATCGGTTGAAACATTACCATTCCATTAGCAATAACTTTTAAGTAGTCTCCTATATCGGCAGCCCACCAACCTTTATCCGTTACTTCGACTTGATTTGGTATCTCTTTCATTATTAATCCTTATAATCTAATTTTACCTACTTTTTATAAATAATAAATAATTTAGCTAAGATTGTCCACCGTTAAGCAGTAAGCAGGCAATAACAGTACGTATTGAAAAATCAGGGCTATGAGCTACCGAAAGTGGTAATTAAAATAACAAAGCCTATTATAACAACCATTATTAACAGTTATTACAATAGGCTTACTCAATAGTCGGAATTACAAGATTTGAACTTGCGACCTCTGCGTCCCGAACGCAGCGCTCTACCAAGCTGAGCTAAATTCCGAAAAAATAAGCGCAACAGTCAAAACTGTCACGCTTATCATAATTAGTGCACCCAGAAGGAGTCGAACCTTCAACCTTCTGATTCGTAGTCAGACACTCTATCCAATTGCGCTATGGGTGCATATAAGCGGAAGACGGGATTCGAACCCGCGACCCCCACCATGGCAAGGTGATGTTCTACCACTGAACTACTTCCGCATGTCTCTGATAAGTTATTCCCTATCAACGATTATTAATATTACACGAAAACCTCATCAATGTCAACAAGAATTTTCAAAAAATATTAAATGCGGATGAAGGGACTTGAACCCTTACATCAAAATGATACAAGATCCTAAATCTTGCGCGTCTGCCAATTCCGCCACATCCGCAAATTAATGGAGGATACAGGGCTCGAACCTGTGACCCCCTGCTTGTAAGGCAGATGCTCTCCCAACTGAGCTAATCCTCCATAAATAGGCTTGCTATATAAATCAGCCTATTTAATATATCATCTATATACTTTTTTGTCAAATCCTATTTAAGATTTAATTCAATTAATTTTTCATCAATCATGGCTAAGACCTTCTTAGCTGCAGCCGGATCTTCAACAAAATCATATTTATCGCCATCAATAACCATCTTAGGGCTTTCATTATAATCCTCATACCATTGAACATAACGTTCGTTTAAATTTTTATAATATGAATATAAGGAAGGATCATTAGTAATTTGTTCAAATGAACGTCCCCGTTTCTTAATCCGTTCAAGCATTGTTTCAAACGAAACCCTAATTGTAATTAAAAGGTTAGGAGCTTTTTGGTGTGGTTGCTCTGGCAATTCTTCCATCATATTACCTAATAATGAAGAATAAATATTTGACTCCGTTTCCGTAGCCCGGCCCATATCCGCGTTTAACTTGAACAACAAAGCATCTTCAAAGATTGAACGGTCCAAAACATTTAAGTCATTTGAGTATGAATCTTTAATCTCAGCAAGACGTTTGTTTAAAAAGTAAATCTGTAATAAGAAGCCATATTTTTTAGGATCTTTATAAAAAAGCGGCAAAATTTTATTATCGTCGACGGACTCATAAAAGGCCTGGCTATTAAGATGGTCGGCTAATAACTTTGTCAAACTGGTCTTTCCTGCACCGATTGTTCCGGCTAAAGCAATCATTAGTTATTTCCCCCTATTTCAAATTCAAAAAGTAACGAAAACAATTCTAACATTTAAAATAAAAAGGAGCGAGTATTTTCTCGTTCCCTTTTTATTTTATTAATCATCTTCCGGTTCGTACGATTCACCCTTTGTTCGCCGTGATAAATCAACCTTATCAAGCGGAATCAAGTGCGTCTTGTAACGAATCTTGTAGTAGAAGAAAAGAATTAAGAATAATGGAATTCCCATGTAAGTAATTAAAATGTTTTGCCAATCCATTTTTACAAAAGCATCAATGTTTTGACCACAAATAACGACAATACATAGAGCAAGCGCGAATACTGGGCCAAATGGGAACCCTGTTGCATGATACTTCAATTCAGACAGTGTATGTCCTTGCTTAAGAAATGCCTTCCTAAAGCGGTAGTGGGAAATTGCAATTCCTAACCATGCAATAAATCCACACAATCCCGATGCACCAATTAAGTAGTTATAAGCTTTGGGACCAATAAATTGAGTTGCATAGGCTGCTAATGAGACAACCATCGTTCCCAGCAAAGCATAAATCGGAATACCACGCCGGTTTACATAACCAAAAATCCGCCATGCATACCCTTCACGCGCTTGTGAATAAAGCATCCGGGTTGAGGCATATAAACCAGAGTTAGCAGCAGAAATGACGGCAGTTAAGATAACCGCATTCATTGTACTAGCTGCAAAGGCTAATCCCGCCCGCTTAAACACAATTGTAAATGGACTCATTGTAATGTTTGAAACATCTTGATTCAATAAGTTCTTATCTGTGTAAGGAAGGATGCAGGCAATAACAAAAATAGCAAAAATATAAAAAAGTAAAATTCGCCAGAAAGTTGAGTGGATTGCCTTTGAGACAGACTTTTCTGGTGTAGCAGCTTCACCAGCAGTAATTCCAACTAATTCTGTTCCTTGGAACGAGAACCCAGCAACCAAGAAAACACTAATAATTGCTGGCACACCTCCAACAAACGGTGCCTGCTTATAGTGGAAGTTGCTTAATCCAACTGGCTTGCCACCCATAATTCCAAAAATAATTGCAACACCAACAATTAAAAATACGATAACTGTGACAACTTTGATTAAAGCAAGCCAAAATTCAGTTTCACCATAAGATCGTACTGATAAATAATTGATTAAGAAAATTAATGCCATCACTGTTACACTAAAAATCCAGCCTGGAACATTAGGAAGCCAATAATTCATTACAATTCCCGCAGTTGTAACATCTACGGGGATGGTAATCGCCCAGTTAAACCAATAATTCCAACCAAGAGCAAAGCCTAGTGCTGGATCAACAAATTTTGTTGAATAAGCTGAAAATGACCCAGTTAATGGCATATAGGTTGCCATTTCTCCTAGACTCGTCATTAGGAAATAAACCATAATTCCCATAATTCCATATGCAACTAACGCTCCACCAGGTCCCGCAGTTGAAATAGCGGATCCACTGGCAATAAAAAGTCCAGTACCGATTGTTCCACCAAGAGCAATCATGGACAAGTGACGTGTCTGTAATGTCCGTTCCATATGACCCGTCGACTTAGATTCATCTGCCATAAATATATTTCCTCCAAATTTGTGTGCCTTAACGTCAACATTTTCGAAGAGGATAAATTAAAAGGGTCTTCTGATCGGCAACCCCACCAGAAGACCCAACTTAATACCTATAATTAATCGTTGAATCAATTTAGGAAGCGCCCCGCAATTATTGCGACAGTCTATAGCCTATTGTGACTATAGCCCAACATCTACCAGAAATAAGCTAAGTAGTGTTTCGGCATATTTCCCTTTCACTAATACTCCGGTGCTTATTCACCTAATACTAGTTACTGATAAAATATGCAACCTCTTCATCGAATGAAATTATACCCCACTCAAATAAAAATGCAAGTCCGATTATTTAATAATGCGTTGCCATAAGTCATCCTTGTCATAAGTAAAACCACATTTAACAAGTACTCGCTGGGAACGATAATTACTTTGTTTGCACTCCGCATGAATCGTAATTTTAGATGGCAAAATAGAAATAAATTTTTGAAGTGCAGTTGTCATTATGCCTTTATTCCATTGGTCTTGTTGTAAAAGATAACCTACTTCATAATGATGAGCAATTCTTTTTCCTTCATCCCCATACCAAGCACTTAATACAATCATTCCCACTACATCTTCATTTAGCTTTACTACCATCACATGATTATGGCGAATAAACATCTTAATAGCTTGCGTACGTTTTTCTTCTTGAAGCGGTAAAAGCAATCCCACTGCTTGTGTTAAGTTTTCATTATCCAACAATTTAACTATTGCTCCTAAATTGTTATTAGTTTTTGCTGGTTCAATTATAATTTCACTCATTTTTCTCCTATTTCCCGGGAAATAAAAAAAGAGAAGCAACCAAAAAGATTGCCCTCCATCAATTTCGATTATTAAATTTCAACACTATGGAAGAACGGAATTCGTTGCAATCGTGGTGCCCAAGCGACATAGAGCCATTCTGCTACTTGTAACCATGCATAAGCTAATAACATTGCACCAATCGTATCAAATGGCCAGTGAGCATAAAGATATACCCGCGATACCGCCAAAAAGAAGACTGCGAATATTAATAAGATTTGCAAAATTGTGCGGACAGATGCTTTTTGAATAAGCGGAATTACAATTAAGAATAAAATTGCTACTACCAAGAAGAATCCTAAAGTGTGACCACTAGGGAAACTATAGCCATCATCTGCTGCCAAGTGTTGTGCAGGACGGACCCGCTTAACGATGTGTTTAATAATTGTTCCAAGCACATCACCACCAAAAATCGTTCCTAATGACCATAAAGCCGGGATGCGATAGCCCTTCAACCATAAAACACCTGCAATAATAAATACCCATACTAAATCTAAGACCGGTTTAGCTAAAAATGAAAGCAAGCTCATCAAAGCATGGAACCAACCAATTCCTTCCAGGCGCTGACTAGTAAATAACGACTGCAGAACAGCATCAATCATTGTTAGCACTGATGAATTAAACATAATTAATAGCATCAATGCGATAAAGAAACCACCGCTTAAGGCAAAGCGCCACCACCGATGATCATCACGTTCAATAAACATAATCAAGGATTCTCCTAACTTAAATTAATTAATCAAAAATGAGTATACCACAGTGTCAAAAATTCCATCGTGACTTTTTGATTAAATATTTATGAAGATAGTTCAAAACACGATTTAAAAG
>CANPPJ010000051.1:0-6313 GCA_947575965.1 uncultured Lactobacillus sp. | reverse complement strand
CCTCACCTTCAGCCACATAAATTCGCCATGGTTGTGAATTTAGTAATGATGGTGTTCTTTGTGCCTCTTCGATTACCTTAATCACAGTTTTTTCGCTTACTCTTTGATCAGTAAACTTTCTTGTTGCATGTTCACTTGCTAAAACATCTTTAAAATCCATCTCATCATCCCTTCCTACAATATCTTTTTTATTAAAATTACACTTACTTTACTTAATATATTATAACAATAAATGTCACACTAACAATACAATGATTTTTTAATAACTACAATTAAAAAAGATCGGAAATTAATTCGATCTTTAAAAAATAATATATTTATTTTAAGCCATTCCATTGCCATTCAGTGACTTCAGGCATATCTTTACCGTTATCACGGATATATTGATGATGTTTAGCAAGCAAGCTATCCATTTCATCAATGAAATCGGCATTCTTTTCACTGAGCTCAGGAATACTTTCTACTACATCTTTTGCTAAATCATAGCGATCCATGTGGTTTAAAACACGCATATCAAAAGGAGTGGTAATGTCACCATTTTCTTCATAGCCATGAATATGAACATCATCTTTTCCACGTCCACGATCAAACCAAATTGATTCCATCATTGGCTTAAATCCATGCCATGCAAAGATAACTGGTGTACCTTTAGGGAAAAGACGATTGAATTCTTCATTGCTGATTGCATTTGGATTCTTTTCTGGTGACATTAACTTCATTACATCAATTACATTAATATAGCGAAGCTTTAAGTCTGGGAATTTCTTATGAAGTAAGTCAATGGCAGCTAAAGATTCAATTGTTGGTTCAGTACCAGTTGAAGCAAAAATAACATCTGGCTTAGCACCCTTATCAGTTGATGCCCAGTCAACATAACCAAGGCCTTTATCAACTAATTTCTTAGCTTCTTCAATTGAGAACCATTGAGGACGAGGTTGTTTAGAAGTTACTAATACATTGATGCATTCACGATCTCTAAATGCCTTATCAGATACAGCAAGAAGTGAATTAGTATCCGCTGGCAAGTATTCGTGAATTAAATCTGGACGATTCTTTTCATACAAATGAGTCAACATACCGGGATCTTGGTGAGTATAGCCATTGTGGTCTTGCTGGAAAACAGTTGAAGTATCAACTAAGTTTAAGGCTGGATAATCATGTCTCCAAGCTTGTTCTTTAGCTTTTCTCAACCATTTCATATGTTGAGTAAGCATTGAATCAACTACACGGCCAAATGCTTCATAAGTAGCAAAGAATCCGTGACGACCGGTTAACACATATCCTTCAAGCCAACCTTCATCTTGGTGTTCTGACAATTGTGAGTCAATCACACGACCTTCGTGAGCCAAGTTTTCATCGTTTGGAGTATGAATATTTTCCATCCATTGACGTTTTTGATTATCTAAAAGTTGGAACAAACGATTAGACTTAGTTTCATCTGGACCAAAACCGCGGAAATTAGTTGGGTTCAAGTCAGACATCTTATCTAAATATTTTGCCCATTCAGCCATATCTTGTTTTTCAACAGAGCCAGGTTTATCAAATTTAATTGCAAAGTCGCGGTAATCAGGCATATTTAAGACTTTTGGATCAATACCACCATTGGTTACTGGATTCATAGCCATTCTTTGGTTGCCTGATAAGGTATTTTCCTTAACAATATCTTTTGGTGAGCCATCTTCATTGAATAATTCTTCTGGCTTATAGCTTTCCATCCAATCAGTAAGCATTTCTTTATGAGTCATATCATCTTGAGCAACAGGAATTGGAATTTGGTGAGCACGGAAACTATTTTCAATTGGATTGCCATCTAGATCAAATTTTGGACCCGTCCAACCCTTAGGTACTCTAAAGACAATCATTGGCCACTTCACTAAGGAATCATCGTTGTTTTCGCGCGCATGTTTTTGAATAGACTTAATCTCTTCAACAACTTCGTCCATTGTCTTTGCCATTTCTTGGTGAACTTCCATATGGTCTTTATAACCATTAAATTCGCCGTCTTTATATGCAGAAACAAAGTATGGCTTCCAACCCATTCCTTCAAAGTACTTAGTTAAGTCTTCATCACTCATTCTAGAAACGATAGTTGGATTAGAAATCTTAAAGCCATTAATTTGCAAGATCGGAATAACTGCACCATCTTTAATTGGATTAATGAACTTACTTGAAAACCAAGAAGTAGCAAGTGGACCAGTTTCTGATTCACCATCACCAATTTCAACTGCTGCAATTACGTCTGGATTATCTAAAATTGCACCAACACCGTGGGACAGTGAATATCCTAATTCTCCACCTTCATGGATGGATCCAGGAGTTTCTGGAGCAGCATGAGAAGCAACTCCACCTGGAAAACTAAATTGCTTAAATAACTTAGCCATTCCCTTTTCATCTTGAGTAATTTCTGGGTAGCGTTCAGTATAAGAACCATCTAAATATGAGTTCGATACCATTACTTGACCACCGTGACCAGAACCTTCAATGTAGAACATGTTTAAATCATATTTCTTAATTGCACGATTTAAATGTGCATAAATAAAGTTTTGCGGCACAATTGTACCCCAGTGACCAATTGGCTTAGGTTTTACATCTTCTGCCTTTAATTCTCTTTTAAGTAAAGGATTACTCATTAAAAATAATTGTCCCACTGATAAGTAGTTAGCTGCACGCCAGTATGCGTCAACACTCTTTAAGTATTCTTGAGAATCGTAATTTACTGCCATAGCTATATCTCCTTGAAATAGTTTTCATTTGCTTATTACAGTACTTATCATATAGTATCAAATGCATAAATTCAACTTTTAAGAACATTGGGACGATCCAATTATAATTACTTACTTTTTATATTTTCCTCCTCAAGTACTTTCCGAATCTTAATATTCTTTTTAAAATATTTTCGATACTGGGGATCAAGCTTATTATCTGTGATCAAAATATCAGCTTGCTTGCAATCCATGAACTTATACGGCGAAGATCTATCTTCTTTAAATTTATATTCTTCTGCCAGTAAAATAACTGTTTTGGCTCGATTAACTACTTCTCTTTCAATTTGTGCATCAGAGTGATTAACTACAAAAACTCCATTTTTATTAACCGATGATGTCCCAATTACGGCAATATCAAATTCATATTTATCTATTTCTTTTAAACTATTTAAAGAAGATGTATAGTGATTCTCTTTGTTTAGATAACCGTCTAATAAGATGACATTAGGCAAGTTATCCATCATTAAGGCATCCGCATTATCAATCGAATTTGTCATCACTGTTGCATTTAATCCGTTAAGATAGCGACATAACTGCGAAATAGTCGTTGAAGCATTCAAATATATTAGCTTATCAGCTGTTAAATATTTTGCCGTCATCTTAGCTATTTTGTTCTTTATGGGCGACAAAACATGGACGCGAGAATTATAATCTGGCACTGTCCCCGGTTGACGATAGTTTGCAATTTGATTAAGCTACTCGTCTCATACAAAAAGCCATTGTTTCTCTCATCCCCCCCGAGAAAAACAATGGCTTATTTTTATCAACGTAAACCTAATTATACTAAAATTCAAATTTTCTTTACTATCAATTCAAATTAATAACTTGATTAAATTTTCTTTTTTCTTCTAAACTGACTGCATGTTCAATTTCTATTATTGTTTGTGGCAAGCTTTGAAGTAGTAAAAAGATTTCCTCATTACTCTTTTCATCTAAACCCGAAAGTCCCTCATCAACTAATAATATTTCCTTTTCACTTAATAGAGCTCGTGCAAGTTCTACTTTTCTTTTTTCACCACCCGAGAGAGCTAATCCCTTTTCTCCAATTAGCATTTCTAAATGTGCTTTATCTGCTAAATAATCTAATTTAACTACCTTTAATATGTTAATGAGTCTATCCAAAGATATGTCTTTTCCTAGAGTTAAGTTAAAACGTAGTGTGTCTGCAAATATATAAGTATCTTGACCAATAACACCAAAATTATCTAAAAAATTATTTTTTTCCAAAGTTTTATCTATTATAATTTTCCCATTAATCAGGGGTGTTTCATTAAGAAGCGTTTTTATTAAGGTTGACTTACCAATACCAGATCTGCCGGTAATCAATACTTTGTCCCCCTTCGAAATTTTAAAATTGACATCTTGTAAAAGGATATGGCCCGAATAGCCTAAAGCACAATGCTTAAATACAATTTTTTGCTTTTCAGGTAGTGAAGAAAATTCCAAATTACTAAATTTTTTATTTGGTGTACTTTTTAATACTGAATTTTTAAACAAAGGATTAACTGAAGTTAATTGGTTAACTAATCCAACTATTGAAATTATTGGACTAGTTAATCGATCTGAGGCCAAAAAAAGAGAAATTAAGCCTCCAACTAAAATCTGTCCATTAACAACAAAATAGGTTCCTACACTTAAAGAAATTACCATAGAGACAGAATAGGATATTTGTGCAAGAAAATCAGAAGTATTACGTCTAAAATTCATTAAAAAGTACTTCTTTTCTTCTATGAATAAAGCGTTTTGAACAAGTAATTTGATTTTTTCAATACTATTTGCATGTCTAATTGTTTCGAAACCACGTACAGCATCATTTACTTTCAAGTTATATGCTTCATAACTTATATTCCAATCCTCAGTACCTGCTTGAACCCAATTACGAGTTATTCGCGGAATAGTTGCTGGAATTAAGCCACAGATTAAGAAAGCCAATGCAGCAATGCCATTAATACTAAAAATATAAATTAACGAAACTATAGTCTGTTCAATACAATATATCAGCATAATAATCGCATCAATAAATTGACTTTCAATTTGCTTAACATTAACATTAATAAAATTTAAAGTATTAGTTATCTTTTTTTCTTCTGGATCAGCAATAAAATTATTGTAAGCTGTTGATCGTAATGATATATTACTAGCTTTTTTTATTTTTCCCCAAAAAAACTGCCATAAATAAAAATTAAAATTTAAAAATAGCATTAAACAAAGATATAGTAATAAAATTTTAGGAATATTATCAAAGTGCTTCTGTGACAGAGTATCGGTAACTCTACCAATAATATAAGGAGAAATAATACCATCTAAAGCTGTAAATGCACTTGTTAATACGGTTACTAAAAATAAAGCTTTATTTTCAGTAACCAACTTTTTAAAGAAAGATATCATCATTTGTTTTTCTCCCATTAATTGAAGAGATCAAAACATATAGAATTCCCAATGTACCTGCTCCTAGATCATCTGAAATAAAAGTTTGTCCATCTGAAGGCCAACCCATATGTTGTTTTGAATTCACATAACTATAATATATATGTTTAATATAATATGATTTGAGTTTTTTTAATTTTTTATAGACTGGATTAGGGATAGGTTTAAGATTATATAATATATTATCAATCGTTAACAATATTCCTGCAGTTCCATTATTTACACCATAATTATATGTAAAAGGTAAATTTAGAGAATCAATATATTTCTCCATTAAATTCCAATCTACTTTTCCAACTATCTGATAATATTTTGATAGGACATAAATTAAACCAGCAGATCCATTCATTAAATATGGCGATCTAATATTTTTCCATTTTTTTATATTATACGAAATACCCGTAAAGCTTTTATCGTTCTTATATCTCTCCACATAATTTTTTATTATAACTTTAACGCTATTCAAATAGTGTTTTTCTTTTGTTGCCTTATATTGTTCTAAAAATACTATTGCGGCCCCTAAATCTCCATATTCTAAGCCTTCATCCGTTGTTTTTCCAATATCTTTTTCCAGATTGGAAAGTATTGTATTGATTTGGGCTGTAAAATCAGGATATCCTTTTTTTCTACTTATTTGTTGTAACAGCCAAGCAATGCCAACATATCCATTACATAAAGAATTATTTTGAGGTTCATATTGCAGTCTTTCAAGTAATTTAATCAATGAATAGTTCTTTTCAAAGGAAGTATTTGTATAGAACTCAAACAAGGTCGTACCTGCTAATCCAAAAAACAATCCTAGATTTAATTGTTTTTTACTTTCGGCTTCAATAATTTTATTTTTAACTTTGTTTATTAATAAAGAAAAATTTTTATCCGGCAATTCTTTTTTTAGTAATAATATTGTGCCTAATTTTCCATACATCAGTGAGCAATCTGAAACTTCGTTTACATAGGGAGTACATTTCAAGAAATCAGACAATTGTGAAAAATTATTTATATATTGCGCCATAATGGTCGACTTCAAGTCAGAGATATCTTGCTTTGAAATATCTTTTAAATCTTTGCTATAGTCAATTAAATCAGAGTTATCTAAAAATATAGATAAATTAGTTGATTTC
>CANPPJ010000050.1:0-6621 GCA_947575965.1 uncultured Lactobacillus sp. | reverse complement strand
GTTGAGCCAGTAAAGGGATCAAGTAAATTATTAATGTTTAAACTTGATTTTGGTGATGGCAACGAACGTCAAATTTTAAGTGGTATTCGTAAGTTTTATCCAGATGCAAGTGAACTTTTAGATAAAAAGGTCCTTGCAGTTACTAACTTAAAGCCACGTAAGATGCTAGGACATGAAAGTCAAGGTATGCTTTTATCTAGTGAAAAGGATGGCAAGGTTAAGTTAGCTATTGTTGGCGATGAACATGAGGTTGGAGCTGAATTAGGCTAATGGAGATTTTTGATTCGCATACACACTTGAATGATGCACCTTTTCGCGGAAAAGAAGATATTTATCTTGAACGAGCTAAAGAATTGGGTGTTGTGAAAAGTGCGGTTGTTGGACAAGATCCTGAATTTAACGAACGTGCGATTGACTTGAGTCAAAGATTCGATAACTTATATGCTATTGTTGGTTATTGTCCCGATGTTGCTAAAGACTATGATCAAAAAGCTGAGGATAAGCTAGTTGAGCAACTAAAAGAACCTAAAACTGTCGCTTTAGGAGAAATTGGACTAGATTATTATTGGGATGAATCCCCGAGAGATGTACAACGTAAAGTTTTTGCGAGACAACTAGATTTGGCTCATAGTTTAAAAATGCCTGTTAATATTCATACTCGAGATGCTTTTGAGGATACTTATCAAGTTTTGAAAAATAGTCATGTCGGAGAATATGGTGGAATAATTCATAATTTTAACGGTAATTCGGAATGGCTTAAGAAGTTTCTTGACTTAGGAATGATGGTTTCATTTTCTGGTGTGGTTTCTTTTACTAAAGCGGTGGATGTTCATGCGTCAGCTAAGGCTGTGCCATGGGACAAGTTTTTAATTGAAACTGATGCTCCGTATTTAACGCCAAAGCCATATCGTGGAAAACAGAATGAAACAGGATATGTACGCTATGTAGCTGAAGCAATTGCCGATTTGCGTGGAAGTTCTGTTGAAGAAGTAGCTAAGCATACATTTGAGAATACGATGAGGGCATATGGACTCAGAAAATAAAAAACAATTTAATGCTGTAATAATTGTTGAAGGTCGAGATGATACCAAGCGTCTAAAACAATTTTTTCCTGGAATTGAAACTATTGAAACCAATGGTTCAGAGGTATCTGAACAAACTTTAGCTGAAATAAAGAAACTATCTCAAACTAGAGAAATAATTATTTTTACTGATCCAGATTATAATGGCGAAAGGATTCGGCGCTTAGTTACCCAAGCAGCTCCTCAAGCTAAGCAAGCCTTTATTACACGTAAAGAAGGGGAACCGACTAAGCGTGGAAACAGTTTAGGGGTTGAACACGCCTCAAAAGAAGCCTTGGTTCGTGCTTTAAGTGATTTGCATGAGGTTAAACCGATCGAAAGTGATATTACTAAGGAAAAGTACGATGAGTTAGGGTTAGGGATGAGCTCAGGCGCCCGTCTTTTACGTGAAAAGGTTGGAATTAAGCTAGGAATTGGATATGGAAATAGTAAACAATTTTATAAACGCTTAAAGATGTTTGGAATTACTTATGATGAATTAAAGAGGGCAGTTGAAGATGTCAAATAGTATGCCGATTGCAAGTCCAGTTAGAACTCAAGCAATTGTTAATCGCTATTTTATGCATGCGAAAAAGAATTTAGGTCAAAACTTTTTAGTGGATTTAGCAGCAATTAAAGGAATTGTTGAAGCAGCTGATATTCAACCAGGAGACCAAGTTATTGAGATTGGGCCTGGAATTGGCTCATTAACTGAACAACTTCTTTTAGCTGGAGCTAAAGTTTTGGCATATGAGGTTGATCAAGATTTACCAGAAATCTTAAACAATGAATTGCCACAAAAAATTGATGGTGAAGAATTGAAAGATCGCTTTAAGTTAGTAATGAAAGATGTGTTGAAAGCTAACTTTGTAGAGGATAATGATGGTTTTCTTGATCTAAGTAAATCAGTTAAGATTGTTGCTAATTTACCTTACTACATTACAACTCCAATTATTTTTAATTTGATTAAAAGTGATTTGGATTTTTCGAGCTTAACCTTAATGATGCAAAAAGAAGTTGCTGAACGATTGGTTGCTAAGCCGAAGACAAAGGAATATGGTCCTTTGTCTATTGCAGTGCAAAGCCGGATGAATGTTCGCTTAGCCGAAGAAGTAAAGAGTACATCTTTCATGCCAAGACCTAAAGTTGATTCCGCGGTTGTTGTTTTAACGCCTCTTCTTGAAAAGCCTGACATTAATGATTATGCATTCTTTGATCATGTAGTAAAAATGTGCTTTGCTCAACGTCGTAAAACTTTAGCTAATAATTTGAAAACTTTAATTAAAGATAAAGATGAACGCGAAAAATTAATTAATGATCTAGGACTAGATGTTAGAGTTCGTCCGGAAGAATTAACTTTACATCAATTTGTTCAGTTATCACATCTTTTAAAAGATCGGCAGGCATAAAACGATTACAAATTACAGACTTGAAAAAATATTAATTTTTTGATAAAATTAATCCAAGCAAAGGAGTGACGTCCAGTGCCAACAACACTAATGGCAATTAAACAAAGTTTGGATTCTCATTTGGGTGAAAACTTAGTAGTAGTAGCTCAAGCAGGAAGAAAAAAAGTAACCCGTCGTAAAGGTAGATTGACTAAGACTTACCGGGCAGTATTTGTTGTAGATCTTGATCAAGATCAAAACAATTTTGAACGAGTATCTTATAGTTATACTGATTTATTAACCAAGAACATTGAGCTTGAGTTTGATGAAATGTAGTCGACAATAGAATATTACGAACAATCACTAGTATTTCACTTAAAATGCTAGTGATTTTTCTTTATATAGAGTATATTTAAACGTAGAAATCTATTTAATGTTTAGGAAGGTAAAAGCATGAAACGTTCAGAAAGATTAGTTGATATGGTTAAGTATCTTTTGGCTCGCCCTCATACTTTGATTGCATTACCATTTTTTGCAGATCGCTATGGTGCAGCAAAATCTTCAATTTCAGAAGATTTGGCAATTTTAAGGCAAACTTTAGCCAACGATCAAAATGGAATTTTAGAAACTGTAGCCGGAGCAGCAGGTGGAGTAAGATACATTCCTTTTGTAGGAAAAAAAGAAGCTACAGACTATCTTCATGATTTAGCTGACCGTATTGAAGATCCTGATCGTATTTTACCCGGTAATTTTGTTTACTTATCCGACATTTTAGGCTCGCCACAAGATTTACGTCAAATTGGGCAACTTATTGCTACCAAATATGCTTATAGTAATATTGACTATGTGATGACGATTGAGACTAAAGGAATTGCTATTGCACAAGCTGTAAGTCGTTTCTTAAATGTGCCATTTGTAATGGTTAGAAGACGTCCTAAAATTACTGAGGGATCAACAATTTCAGTTAATTATGTTGCTTCTTCAAGTGAACGAGTTGAAAAAATGGAGTTAGCCAAAAGACTACTCCCAGAAGGAAGTAATGTACTAATTGTCGATGACTTTATGAAAGGCGGAGGTACTTTAACTGGTATGGAAGAACTAGTTAAAGAATTTAAAGGTACTGTTGCCGGTATGTGTGTACTTTGCGAAACAAAGTATGCCTCTCAAAAAGTAGTTGATGACTACCAATCCTTAATTAAAATTACTGAAGTTGATAGAGATAAGAAATTAATCAAAGTACGTCCAGGTAATTTCTTAGAGCAGACAGACTTCAATCGTTTCCCAAAATGATATACTGATAGATAGCTTAAATACGATATTGAGGGGATATTAAATTCATGAATAAATATGTTGTTATCTTAGCTGCTGGAAAAGGTACTCGTATGAAGTCAAAACTTTACAAGGTACTACATAAGGTTTGCGGAAAAACGATGGTAGAACATGTTGTTGATGCAGCAAAAGGAACTAATCCAGATAAGATTATCACCGTTGTTGGTAATGGCGCAGAGAGTGTTAAAGATGTATTAGCAGATCAGTCAGAATTTGCTTTCCAAGAAAAGCAATTAGGAACTGGAGATGCAGTTTTAGCAGCAAATGATCTATTAGAGAATTTAGAGGGATCAACTTTAGTTGCTACTGGAGATACTCCATTATTTACAGCTGAAACCTTTAATAATTTATTTAAAAAGCACGAAGAGAGCGGAAATAGTGCAACTGTTTTGACCGCAAAAGCTCCAAATCCATTTGGCTATGGACGTATCATTCGTGACGAAGATGGAAATGTCCTGAGAATTGTTGAACAAAAAGATGGTACTCCAGAAGAGTTAGCTGTTGATGAAATTAATACTGGTGTCTTTTGTTTTGACAATAAAGAGTTATTTAAAGCTCTAAAACAAGTAGGTAACGACAACGCTCAAGGTGAATACTATCTAACTGATGTTTTAGAAATTATGCGTAAGGCCGGTCACAAGGTTGGCGCATATGAAATGCCAGACTTTAGCGAAAGTCTCGGCGTTAACGATCGAATTGCCCTTGCTCAAGCAACTAAAATTATGCAAAGAAGAATCAATGAAGAACACATGAAAAATGGTGTATCATTTATTGATCCTGATACTGCATATATTGATAGCGATGTTAAAATTGGCAACGATACTGTTATCGAAGGAAATGTTGTTATTAAGGGTAAAACTGAAATTGGTAGTAACTGCTATATTACTACTAGCTCAAGAATCATTGACTCTAAGATCGGCAACAATGTAACCATTACTTCTTCAACTCTTCAAGAAGCTCAAATGGATGATAATACTGACATTGGTCCTAACTCTCACCTTCGTCCAAGGGCAGTAATTCGTAAAGGTGCACATATTGGTAACTTTGTTGAAATTAAGAAAGCTGAAATTGGAGAAAATACTAAGGTAGGACACCTAACTTATGTTGGGGATGCAACTTTAGGTAAAGATATTAATATTGGTTGCGGAACTATTTTCTCTAACTATGATGGTGTTAAAAAGTTCCATACTAATGTTGGTGATCATTCATTCATTGGTGCAGGTGCTACGATTATTGCTCCAGTTAATATTGCTGATCATGCATTTGTTGCGGCCGATTCAACAATTACTAAAGATGTCGAGAAGTACGATATGGCAATTGCCAGAGGTAGACAGACTAACAAACCAGATTATTGGCACAAGTTACCTTTAGCAAAAGATAAAGAATGGGAATAAATTTAAAAGAAGTTGTTAAATACAACTTCTTTTTTTGCTATTTACAAGCGTAACAAGCATTTTTTTGCTATTATTAAATGTGGAATTGTAATTTTTCGGTGGAGGAAATTATGTCTCAATTAGACAAAGAAATTAAAATTTTTGCGCTCAACTCTAATAAGCCTTTAGCAGAAAAAATTGCTGATAAGGTGGGAGTTAAGCTTGGTAAGTCTGATGTTAAACGTTTCAGCGATGGTGAAATTCAAATTAACATCGATGAGTCAGTTCGTGGTAAAGATGTTTATTTAGTACAATCAACCTCAGCTCCAGTAAATGATAATTTAATGGAATTGTTGATCATGATTGATGCTGTTAAGCGTGCTTCAGCTAGAAGTGTTAACTTAGTAATGCCTTACTACGGATATGCACGTCAAGATAGAAAAACCCGTGCTCGTGAACCAATTACAGCTAAGTTAGTAGCTGATATGTTACAAAAAGCTGGTGCTGACCGAGTACTTTCACTTGATTTACATGCCCCACAAATTCAAGGCTTCTTTGATATTCCTGTTGATAATTTGATGGGAGCACCTCTTCTTGCTGACTACTTCTTGAGTCATGATTTAGAAAAAGATGCCGTTGTAGTTTCTCCTGATCATGGTGGTGTAACTAGAGCAAGAAAGCTAGCAGAATTCCTTAAGACTCCAATTGCAATTGTGGATAAGCGTCGTCCAAAGGCAAATGTTGCAGAAGTTATGAACATTATTGGTGATGTAAAAGGCAAGCGTGCCATTATTATTGATGATATGATTGATACGGCTGGTACTATTACTTTAGCATCTCAAGCTTTAATGGATGCAGGTGCAACTGAAGTTTATGCTTCAGCTACCCATGCAGTTTTATCAGGCCCTGCAATTGAACGTTTGAATAACTCACCAATTAAGAAATTGATCTTAACTGATTCCATTAACCAACCTGAAGAAAAAGATTTATCTAAGGCTGAAATTGTTTCTGTTGGACCATTGATGGGTGAAGCAATTAAATTGATTCAAGAGCATAAACCAGTTAGTCCACTATTTAATACTCGTTTTCAATCACATAATTAAGTAATAAAAACCAATACCTATGTACTTAGGTATTGGTTTTTTTGTCCATAAAAGCTATACTTTTATTTTAAAAAATAAAAAAGCGTTTACATATTTTCGAGAATTAAGGTAGTATATAAACTATACAGTTTTAAAGAGGGAATTATGGAAATATGACTACTTTATCTGATGTAGCAAAAAAAGCTAGTGTATCTAAGATGACAGTATCGCGGGTTATTAATCATCCGCAGCAAGTGACGCCAGAATTAAGAAAAATTGTAGAAAAAGCAATAGATCAATTGAATTATCATCCCAATTCAATTGCGAGTGCTTTGGCTCATAATCGGACTAATGTGGTTAAACTGGTAATTTTAGAAGATATTGATAC
>CANPPJ010000049.1:0-7480 GCA_947575965.1 uncultured Lactobacillus sp. | reverse complement strand
TAGTCTAAAAAAGACACATGGTTCAGATGGAACGAATGTGTCTATAGTTATATGGCGTAGCTAGTTTCTTGTATTTAATTCTTTAAGCAGATTAATTATTTCTGCATTTTGCTTGATTAAAATCCAGTTTTGAAGCTTTAATGTATCCTCTGAGGAAGTATTTTCCATTAGATCACTTTGAGCCGCTCTATGAAGAAGAGGCTTGTATGATGCTTCCGTATTTTCTAAGCCATATGCAGCTAAATGGGTATTAGTCATTTTATCTATATACTCATTAACTTGATTTGCATCTTTTTCAATTAATTCTTCTCTTTGCCAAGGAGTAAGTTTTGCATGATCTTCACAAACCATATTTCCATCAGCTAATTTAATTAGTTTTTTACCTTTTTTGTTGTCAACAATACATCTTTCATTAGACATAAAAACACCTCCGTATACGCTTAGTGTAGCACCATATAGGCTTAAAGAGATAAAAAAAGAAATAAAGTAAAAAAATTAAAATTAGGGGTTGCATAGTTAGAATGTTTTTAGTAATATAGTTATTGCTGATGCGGAGAGTAAGAAAAAGCAACACTTCGAAAAAGTTTTTGAAAAAAGTTGTTGACATCACTTTCTAAATCAGGTATGATTAACAAGTACGTTAAAAACGTATGACCCGTTGGTCAAGTGGTTAAGACACCGCCCTTTCACGGCGGTAACATGAGTTCAAATCTCGTACGGGTCATTACCATATTAAAAGATGGTATAAATGGAGGATTACCCAAGTCCGGCTGAAGGGAACGGTCTTGAAAACCGTCAGGCGGGTTCTGCCCGCGCGTGGGTCCGAATCCCACATCCTCCTTAATCATCGCGGGATGGAGCAGTCTGGTAGCTCGTCGGGCTCATAACCCGAAGGTCATAGGTTCAAATCCTGTTCCCGCAATATGGTCCCTTGGTGTAGGGGTTATCACGCCTCCCTGTCACGGAGGAGATCACCGGTCCGAATCCGGTAGGGACCGTAATGGCTCGATAGCTCAGTTGGTAGAGCAAAGGATTGAAGCTCCTTGTGTCGGCGGTTCGATTCCGTCTCGCGCCATTCTGGAGGCCTAGCGAAGTGGCTAAACGCGGCGGTCTGTAAAACCGCTCTCTCTGAGTTCGGTGGTTCGAATCCACTGGCCTCCATTAAATAGGGATATCGTATAAAGGTAGTACATCGGTCTCCAAAACCGCTAGTGTGGGTTCAATTCCTACTATCCCTGTTTTTAATATTATGGCGGAATTGGTGAAGTGGTTAACACACCGGTTTGTGGATCCGGCATGCGTGGGTTCGATCCCCACATTCCGCCCTAACATTGGGATATAGCCAAGCGGTAAGGCAATGGACTTTGACTTCATCATGCGTTGGTTCGAATCCAACTATCCCAATTTGTTAATGATCAGAGGTTGGCGGTGTAGCCAAGTGGTAAGGCACGGGTCTGCAAAACCCTAATCATCGGTTCAAATCCGATCACCGCCTTCGCCTGAATTTCCTGATTAATTTCATTTATGGCGGTGTGGCGGAATTGGCAGACGCGTCAGACTCAAAATCTGGTGTCCCCTGGGACGTATCGGTTCGACCCCGATCACCGCTATTTATTCAGACATTCTGGCAAAAAGACGTGAGTTAATTCTCACGTCTTTTTTTTATCCAAAATTGCAACTCCTTTCTACTAATTTTATAATGTTCTTTAATGGAGGTATTTTTATATGAATATTGGGTTATTTACCGATACTTATTTTCCTCAGCTTTCTGGGGTCGCAACTTCAATTCAAACTTTAAAAAATTCTCTTGAAGCAGATGGACATTCTGTTTTCATTTTTACTACAACTGATCCTCATTTAGGAAAAGGAACTATTGAGCCAAATATTTTCAGAGTTAGCAGTGTCCCTTTTGTCTCTTTTACGGATAGAAGAATTGCAGTTAGAGGTTTATTTCAGGCAACAAAAATTGCCAAAGAAGTAAAATTAGATATTGTTCACACTCAAACCGAGTTTGCAATGGGGATGATTGGAAAATACGTTGCGCATTCGTTAGATATTCCTGCTATTCATACTTACCATACTATGTATGAAGACTATTTACATTATGTACTAAATGGACACCTGTTAAAGCCGTATCATGTTAAACAAATTACGAAAGCTTATCTACATAAGATGGATGGTGTAGTTGCACCAAGTAAGCGTGTAGAGGATACCTTGAAGAGGTATGGAGTAACAATTCCAATGCGTATTATTCCAACAGGAGTAGATTTAACAGCTATCAATGAAAATCCCCGTCGAGATGTTCGAAAAGAATTGGGACTCAATTCACAAGATAAAGTTATTCTTACCTTAAGTAGAGTAGCAGCTGAAAAGAAAATAGATCAAATTTTAGATATTTTACCTGAAATTCTAGAAAAAGAACCTAGAGTAAAGTTTGTAATTGCTGGCGATGGACCAGATGTACAGCCATTAAAAGATCAAGTAGCTAGACTTTCCTTAGAAGACTATGTAACTTTTGCAGGTAGTGTCGAACATAGTGATGTTGGAAATTATTATCGTATGGCGGATTTATTCGTGTCTGCAAGTGATACAGAAACGCAAGGTTTAACCTATATTGAGGCATTAGCTGCTGGAACAAAAAGTGTCGTGTATAGTACTGATTACACAGAGAATGTTTTTGATAATAAGAAGTTAGGCTGCACCTTTAAAACAAAGGATGAAATGAAAAGGAAGATTCTTGACTATTTAAAAGAAGATAAATTTACTATTCCTGAAGATATAAAGAAAAATAAATTAAGAGATATATCCGCGGCTACTTTTGCACATAAAATAGAAGATTTTTATCAGGCTGCAATTCAAAATAAACAAACAACTGAGGTAAATTATGATTAGAATTAATATGTTTTCCCAGGCTGATTCAGTTCAGGGCCAGGGTGTGGGATCGGCGTATAAAGAGTTAGTGCGTTTACTTAGAACCCGCTTAGTAGAAGATTTTTATGTAACTATTAATAAATATGGAGCAAGCGATTTGACGCATTACCACACTATAAATCCTACCTATTTTGCTAACAGTTTTTTGCCTAGTCGAGGAAGAAAAATTGGGTATGTGCATTTTTTACCAGAAACATTAGAAGGATCTGTTAAGCTTCCTGAACCGGCAAAAAGTATTTTTTATAAGTACGTTATTGATTTTTATAAAAGAATGGATCAAATAGTAGTAGTTAATCCAATCTTTATTGATAAATTAGTGAAGTACGGGATTAGCAAAGAAAAAGTAAAATACATTCCTAATTTTGTAGCAAAAAGTGAATTTTATGAGCAAAGTCAAGTACAAAAAAATGCCTTTAGGAATAAATTGCATATTCCGCTAGATAAATTTGTAATTGTTGGAGATGGACAAGTTCAAGAACGAAAAGGTGTGGATGACTTTGCAAAGTTAGCAGAAGCCAATCCAGATATTCAATTTATTTGGGCTGGTGGATTCTCATTCGGTAAAATGACGGATGGATATGCTCATTTTAAGAAGTTAATTGATAATCCTCCGAAAAATCTGAAATTTACTGGTATTGTGCCACGAGAAGAATTAGTTAGCTATTTAAATATTGCTGACTTATTTTTACTCCCATCTTTTGATGAATTATTTCCAATGTCTGTTTTAGAGGCTTTTTCATGTAATACGCCTGTTTTATTACGTGATTTGGATTTATACCAAGCTATTATTGACGGATACTATATGAAAGGTAAAGATTTTACTGAGTTAAATGCTCAAATTAAATCTGTAGTATCAAATCCTGAAAAATTAAAGAAGTACCAAGATTTATCTGCTCAAGCCAGTCAAGAATATTCTGAAGACCATCTCGCTAAAATATGGCATGACTTTTACATGGAACAATATGAAATTGGTAGAAAGTTAGGGCAAATTAAATAATGAACAAAAAACATTTTATAGGGATGCTGATTGTTCTTTTAATTAGTGGCTTTGTTATTTGGCAAGAATTACGGAAAACACCAATTAAAGCATTATGGGGAGCAAGTAAAAAATTAAATTTAACTTTCTTATTGTTGGTTTTATTGGTAATGGTTTTGTCATATGTCTGTGAAGCTACAATTATTTGGATTTTAGAGCATAAAAAAGGAGATCCACGTCGCTCAGCATGGTCTTTTTTTAGAATTCCAATTATTCAAGCTTTATTTAATGCCATAACGCCCTTGTCTACTGGTGGTCAACCTTCTCAGTTAATAGCCATGATCCAGATGGGAATAGAAGGTGGACGCGCGACATCTATTCTATTAATGAAATTTATAATTTATCAAATTTGCGTTTTATTTGCGTATGTATCGACGATTATTTTTGGTTTTCATATGGTAGTAACCAAATTTTCAGGATTAGCCTTGTTTATTTTAATTGGTTTTATTCTTCATATAAGTTCCATAATTTTTCTATTAGCAATTATGTTTGCATATCGATGGACAAAAAATACTACTAATTGGGTCATGGATTTACTGGAAAAATTTATGAATAAAAATACTGTTGAAAAATGGCGCAAGAATACGATGGAGAAAATTGAAACTTTTTATGCCGAAGGACAGAACTTAAAACGTGAAAAGAAAAAATTATTAGGTGCCAGTATTTTGACTATTGGTCAACTTCTATGTTTCTATTCAATTCCGTACTTGATCTTGTTAGCGTTAAATTTAACACCTTCTTGGCTAGACGTTACACAGATGAACATTATGATTATTATGTTTATGGCAATTGTTCCAATTCCAGGAGCATCGGGTGGAGCAGAATTTAGTTTTCAGACATTGTTTTCTACTTTTATTCATTCAAATATTTTGTTGACTCTAGGGATGTTCTTATGGCGTTTTACTACCTACTTTTTTGGAATGATTTTAGGGATATTCGGTTGGCTCTTTAAGCCTAAGAAAGTAAAAAGTCATTAAAATTCCTTAAATTTGCTATTTTAATTTATCAAAACCATTTTTTAGTAGTAATATCATGAAAGAACAAAGTTGAGGAGGACTTAGATGGGACGCCTAAAAGCATCATATAATTGGTTAACTAAAACTAAATTAGGCTTTTTCACTGTAGTTGTTGTATTTTTTTGGATAAAAACGTATTTAACCTATATAACAAAGTTTAATTTAGGTGTAGTGGGTTCAATGCAAAATTTTTTGCTACTGATAAATCCACTGCCAACTGCTATTTTATTAATTGGAATTGGTTTATTTTTTAAAGGTAGGAAATCCTACTGGATTATGGTCATAATTGATTTTCTTTTATCTCTTTGGCTATTTTCAAATATATTATATTATCGAGAATTTTCTGATTTTTTATCTACTTCTATCATTAAAACGTCCGGATCTACTTCTGATAATTTAGGAAAAAGTATTGCGGGCATCACAAAAGGAACAGATTTTTTAGTATTTTTAGATGTAGTTATTATTGTTCTACTAATAGCTTTTAAAGTTTTTAAAATTGATGTTCGACGTCTAAAATTAAAGGTTTCACTTTTAATTGAAGGTTTAGCTGTAGTATTGATTGGTACTAATTTAACTATGGCACAAAAGGATCGTCCTGGTTTATTAACTAGAACTTTTGATAATAACTATATTGTTAAATATTTAGGATTAAATGCTTTTGCAGTATACGACGGAGTAAAAACTGCTCAAAATAATGCAATTATGGCTAAAGCAAACCATAGTGATCTAAAAACTGTTCAGTCGTATATCAAGAAAAACTATATTGCCCCTAATCCGGAATATTATGGTGTGGCAAAGAATAAAAACGTATTGGTCATCCACTTAGAGAGTTTCCAGCAGTTTTTAATTGATTATAAGTGGCATGGAAAAGAAGTTACCCCTAACTTGAATAAGTTATATCATGCTAACGACACTATTAGTTTTGATAACTTCTTTAATCAAGTAGGACAGGGTAAGACTTCCGATGCTGAAATGATGCTAGAAAATTCTATTTTTGGTTTGCAATCAGGATCTGCTATGTCAAGTTATGGAACGTCTAACACTTTTGAAAGTGCTCCAGCTATACTAGGTCAAAAGGCTGGCTACACTAGTGCAGTTATGCATGGTGGGGCAGGTTCATTCTGGAATCGTGATAATGCTTATAAGTCTTTTGGCTATGATTATTTCATGCCTTTATCCTATTATCAAAATAAAAAAGGATATTACTTAGGATATGGAATTAAAGATAAGCTTTTCTTTGATCAGTCAATTAAATATATGGAGCATTTACCACAACCATTTTATTTAAAGATGATTACGGTAACGAACCACTATCCATATGATTTGGATAAGAAAAATCAATCTATTGATAAAACTGATACTGGTGATAAAACAGTAGACGGATATGTTCAAACTGCTCATTATCTTGACCAAGCAATTGGAGAATTGATGAGCTATCTAAAGAAATCGGGATTAGAGAAGAATACTCTAATTATGCTTTATGGAGATCACTACGGAATTTCTGGAAATCACCATAAGGCGTCTGCCCAATTATTAGATAAAGACAGCTTTAATAATTTTGATAATCTCCAATTCCAACGAGTACCATTAATGTTCCATATGCCTGGACTTAAGGGTGGTATTAATCATACCTATGGTGGTGAGATTGACGTTAGACCAACTTTATTTAATTTATTAGGAATTAAGGATCAAAATATGATTCAGTTTGGACATAGTCTTTTGGCTAAAAATGCTCCACAAATTGTTGCCCAGCGAAATGGAGATTTTATTACTCCAAAATATAGTAAAGTGGAAGGGAGTTATTACTACACGCAATCTGGAAAGCGAATAACTCATCCAAGTAAAAAAGTAAAGGCCCAATTATCATCCATTTCTAATACCGTAACTACTGAACTCTCCCTATCAGATAGAGTAATTACAGGAAATCTTTTGCGCTTCTATAAGCCAGAGGGATTTGAATATGTGAAGAGAAAAAATTATTCATATAAGAAATCTGATTCGTTAAAACGATTGAAGAAGGCGGAGAAGAAGAGTAAGAATAGTGTCTGGTATCAGAATGGTAAGAAGACAACTCAAAATGATTTCAAGACTGATGCCCCAGAATTGAAAAAATAATTAAAAATTGTGTTAAGTGATTATACTTAACACAATTTTTTTATATCCGAATTTTAAAGCCTAAATCTCAATTAAAATAAGAATGAAAAAATATAAAACTGAACAATTTAATTATTAAGTAAAATAATATTCGAAATATACATTTTTATTAAAAACTATGTTGACGAAAAGTAAAAAAGCCTGTAAAGTAATACATGCTGTTTGAGGCAAGCGAAAAGAACGAATAAAAAAGTTCGAAAAAAAGCTTGTCAAAGCGAGCGAAAGATGATAATATTATAAAGCTGTCATTTGAGAGAAATGAGAAAATTAAAAAAGTTCTTGTCAAAACTTAAAAGACATGATATAATATAAAAGTTGTCACATGACAACGGTAGTACCTTGA
>CANPPJ010000048.1:0-7670 GCA_947575965.1 uncultured Lactobacillus sp. | reverse complement strand
TCATTATTCACAGTTTGCTGACGCCAGTACAAAAAGCCTGATAAAATTATTACCAAAGTAAAGCAAATTGCAAATGCTCTTGCAATTACATACTGAATATTTTTGTGACGGCGTCTACGCGACATTTTAACTTATCTTCCTTTTCATTACTTGTTTCAAAGGCATCACAATTGCTGGTGTAAGAACAGCGGTAAATATTGCTTCTACAATACCATTAATACCTAAAACACTAATTAAAATGGCAACTAAAGGAGCTGAATTTTGAGTTTGACCTAATGAATGAAGTAAAACAGACGGATCCCTCATGTACCAAAGACTAGTAATACCAACTACAAGCAGTGTATTAGTCAAAGAGGTACATAATCCCGTGATTATATAAACAATAGTCTTTTGAAATTTTGAATCGTCTTTTGCAGCTTGTCCAATCATTCCCGCAATAAAACCTGCAGCTGTCCGAGGAACTAAAGCAATAAGAATATTTCGGAATAAAAGCATGCTGACAATGTCACCGGGCTGTGTATATGCAACAAACATACTCAAGAATCCCCAAAATAAACCAATTGATGCTCCAAATCCTGGTCCCATTAAACATCCGGCCAACGCAACTGTTAAAGGAATAGTTGTAATTGAAGGCAAGCCCGGCAAAATACGGATGTAACCAATATAAGGGACAAAGGTCTGAACTAAAATGATTGCAATAAAAATAGCACTGATAGCAATTCTAAAAGTCTTCTTATTAATCATAGTCTTTCCTACTTTATTAATTATAACTTTAACAAAAAAGGAAGCCGCATTTGCGACTTCCTTTTCTTAGTGGTGCGGGCGAGAAGATTCGAACTTCCACGATCTAAAAGCGATCACAAGATCCTTAGTCTTGCGCGTCTGCCATTCCGCCACGCCCGCGGTACTTAAATAATATACCAGATAATTTTTCTTTTAGCAAATGAAAATTCAAATTTTTTATTTCTTTTCTCTGAGTAATGTTAGTCTTCCGCCGCATCTGCCGCACCTATATTTTTTTGTATTTACTTTGCGAACACGAGGATATTTAAAATGGCAATCTTTGCATTCATAAATATAGTTTCGATTTTGGCTTCGTCTTAAACCAATATCTGGTGTATAGCGACTACCTCCAACAGCCGCAAGCAAATTCTTAAAATCACGATTACGATGTTGATAACCGCGACCCGCTAAATGCAAATGATAATGTGTTAACTCATGCTTAATTATTCCAATTAAATCTGCATGATACTTTTTCTCTAAAAAATGGCCGTTAATATCAATATGATGGTCATTTAAAAAGTATCTTCCGCCCGTCGTTGTCATTCGATTATTGATTTTAACTTCATGCTTAAACGGAACATGAAAATACTGTAAAGAAATTTCTTCTACTAATTTTTGTAACTCTGCTTGATTCATTATTTTCGTATTAATTTTTGATATATCCCAGCTTGTTTTGGACAAGATATCCTTCTCTTTAAATCAGTCACAATTTTTTGTTTTAAAGACTGTTTCCCATCTATCCATGTTCCAGTAAACAAGTGAATGGAATACGAATCCTTGCTTGGATTACACAGAAATCCATCCGGATAAACATGGAGCCCTTCTTTTAATATTTGTTCCTTATTGCCTGTCTTTAAACCGTATTTTTCTTTTAAAATATCAGTTACTGAAATACTATTTACGCCTGCCATTTGATCATTCTTATCAAAAGTAAAATCTCGATTATTGTAATAATTAAGAATATCTTTCATAAAAGGATGATTCATTTCAGCACCAAAAATAGCAGCCGACAAGTAATTATTGTTTTCAAAACCAATAAACGCCCGATTATTCAAAAGCGGATCTAATTTCTTAAGTACTCTAACATCTGTATCTAAGTAAATACCCCCTTGTTCATAAATCACACGGGCCCTAATATAGTCAGAAACAAATGCCCACTTTTTGGCCTCATAGGCTTGTTCAATATACTTATTTCCATGTACGTTGAAATTATTTTCATTCCATTCAATAATTTCATAATCCGGTAATTTATTTTTCCAGGTTGCAATGCATTCTTCAATTAAAGGTGATTTAGGGTTATTTCCCACCCAAATATAATGGATTTTTTTAGGAATCATTTTTATCTTTTAATCTTTCTAAAAAAGCGAGTAACAAATTCAATCATATCTTGATTAAAGTCTAACTTCATCATAAACATAATTCCTGCATAAATGATTAGCATCAAAATTGACTTAATTGCCATGTTTAAAAAGCTTGACTTAATTAAATTTGGCATTAACATGCCAGCAATCAAGGTAATTATTCCAATTAGGAAATATTTAGGTACATCACAAAAGGCATCTTTAAAATTATAGTCATCTCTAACAATCCACAGGCGTAAAATTAACACTACAAATTCTGTAATTAAAATTGCAACTGTAGCACCGCCGGCTCCATATGGTCGATCTAGTATAGTTGCTAAAATCAATTCAATTAGAGCTCCAATTACAACTGGTATTGCATATTCTTTATCCCTTCTATTAGCAAGGGCAAATTGATTAGCAAAGACCCCACCCATCGGAATCATAATAATTGTTAATGCAAAAAAGAACATCAAAGGTGTCATTGGAATAAATTGTTTACCAAAGAAGAAAGGTACAAACTGTTTAGTATTCGCCATAATAATTACTGCAAATAACGTTCCTAGCATTGTAGTTGCTTCCAGAGACTTCTTTAAAACTACCTTTTGGGTCTCTTTTTCTTCACTAGCCATCTTCGGCATAATTACCAGAGAGATACTAGTAATTACCCCTAATACCATATTTGAAATTCGCTGTGAATTATCATAAAAGGCAACCTGCGTTGAATTACTGAAGAAACCTAAAATTGGCTTATCAAGAGAAGTATAGATCTGTGTAGCAATCTGAGGAATCATTAAGGTTACAATCGAAATAATGGTGGTCTTATATTTATAGAAATGTCCTACTGGTCGTCCTACATAACGATGAATATCAAGCCAAAATACAAAAGATCCTAGCATAGTTGAAACCGACATAATCAGGAAGTATTTCCAAAGATCTGCAGGTGATTTAACTAATAATAAAATTAGAACTACGCTGGCTAATTTAACGGTAGTATTTTTTAATACAACCCTCCCAAAATCAGCTAGTCCTTGAAAGAACCAGGAAATATCAACTTGAGCTGAAATTAAGTATGGAACCATTAAGATTAAGTAGTTCCAATATTGAATATGAAAAATATTAGTGATAAATAAAGTAATTAAAATAGTTACTAAACCAGCAATTGCTTGAAAATACCATAAGCCCCAAAAAGCCTCAGTCAATTCTTGAGGGGTACCATATGTTCTAGTCCGAGATACTGTTCTAATACCAATATAGGAAACTGATAAGGTACAAAATACCATTAAAAATTGCACAGTATTATTTACACTACCATAAATCCCATAAGTCTTAGGACCTAACACTCTTGATAAGTATGGAACAGTAATCAGCGGTACTAAAACTAGAAAAATTTGATAGACCGCATTATATAAAATATTAAGAAAAGTTCGCTTCACTACTTTTTCCTCTAAAACTTCTTTGTCATGTAATCAAAGATAGGCTCACAAGAATCAATATCTTCAACTTCATCAATTAAACTAAGCCAATAAAAACGCTGATTTTGGTATTGCTTATCATCAGGATGTCTCAAAACTTGCAGAAGTTCTTTTTGTGAGTTAACACAAGGTCCCGGTGTAACATCTTCGTAGGGGCTTAGTAAGAGACCACGTACTTTTTCATATTGCTTTAGATAGTTCGTAATAAAAATAATTGGTTTGTTAAGATACAAATAGTCGAAATAAATCGATGAAAAATCAGTTATTAAGAAATCAGTATCTCCAAGCAATTCATATAAATCAAGGTCATTTTCAAAAAGATAATCATTATTTAAAAAGGCAACATTGGAACACTGACTATTAAAGTCGTCAAACATTCGCATTTCATAGGGATGAAGTTTCACAATCAAATATTGGTGATTATCCTTTAAAGCATTATCTAATTCATAAGGGTCAAAACCTAAAAAAGCAAAAAAATTACCTTGTTTTATCATTTCCATCACGCTTGGATCGTCGAGCTCATAGCGAAAAGTTGGCATATAAATCCCGATTTTAGCTTGCTCATCCTTAGTGTTAAACAAATCCTCTAATAATTTTTCTTTAGAGATTGCTGGTTGATCAATATAATCAATTCTAGGAAAGCCTAGCTTTTGATATTTTTTACCTTCAATTGCCATACATGCGCTCATTAAAGTTTCGTATAAATCAGAGCTTGATGTTACCATATCAGCATTTTTATGCCAAAGCTTTTGATTTCGTTTATTAGCACGATAGCGTGTATTATGCGCCATAAATCCCATCCGCTTTAGCGGAACACCGTGCCAGAATTGAATATTAATTTGTGCAGGGCGCGCTTTAAAAGGTTGATGCGTTGTGATCACATACTTGGCTGCACCAATCTTTTTCCATGTTTTCCAAGATAAATGTGACGATGGCCACGGTTCAACTAAGCTTACATCATAATCCGGGTGATTAGCCTTAATGTATTTATAGAATAAATAGCCGTTTGAGCCTGATCTGCCTGATCCGTTTAAGACAACAATATTCTTCTCTTTAATTGGACGAAGACTTGCTAGCAAGCCCATCCCCCATAAGTACAAGCGAAAAAATAAACTCTTCATTAGATATTCCCCAGTAACACACATATATTATGTATTAATTTTTACATTTTATTCTCTACTAAGGGTATAAAAAAAGCCTGAGTAAACTCAAGCTTTTTTTGATTATTTGATAAAACTTTATTTTCTTCAACCTATTAATACTTTTTCCTTTTATAGCTATTACTTCTCATTGAAGTTTCATATAATTTATATTAGAGATACTTTTATATAGGAGATTGCAACATGAATATTGGGGAAGCATTAAAACAATATCGTACCAGTGCAGGCCTAACTCAGAAAGAATTTACTCAAAATATCCTTTCGCCAGCACATTATTCAAAAATAGAACGTAATTTACATGAAATTTCCGCAAATGATCTTCTTAAACTTTTAAACAAAAATAAAATACGATATTCAGATTTTTTCTCCTCTCTTAACCAAAATAGTATAGAAGAACAAGATAAAAAAATTAGTGATCAATTGCTGTCTGCTTACTACGATAGAGATGTTGATAAAGCCAAAGAAATTTATACTCAAATTAGTACATCCGATAATGATTTACTCAAGTTACGAGCTAAATTGATCCTTGATACCTTGCAAGGAGGTCGTCGTAAACTTTCTAAAAATAAAGATAAAATTCTGCAAAAGGTCTTTTCAGGCAATCACTGGAATAGTGATTCTAGTAAAATTCTGATATTAGCTAATTTTATTGAGGTTTTTGATCCTCTTGATTTACCTTTTTTCTTAAATCAAATTTATAAAAAATATCAAAACAATCTTGCCCAACAACCTCTTAAAATTCAAGAAAGTGTTGCAACTTTTTGTATTAATTACTTATATTCCGCATCCCAAAATAAACATATTAGTTCAACTGATAAGGCTATTCATTTATTAACTCAATTAACAGAATATCCTGAACTAGGTATTGAAAAAATTTTAGGTTATTACTATCACTGCTACTTTACTAATCAGAAAGATCAATTAGAAATAATTACTAAACTTTTAAAACAAAGTAATTTAAGTAAAATAATAGATATTTTACCTCAATAAACTGCATATACGCATTTTGTTAATCAATTATGCAGAAATAATCTCTTCATTACATAAATTCTTTATCATTTGTCTCATCTTAAATGAAAAGAGGATCAACAATGAAGAAATTTATCAACAAAAAATATTTTACCTTAAGTATCTTGCTTGCATGCTTAAGTGGCTTAGAGTTACCCTTCGGAACTTGGTCATATTCAGAGATTTTCGCTCTAATTACCGAAAAAAATATTCCTAATACTATCAAGATGATAACAATTATTACTGCTGCTCAAGTTCTTTTGGTTGTCATCAAATATTTAAATACAAGGATGCTCAATAGAAATATTGCTTGTTTTAATCAAAATGTGCGTGAATATCTAATGAAAAGTAACTTTATTGAAATCAGCGAAAATAAGGTATCAAAACAAATTTCTTTTCTATCAAATGATCTTAACTTAATAGAAGAGAATTATTTTAAGCAACTTTTTCAATTGATTTCTATGATTGTAACAATTATCGGAACTTTAATAATTGCAGTCGGCAATAGTTTTTTATTAACTTTAGTTTTTATTTCATTCGCTATTTTTTCAAGTATTATTCCTAAGTTCTTCAGCAAAAAAACAGCCCAACAATCAAATAATTGGAGTACTTCTACTGGAACTTACATAACGTTTATGTCTGATTTTCTAAAAAACATTAGAACAGTTTTAAATTATAATGCCTTAGATACATTTATTAAAAAAGGACAAAAAATTATTACTCAATCTACTGAAAATAAAAGATTACGTGATAATACAATTGCCAAAAGTAATTTTTGGGTTAATATATTCGTTTATTCTTTTAGCTTTTTACCTATTGGAGTAGGAATAATTATTGTCATTAAAGGGATGCTTTCTTTAGCTTCATTTGTTGCCGTCCAATATTCCAGTACTTGGATTATTAACAGTTTTTACAGTATTAATAGCTGCCGTAATCAAATGTCTTCGGCAAAACCCATGATAGATAAGCTGAACTCCTTTAAACCAGAAAAATTTAATACAGATGTTTCTAATTCTAACCTAGATACACTAATACTTAACAATATTAGTTTTGGATATAAGGCAGAAGAATTAGTTTTAGACAAAGTCAATTTAGAAATTAAAAAAGGCGATAAGCTATTACTTACCGGTAAATCTGGTCAGGGAAAGTCTACTCTCCTTAATCTTTTAACTGGTCGACTAAAACCTACTAACGGAAATATTCTTATCAATGGATTATCTAATAAAAGTTTTACATTTAGTGAGGTACAACAGACTTCTCAAATATTTAATGATACTTTGCTTTTCAACCTAACTTTAGGTAAAAAGTTTAGTGATTCCAAAATTGCAAAAGCTATCAAAAAGGCCGGATTATTGCCATATGTTAAGCGGTATGGATTAAATGCAATTATAGAAGAAAATGGGAAGAACTTATCTGGTGGTGAAAAGAAAAGAATAGAGTTAGCACGAGCTTTTTTATATGAAAGAGATTTTTTAATCGTTGATGAAGGAACAGCTTCGCTTGATCCCACTACAGCCAATCAGATACATGAAATGTTTTTGAATTCTCCATTAACTGTGGTTGAAATTGATCATCACATTCCACCCAAAATTATGCACCTCTTTGATCACCATTATGAATTACACAACCAACAATTAGAACGTATATTTTAATTTGTAAAAAAGACAACTAGTTAACATTTTAGCTAGTTGTCTTTTTACACATGTATTTTACTATTTAAATTCTAGAAAATAATATTCATCACTTTCTAGCAGCTTTCCGTTCAAAGAATTTGACAATTTCAACAATAATTATCATCAAGAATCCTGCAACGATAACTACTAACCACTGCATTCCATCTAACTCAGTTACATCAAAAATCTTAGTTAAAAATGGAATTTCTACTGCTGCCATAACTAAGGCAG
>CANPPJ010000047.1:0-8110 GCA_947575965.1 uncultured Lactobacillus sp. | reverse complement strand
GATAACCTGCCATTTGGAATCTCTTCAAAATCATGAATGGAATAAGGTGACCAATGTGAAGCGAATCTCCAGTTGGGTCAGTTCCACAGTAAAGAGCTAAATCGTCATATTCTGCTAAGTACTTACGTAAACCTTCTTCATCGGTTTCTTGATTAATAGCTCCACGCCATTTTAAATCTTCTAAAATATCAAATTTTGCCATAAAATTTTCTCCTAACAAAAACGTCCCTAGACTTCTTTCGAAATCTAGGGACGACTAAATTACTTTATTAGCCGTGGTACCACCCACGTTTACGCTTAATGCGCCTTAAAATAGTTGATACGGAAACTACCCCACCATTTACTTCGCTCACTTAACCTGCCTAACTCACACCAACCGCTAGTTCTCTGAACACTGAATTAAGTTGCTACTATTATTACCTATGATCATAAGGGAGAATAGCCATTAAGTCAACTGCTTATTTATAAAAGCCCTTAATCTTTAAGCTGTATCCTTTTCCACTCGACATATCATATTGAATTAATTGATAATCCTTCAATAACTCCTTTTGTTTCTTACTTAATTTTTTCTCAGAAATTTGCTTACCATTTTGATCAATTAATTCAAATCCATCGTTTCCGGAATAATTAATAGTAATAGCAGGTAACTCTTGGTAAATCTTAGTAAGCAAAGCTTGGTAAGCTGTTACTTTTGAATTAGTTTGCTCTAAAGCCATCGGAATAAAGGAAGCTGTTGACACATACTTATTTGGCTTAATTTTACTTTTAGCACCATGCTCACGGGCATACTTATTTGAATAGATAAAGTAGTTAGTTGCATGTAATTTTACCGGATACTTGCTTAATTGTGTCTGATCAATAATTGCTGGGTAATGGTCACCATAGAATACAAGGGTAATTGGCTTGTTGATTTTATCAATCTGTTTAATAAACTTTTTCACAGCCTTGTCTGTATATTCAATACCTTTAGTGTAGGCAGCAAAACTATTTTTAGTATTTTCGTCAGAAATTAGAGATCCACTAACATTTTCTTTATATTCATTTGAAGAATAATAGTCACCATATGGAATATGGTTTTGCATTGAAATTAAATTGATAAACTGACCATCTTTTTGACTATTAATTTGTCGTAAGCCATTTTGATAAGCTGTCTCATCAGATAAATATGGATTAGTTCCGATAGTCTTTTTATCATAAATCTTATACTTAGAGCCTAAGTATGCGAATTTATTAAATTTAAAACGACGGTAATTATCAATTCGGCCATAAAACGTACCATTGAATGGATGTAAGGCACTACTGTACTTAAAGTTCATCCCAATTGTTGGATAAAACTTGTAACGGGATGTCACTTGCGTATATGGTGTGATTGCAGTAGAAAATACTCCCATGTTAAACCCAGTTAAGGATTCATATTCCATATTCCCTGTTCCGCCACCATAACCAGCACTAAGCATGTGGCGAGAAGTAGTGGTTGTCATCAACTTTCGAATATATTTAATTGGATCCCGAACATCATTAGAAATCTTAACACTTGGAAATTCTTTTGGATCAACAAAACTTTCGCTAAGATTAAAGACAAGTGTTTGATCGCTTAATTTATTCTTTCTAGTCTTATTAATGCTTACTGCTTCATTCTGATATTTTTCAACAACCTTTTTTATGGAGCTTTCTGAGTAATTAGTTGGTTTATCCATAATTGGTACTTTAATAAAGTCTAGAAAAGTTAGAATTGAACCATTAGCACCTGTACTATCAGGTGGATTTCTAAAGTTAGGACTATTATCAAAACCTTTTGAAATATAATAGATCGGTGAATTTTCATCGTTAAACCATAAAGATGTAATTAAAACTAAGAGACTAATAACCAGTTTTGCCCAACTTGATTTTTTACGCTTGAGGTTAATTGAAAACTTCTTTTCTAAAAAGACAATTATAGCAATTAAGACAGCCAATCCAATTAAAATATAAATTAAATTATTTGTCCCCATCATTGGAATTAAGGTCTTCCAATTAACAATTTCACCAATTTCGGTTGGATAAACGGGCTCTTCTCTCAAGCTCATTTTAATGCCGTTAGCAATCGCAATTCCTAATCCTAAAATAGTCGGAATACTTGCCGCTACCCAGAAGCGCTTGGTAAGTACATAAAATACTTCAAAACACGCTAGAAGAAAAATACTGGACAAGATAACAGTGCCAAGTCTATTAGTAAAAATATAAGTCAAAGTAACGTTAACATTACTCTTAAATGTAAAGAAACCAATAATACTTACAACCATAAAATATGCAAAGAGACATATTATTGGACTATGTTTCTTAAGGAAATTCAAGCCACTGTTTAACAGATTAAGAATATCATTTAAATCTGTACCGGTAAATTTGTTTAGAAACTTTTGAACATGCTTGTTTGAAAGAACGAATCTATTAAAAATGAAATTAATAATAAAACTTGCGATTAATAAGGACAAAATTAAGAGAAAAGTGACTTTCTTACTAACAGGAGCCAGTAATACTTGAAGTTTTTCTTTCCATAAAGTCATTCCATAAGCAGTTGTCTCAAAAATAATTGCAGGAATCAAAATAGAAAAAGTCTTATGAGATGTTCTGATTAACCATTTTCTAAAAAGCAATCCGCCAGTTACTACAAATAAGATCATTAATGGCGATGACGGACCCATTAACAAGCTCGTATTCCATGACATATTCATCTGTGTGAAGACAACAGCTTGTGGAGTTTGAATTGGTATTAATTGAATAGTGAAGTAATAAACTGCTGGAAGTAAAATTACTGTTGCAACTGTTAAGACCGCTACTAGCCTTTTAGATACAGTATTTTTTGAAATAATCATTCCCCAGGCAAAAGGCAAAACTAAATACAAGCAAAAAAACACTGTAGCTAGTTAAAAGCGAATTACCTGCACTTAAGGTAAAGATCAAAATTGTAATTGTAGTTAATAACAAAACATTCTATTTAGTACTTAACTTATTTTGCAGCCTAAAAATAAAAGGTTGAAAGAATAAAGAAATAATAATCCCACTAAATAAAGCTGATGTACTTGTTAAGACTGGAAAGAAGATTCCTCATAAGTTCCAAGCAGAGAAAAATTGCGGCAAAGAAATAACGAACACTAGCTAAAAGATGACTAAAGTAATTACCCCTTCAAGCCAACTTTTAACCGCTTCCTTAAAGCTATATTCCTTACTACCATAGCTTATCCCATACCAAACCATCACAGCCAGCTCTACCAAACTCGTCATTAAGCCAATTTTAGCTCGACCAGCTACAGTTGGCGGATTATAGTTCCAAAAGCCTAAGGTTTGAATTAATATTCCCAGCAGTAAAACTATCAGTAAAATCCACTGGATTGTCTTTTTCAATGCTGATTTCATTTGTATATTCCTAACTTTTTCTTAATTGTGACTAATACGTCCACGCGCTTACCATGACCAGTAAAGAAATCGACAATATCTTTTCTAAATTGAAAAATCATGATTAATGTGGCAATTAAAAAAATTAATCCTTGTTCCCAGCCAAAATTAATCCAAGTAAAAATACTGAATCCTAACATATAGACCAACGGTGGGATAGTAAGGTTCTTCATAACAATAACTAAAAACAAGCCAATTAATAAAGCAATTAGGCCCGCTCTCCAATCAAAAAAGACAATCCACAAAGCAGTGACTGCTACTCCTTTACCACCCTTAAAATGATTCCAAAATGGGAAAGAATGTCCTAAAACCACTCCAAGACCTGCAAAAGACAAATCTAGACGATTACCATGATAAATAAAGTAAACAATTAACAAAGCAGCTAAAGTTTTGGCTAAATCACCAATGCAAGTCAGAATACCCCATTTTTTACCAAAAACTGCTCCGACATTAGCCGTTCCTGGATTACCAGAACCGTATTTAGTCGGATCTTTATGCAAAAATATTTTTGTAACAATCATAGCAAAAAGGATATTTCCGAGGAAATATCCTATTACTAGCGAGACAAATTCATCCATTAGTACGCCCTATCTCCATTCCATAATTCATCCGTATACGGATCATATATGTAGTATACCTGATTAGAGTCACCACTGTTCCAATCAAATTGAGAATTCATTGAATTTTGATAGGTTTCATTATTATCAATATCCATCGAATCTAACCCAAGATCATTTCTCACAATATTTGAAGTTCTTTGTAATTCTCTATCAGACATTACTTGGTACGAAGCGTCTCCAATCATTGCGCCTACTCCATGTAAGTAGTCACTAGACATATTATTAGTACATTTACGATAGTTTTTACTAATCTTAACCATTGAATCAAAAGTTAAGTTTGTCCTCAGGCTAGTAGACACTGAACCTAAAATTGAATCTAAATTTTTGAGAGTATTAAAGGATAGTGCGTGCTCTAAAACGGACATAATGACCTCACGCTGTCTCAATTGACGACCGTAATCTCCCTTAGGATCATCATAGCGCATTCTAGAGTAAGCTAAAGCTTGACTACCATTTAAGTGAACTGTTTTTCCTTTAGTAAAGGTATAGCCATCATAAGTAAAGGTCAATGGTGGCGTCACCGTAACGCCACCAACACCATCAACAATCTTCCGCATGCCGCCCATATTCATCGAAATATAGTACTTTATTGGCACATTGAGAACTTTACTTGTGGTCCGCATTGCCATCTTTGCTCCGCCAATATTATAAGCCGCATTAATTTTATGCACACTAAAACTGTCCGTACCAATCATCCGGGCCATCGTATCACGCGGAATAGACATTAAAGAAAGTTTCTTTTTGGCCGGATTCACGGTCACTAAAATCATTGTATCCGAGTTTCCACGAACTTCTTTTCTGCCGAAAGCTCCTGTATCTGTTCCTAACAACAAAATATTAAAAGATTCTTTACCAGAAAAGCTATCTTGCTTAACTGCTGTTTTAGGATCATAGGTTTTATCAAAAGCATTTTTTGCTTTTAAATAAACGGAACCTGCATAAATTCCAAGTCCTAAAAACAAAACTAAAACTATCCCAATAATAATTTGGATCTTTTTTTTCTTATTATGTTTTTCTCTATTCAACTCAACTCTTGAGTGAATAGGTTCTTGGGGCTTATTATCCATAATATTCTTTCTCAAACTTTCTTAAAACAAGGATATTATAGCAAAATTACATTCTTAAAACTTAATTATGACAAATCTTAACTAATTAGTAAAAAAAGAGGAAAACTTATTGCTTCCCTCTTTTTTTATTATTTTAAAGTAATTGTTGTTGAAAAATGTGTGCTTTCATCTGGTTCTAAGAAGTTATTTCCTTCTTTTTTCACCCAATCAGTTAATTCTGCACTTTTAATATCAGGTAGCCCAGCAAAAGGCTCCATACATAAGAATTTAGCTTCTGGATGTGTCATTGTCCACAGCGCTACATATGGAAAATCTTCTAAAGTTAAAGAAATCTGATGGTCAGATTTTGCACTTGATAACACAATTCCAGTCAATCCAGGATTGTTAATAATAATTAACCCGTCATCAAATTCTGAATATGATAAAGGTAATGTACTCTTTTCTGCCTTAGGTACCGGAATAACTTTACCATTTCTAAATGGAACAGGATCAATTTGGAATTGAGTTAATTCTGTAACTTCTGGACTTAATGTCACTTCATAATCAGAAAACTCTAATTCATCTCCAGCGATTGGAACATTGAACCCCGGATGGAATCCAAGACCAAAAGGCATCGTTTCTTCTGAATTATTTTTAACTAAAAATTCTACCTTTAATTGGTTAGCTTCTAACGTGTAAGTAACCATTAGACTAAAGTGAAAGGGATAGACAGTTAAAGTTTCCTCATTTTCAGTTAAAGTCAAACTTACTCTATCGTCCCCCTTGTCCACAACTGTCCAAGGATGATCACGTGCAAAGCCATGTTGCTTCATTTCATATATTTTTCCATTTAAAATATATTTATTGTCATTCGATTTTCCGATTGCCGGAAAAAGAATTGGAGCATGTCTTTCCCATTCACTCCCATTCCAGATATAGTCGGCATTCGTAGTCTTATCAACTACATGAGTAAGTTGAGCGCCGACCTCATTAATTTCAACCTTTAATTGGTTGTTTTCAATTGCTAGCATCCATTGTCCTCCTAAACAATTTCGACCAATCCCATTTTGAAAATATCACGCCATACTCAATATGTCAACTGTAAGCGATAACATATAATTTATTATTGAATTCTTTATTTCTTAGCATACGATTGTATTTAACTTGACTTTTAATTTGGTTCTAATACAATTAAAAGTGTTCTAATACTAAAAATGATTTAAGAATTAGGACAAGTTGATACAAAGAAGGCATCCCAGACGTGGGATGCCTTTTTTATTCGTTAGAATAATGTAGTTAACATTGCACCGCCAACAATTAAAATTAGGCCTGCAATGGTAAAAATCAAGCCGTTGCGAGTTTTCTTTTCGTGTAAGAAAATCAAGCCACCTAAAGTAGAAATCACTACACAAAGTTGTGAAATAACGAAAGCCATGTTAACTCCATTATCTTGAACAGAAAGAATGTAAGCTAGTGCAGCAATTGCATAAAGAATACCTGCTCCACCACTTTGAACTGTAGATTTTTCTTTCCAAACATGTAAATTCTTAGTAACCAATGTATAAATAAATACAGCTACTAACATACCAAAGGTTTGACCAAAGAAAATAGAAACGCTGTTTCCATGTAAAGCCTTTGGAATAGAACTTGAAGTAATGTATCCAAGTGAAGTTAAAACAAGCAAGATGATAGTACTTACTTGATTAGATTTGTTCCCTTCGCTTGTTCCACGGTCAGTTAATGAAGTTAAAACAACTCCAATAATCAAAACTAAGATTCCAATAAAACCGTATAGCTTAGCTTGAGGACTGCTCCACTCACCAAAAGCAAGCACACCAACAAGAGGAACCCCGATTAATTGTAAACCGGTAGAAATTGGCATAGTTTCAGAAACACCAATTTTTTCATAGGAAATATATTGACCAACTTGACCAATCACCCAGCAAGCTCCTCCTAATGCAGAAAGCAAAAAGAGGGACCAGCTCATTGCTGGATGCATAATTGCCATTACAATTGCTCCGAAAATAAATGAAGCGGCAACAGTACCAACAATCTGATTATAAACTGTACTATTCTTTACACTTGCAATAACTAAGGGCATAAGTCCCCAGCCAATTGCTGGTAAAAACAAATAAACATATTTCATAATTTTGTATCTCTCCTAAATTTTTAAACAATTAATTCTATCAAGGATCGATACAGTCTGACAAGAGCTAATTATGAAATCCTTTTCTTTTTCATTAAAATTCTGTTACTCCGCCAAACTAGAATAAGTAAAATAACCTCTCCAATTAAAGGCAAAAAGATAATATTTAAAGAGGTAGCACTTGCAAATAACATATGCAAAACAACTGCTACTAAAATCATGATCCAGGAAGTCCATCTTCTAAACCATGGTTGCCAAATACTTCCCGCTAAGACGAGATAATATACACAAAGAACAAAGCCCAAAATAAGCAGCCAAGTTTGTCCCTGCACTGTAAAGATCTCAGCTCCCATCAGGGCTGCAAAACCGCTGATATAGGCTAAATATGCTAAAACTAGCATCATTACAAGTCTAATGATTAAAAGCTCACTATTTTTTTGCTTCATGACTAAATTATTTTTGAAAATTACCATTCCAATCCAAGCTAGTAAAAGCAAAGCAATCACTAGACCAATAGTAAAATTCATCGCCATTTGATTAGTCATGAAAAACACGATAATTAAAATCAAACCTAATTCATAGTAAAAATTAAGTGCAAAAATACTGCTCTTTAGCTCCATTGGGAGCCACAGTAAAACTATCGCAACAATAAAAAAGATAGCGCATCTACCTTTGAGTCCTTGATCAACTAGAGCATAGTTAGGCACATAGACCAAAATAGCAGCTAAAATCCCTAGAAAAGATAGAGCTATCTTTATCCAAATATCTTTTGTCAATTTTTTCATTCTTAAATTCTCCCTTGTTCAAATTATCGCACTTTTCAAATTTAGAATCCTCAAAAAAATTACTTACGAGAAAAAATTTTT
>CANPPJ010000046.1:0-8251 GCA_947575965.1 uncultured Lactobacillus sp. | reverse complement strand
TAAAGCAGAAGAAGTAATGCCACGTTGGGCTAACGAAGGCTTAAAGACTGACGTCATCTTTGTTGACCCACCTAGAAAAGGTTTAACTTCTGAATTTATTGACGCTGCTGTAGAAACAAATCCCAAGAAGATTGTGTATATTTCATGTAATCCAGCAACAATGGTTAGGGACTTACAATTGTTCAAGAAACAAGGTTATGACTTTAATGAGATTGACCCAGTGGATATGTTCCCGCAAACTCCGCATGTTGAAGCTGTAGCGGTTTTGGAGAAGAAATAACGACTATTGAAATTTAAAATATGCTGTGTGATTTGTAAAAAGCATGCAGCATATTTTTTTGTCTTAAAAAGGGGTTGAGGATCTTTATATTCAAGAATTACAATTAAATAAAGACAATAAAAGGAAAAACACAAGTTTTAAAACCTAGTATAGCAAGAAAAGGAATTCGTTATGCATCTAAAAAAATTCATTCTATATATTTTCATGGCGCTTTGTGCTTTTTCATTGCTTTTATTTGTGATACCAGGCGATAAGATGAGTCCTGGGAATAGAAATACAGCAAAAGATCTTAAAAGCTATATGAAATCTCATCATATTAATGGAGTAATGTTAGTCACTGGCAAAGATGGAAAACCAGTTGTAGTGAAAAATAATGAAACTACTAATAAAGAAAAGATAGTGAAAGCTAATCAACTGTTTCCTACAGCTTCTTTGCAAAAAATTATGACAGGAACTGGAATTTATCAACTTCAACAAAAAAAGAAGCTCAATTGGAATACTCCTTTATCTAAGTATTTCCCTCAAGTTCCAGGTAGCAGTGACATAACGATTCGGGAATTAATGAATCATACAAGTGGATTGATCAATAATGCTCGCCCCTCTGCACCTCTAAAAAACCAACAAGAACAAATTGCATATATGCTTGACCATATGCAATATGACCATCTTCATACTTGGGATTATCAGGATGTAGACTATGAATTATTGGCAGCAATTATTAGTCGAGAAAGTAATTTGACTTATAATAATTACATTCAAAATCAATTTGCAAAACCTCTTCATCTTAACCAGATAAAAGATTTTTCCGAAGTTAATAAAAAAGAAATTCCACAGCCGTTAAATGAAAATGTTAGTTGGCACACGGTAACAGTAACCACATCTTCTGACTTTGGAGCAGGAAATTTATTTATATCTCCAAATGATTATTGGAAATTCGTTTATAACGAAGTTTTAAAAGATCCTAAGATGATTAATCAATTTTATCAGCAAACTAAAGGTCAAGAAGTAGCCTACTTCGGCGGAGTATATTTTAAGGGGAATATAATTCGTGCCGAAGGTAGTATCCCAGGATATAATTCCTGCTTTGTGGCGGACTATAAAACTAAGGAAATGATAATGCTTTTCTCTAATAATATTGATTATTTAACTTTAAAGAGAACTTCTGATTATATTTTGCATCATTATTATGGAGAGCTGTAATTAGTATTTATTAATAGGATCAATCAGTGAAAAAGACTTTAATTACTAAGATTTCAGAAGAATTACCAAAAGAGATTAAAAATTTTATCTCTGGATCACCAATTTATGATAGTTCCTCTTCGCCTGAAGCAAGAGTATATTTTGTAGATAAAGACGAAGGCTATTATTTAAAAAGAGCTAGCCTGGGAAAATTAGAAAAAGAAGCCAAGATGACGCAGTACTTTTACTCAAAGGGGCTTAGCGCAGAAGTATTAGATTATACTGCAAATGATTATGATTGGCTTTTGACAAAGGCGGTCAAGGGAAAAGATTGCGTCGATTCAGAATATCTTTCGAATCCAGAACGCTTATGTGATACGATTGCTTACGAATTAAGAAAGCTGCACGAAACAGATTATGCTGATTGACCAGTTATGGACAGAACGAGCGAATATTTGGCAACTGCTGAACAGAATTATCGAACTGGGAATTACGATAAATCTTCTTTTCCTGGTAGCTTTGGTTACCGATCAGCAGAAGAAGCTCATCAGGCTTTGGAAGCAGGTAAAGATGCTTTGCAGGACAAAGTTTTACTTCATGGCGATTATTGTTTACCAAATATTATTCTTGATAATTGGAAGTTTTCAGGCTTTATTGACTTTGACTGTAGTGGTGTTGGCGATCGACATATTGATTTATTTTGGGGTGTTTGGACGCTCTGGTTTAATTTGGAGACTAATAAATATCGTGATCGCTTTCTTGATGCATATGGAAGAGATAAGATAGATAAGTCGCTATTAAGGGTGATTGCGGCAGCAGAAGTGTTTGGGTAAGAGTGTATAGAAAAAATGAGTATTAAAATTCCTAAGAATATAACTGAAGTTGAACATACATATTACTATAAAACTGATATAGTAAAGATCTGTAAATTATTAAGTTTACCGACTTCTGGAACAAAAGCAGAATTAAATTCATACATTACAGCTTACTTAAATGGGACGCCTGCTACTCAAATTAAAACTAAACGTAAACAAAAATTACGGCCGTCTTTGACATATGAAGAAATTAACTTAGATACGAAATTAATTGGTTCAGGATTTTCATTTAATAATGAAGCAAGACGCTGGTTTGCAAATTATTTTGGTGTGAAGAATTTTTCTTTTAAAAAAGAAATGGCAATTATCAAAAGAAAAGCTGAAGCAGAGGACGATACTAAGATTACTGTTAGAGATTTGATTTATCACATAGAGCATTGGAAGCAAGAAGAAATAGAGTCAGTTGCTGAAGAACAGACTTATCAGTGGAATAATTTTGTACGTGATTTTTTCGAGGATCCAGCTACTAAGAAATATCAAGATCGTTTAAAAGTAGCTGCTATTTTGTGGAAATTAGTTCGCGAGTCTAGTAATAATAAAATATATTCGCACGGTCTGTTAAGACAGTATGAAAAAGAAATTCACAGCTATAAAAAGTAATGCTATAATTTGTAAAAATTAACATTGAGGGAAAGAATATGAAACAACTCGATCAATATAGATTAGATTGTGCTCAAAAGCAAAAAAGAGGTCTACATTTTATTTTGACTTCAGTAGTTATTTGGTGTGCAATGACTGCAATTTATCTCTCCGCATTGCCAATTCTTACTAAGAATCTTTTTGCTTTTATTTGTACGGGGATGTTATTACCACTATCATTTTTTATTTCAAAAATAATTAATGTGGATTTTCAAAATAAAGATAATCCTTTGTCCAATTTAGGTCTTCTTTTCTCAGTAAATCAATTACTTTATTTATTAATTGCAATGTGGATTTATCCTACAATTCCTGAAAAGATGATCATGGTATTGGCAATTATTTTTGGTGCGCATTTAATGCCGTTTAGCTGGTTATATAGATCAAAAGTATATTTTATTTTATCAATTATTATTCCATTTTTTGCATTAATCATCGGACTTAATTTTGATCCTGCTATTTTGTCAATGAGTATGATAGGTGTTGAAATTATCTTTTGTGTACTTTTAATATTAGAAAATAGAGAATTCAGGTCTCTAGTAGCTAATCATAATTAGAAACATAATCAAATAGCATGATTACTGTATCTTTCAGTAATCATGCTATTTTTATCAGCTCAGACATATGAGTAAATATAAACCATGTGAATTAAAGAACAAGAATGTCTATTGAAATGGACATTCTTTTACTTTCGTGACCATTAGCAATTGCTAAACTTAAGGTAAGGAGGGAGGAATGATATCTAAAAATAGCAGTAAAATTATTAGCATTTTAGTAAAGTCAGGACGTTTTATGACGTCACAAGAATTGGCTCAAATTATTGGTGTTTCATCTAAAACTATTTATAGAGCAGTGAATGAGATAAACCAAACTTACGAATTTCCGATTATTAAATCTGAAAGAGGAAAAGGATATCTTTTGAATTACGAAAAGTATCTTGAGTTAAATGGCGGTTTTCATGAAAAGCCCCATTTAATGATCCAGTCACCTTTGGAAAGACGGAATGAAGTAATTATTAAATTGCTTTTTAGTGCACCATTGTCGGTTAATATTAAAAACGTTTATGCTTCATATTATGTAAGTACCGAATTGATCCGCCAAGATTTATTTACAATCGGCGAATTATTAAAAAAATATAGCTTAAAATTAGCCCACCAAGGTAATTACGTAGTTATAAAAGGTGAAGAAGAAAATATACGTAAAGCAATTAATAATGCACTTATTCAAAGTAAAGCGATGAATACCGAAAGTATCAGTGATTTGGCAAATGAATTTGAAGACTTAAGTAGTTATGATAATCAATTTTTAACTACACAAATTGAATGGATTCAAAAATCGCTTCATACGACTGTACCTTATCCATATAATGTAAATATTTTTTCTCATTTATATATTTTAATCAAAAGATTTAGAAGAGGAAAGACAGTTCAGTATAAAGACAAAATAAATATTGGAAGTAAATATCATCACTTAAAAGAAAGTAATTCTATTTTTTGGAAAGTTAGTAATGATGTAATCCATAACACTGCTGATTATGTTCACCGAGAAATACTTAGTGCTGAAATCTATTACTTGCTAGAGTACCTTATCTCTATGCGTTACAATCATGATTTTGCGATTGATGATAAGATTTCTGCAGATTCAAAACGTCTTTTCTATGGCACCGTTAGTTAAGTAAAATTAACCTATTTAAAATCCATGTAGCTTGCGTCATAATTATCAGAATAGCCTAAATTTAAAAAGAGAAGAATAAACATGTAAGAATTAAAACTTGAACTGCAAGATATGCAGTGGCCTAAAACTAATATTGATCATGATCGGCAAGTTGTTCGAGCTATTGCAGTAGATGAGCAACAAAACTATTATTTTGTAAAAGCTCATAGAGACGATATTTTTGGTACGGGCACTTTCATTGAAACATCTGGTGGTGGAGTTGAATCAGGTGAAGACCTAATAACAGCACTCAAAAGAGAGCTAAGAGAGGAATTAGGTGCCAACGTTAATATTCTTTGTAAAAGCGGTACGGTAAATGACTACTATAACTTAATTCATCAGCATAATATTAATAATTACTTTTTATGCAGAATAGATTTTTTTGGTGAAAAACATTTAATCCAAGAAGAAATTGACGATTTTCATTTGTCGACTTTAAAATTAACTTATGAAGAAGCAGTTGATGCATATGAAAAACAAACTGACACTAAACTAGGACAATTGATTACTAATCGAGAATTACCATTTCTTAGGTATGCAAAAGAATTGATAAACAATAGTATATAAAAAATAAGGTATGAAGATATTCGAGTTCATACCTCATTTTTTTAAAATTTTTCTATGGCATTATTACTTTTCAGTTAAGTGAAGTTAACTTATTTAAAATCAGTATAACTTAAGTTATAATTGAGAAATAACTTAAATTAAAGAAATTGGAGGCCTAATATGCAAAAAAATTCTCAATATCGATATGCTTTGCGTAAGCTTAGTGTTGGATTGACTTCTGTTGCTGTAGGATTAGCGTTTATGGCTACTACAACAACGACTGTTCATGCTGATAGTGAACCACAAGTTCAAAAGACTGAAAATCAGACCTCAGACAATAAAAATGAAATTACTGTTGCAGAAAATACAAATAGTAACTCCGCAAAAATAGAAACTGTAACTCCGCAAGATAATACTCAGGATGACAAAACAAGTCTGACAAATGTAGAGACTAAAACAAACTCAGATGTAGATCTTCCTGATAACAACAATCTAGATTTAAAAAATGATCAAAGTACTGTAGAGAATCAAAATACTATTTTAAAAGAAGATACTAATAATCAAGAAAATAATATTTCTGATGATACTACTAGTGATCAACAATCCAAACAAACAGAGGAAAAGTATGATCCTAATCTTATTAAATCAGTTACAGATAGCTTAAAACAAGTTAAGCATGACGCCTTTGATGGTGATCCAAAACAAAACCTTAGGAATTGGAATAATATTGTTTTATCAAGTAGCAGCTTGATTGATAGCTTTTATGATATATATAATCAATTGCCAACTTTGGTACCGCAGCTTCTTGAACATGCAGATAATATAGATACTGCAAGGCAACGAGTAAGCAGTAATGCAGGCGAAATTATGATAGGGATGTCTTATCTTAATCGTTGGTATAATGTTTCATACGGAGATAAGACTATTTTACCTGCAATGATGTTCAATCCAAAATCATTCGGATCAAATTTAGATTCAATTGATTGGTTATCTAATATTGGAAATTTATCACCTAATCAATTAAATCCGGGAAATACGGTAACTACTTTCAATGAAAAGCTAGCACCAATGTTAAATACTAAGTCAGATCTAGTTACTTTCTTAGGAGATTTGCGTAAAAAATGGACTCCAGAGCTTTCTGATGAAGATTGGTTTAGATCGAATACGGGTGTTTATATTAATGAAATTTTCTCAAAAGAATTACCAGATTTAAATCTTCATATCTATCATCGTTTATCAACTAATAAGAGTCTTCAAGAATATATCTTGCCACTTTTAAATATTAAAAGTGATGATATGTATGTCGTTTCAGCACTTGGAACAGTAATTTTTGGCTCTTATGATCCATATATTGATGTTAAATATCATAAGGATCCAGAAGTTTATCAAGAAAAAGTTCAAGCGGTACATAAGGAAATTACGCGCCTTTCAACTGGCTGGAGAGAGTATTTTGATTTCTGGTATCGTATAGCTAATAATAAAGGAAAGACACGTTTAGCCAATGCTAATACTCTAGTTTGGGATAGTTATGATGCAATTGATTCCAGTAAAAAGGGTGGCCGTAGATGGTTAACTAAGAAGGATACTGATATACCGGCAATGGCAAAATTCTTTGGTCCGTTAGGTAAAACTTATCCGCCTCCTGGTATTACAGCAGATGCTGGAGGCAATGAAGTTCGTTATTATGTTGCAAAAGTAATTTCAGATTATGGCGGTGCCGCTATTTTTTCACATGAAATGACTCATATTTTTGATAATAGTATTTATTTAGATGGATTCCAGCACCGCCCTGGCACAGGAGTAGAATTATATGCTGAAGGTCTACTGCAGTCGCCTTGGAATTCAACTCCTGCTTCGTATGGATTGAATACTGTATTAACTTTTGATGCAGCAAATCGAACTACAAATAAAAGTCCGCAACGTTTTCAATCAAGAGAAGATCTACATGAATACATGCACGGATTATTTGACGTAACTTATCTACTTGATTATGCTGAAGCTCAAGCTATGGTAGATAAATCTGCAAAAGAGAAGCAATTAATGTATTCTCAAATTAGTTACGACTCTGCTAAAAAATCTGATGTTATCACAGGACCAATTAGTAGTGAGGTTGCTGAAAAATTAACCTCAATTGATGATTTTATTGATAACAATATCATCGCTAGTCGTGGATATAAAGCTGGCACTTATGGAAATAATGTTTATCAACAGATTTCTATGTATGCACCCGATTATGCTGGAGTACAGAGCGCTACATCCGCTTCAGGTGGGATTACTTTCCGAAAAACTGCTTTTGAATTGCTTGCTGCCAAAGGTTGGAATGATGGCTTTATTTCCTATGTCACTAATAAATATGCTAAAGATGCAAAAAATGATAAGAAATCATTGAGTGATACGTATGCTTTGGAAAAGATTTTTAGGGGCGAATATAATAACGATTACGCGACCTTTAAAAAAGCAATGTTTAAGGAACGGATTGATAAACGACAAGATTTTAAGCCAATTACCATTACTCTCAATAAAAAGAATGTCCAATTAAATAATTGGGATGATTTACAAAATCTAATGCAGTCTACTGTTGATCAAGAATTAGCACTTAGATCTCAAGGAAAAGGTGCAAGCTTGATTAATGACTTAAAAGCCGCTATATTAGCAGCTGAATTGAAGCAGACTGATGATTTCAGAAGTTCAATTTTTGCTAATCCTGAACAAAATAAGCGCGGTGACATCTTGGGTGACGGTACAAACTATGAATTACCTACCTATGATTTAGACTCACTTAAAAAAGGTGAAGCAGTAGGTGACGGAACCAAGTTAGATTTACCATCTTATGACTTAAACTCACTTAAGAAGGGCGAAGTAGTAGGTGACGGAACCAAGTTAGACTTGCCATCTTACGATTTAGATTCACTTAAGAAGGGCGAAGTAGTAGGTGACGGTACCGAATTAGATTTACCATCTTACGCCTTAGATTCACTTAAGAAGGGCGAAGTAGTAGGTGACGGTACCGAATTAGATTTAC
>CANPPJ010000045.1:0-8499 GCA_947575965.1 uncultured Lactobacillus sp. | reverse complement strand
AGAAAAATACTGCTGAGATTTTTTTACTCTCAGCAGTATTTTTTTGACTACTTTACTAATTATAGAAAATTTTGAAAATGAGTCTCTCTCCTGCTAGACGTGACTTTTGCTTAATACAATATATATGATCCAAAATGTCAATACCTACAATATCATGTAGTTTCTGATAGAATAGAACCATAGATATTGTGAAAGAAGAGAATAACCATGTTACAACAAGATGCTCAAATTAAATCAATTACTCAAATGACACTGCCAGAAACAGCTATTAAAAGAGACGGTAGCATCTATCCTTTTGCTCTTTACAAAATTGAAATGGTTTTAGATAGCTTGCATCTGACTGAACATGAAGCAGATATTCTACCTGCTATCCTTCAAAAACTAAATGGTGCAAAGCAGACTTCTACTGAAAAAATAGCAGATGCATTTGTTCAAACATTAATCGAACTCGGCTTTAGTGATGAAGCAAATGCTTATGTTGATTATCGTAGAGAAGACGAAGCTAATTTTAAGAAGCAAACTGAGACCACTAACCGTCTGGATCGCTTAGTTCATCATGATCCAACAATTGTTAATGAAAATGCTAATAAAGACTCACGTGTTTTTTCAACTCAGCGTGATTTAACAGCTGGTGTAGTTGGTAAAACAATCGGTTTAACAATGATGCCAGAACATATTGCGAAGGCTCACTTACGCGGTGACATTCACTGGCATGATCTAGATTACACACCGCTCAGTCCTCTAACTAACTGTTGTTTGATTGACTTTAAAGAGATGCTAAGTCATGGATTTACAATCGGAAATGCAAATATTGAATCTCCTCATTCAATTGAAACTGCAACTGCTCAAATGTCTCAAATTATCGCTAATGTTGCTTCTAGTCAATATGGAGGCTGTTCTGCTGACAGAATAGATGAAGTTTTAGCTCCATATGCTGAAAAGAATTATCACAAGAATATTAAGGAAGCTAGCGAATTTTTTGACGATGAAGAAAAGATCAAGGCTTTTGCAGTTAAGCGAACAAAAAAAGATATCTATGATGCTATGCAAGCTCTTGAATATGAAATTAATACCCTATTTTCAAGCCAAGGACAAACTCCATTTACTACTTTAGGATTTGGATTAGGAACATCCTGGATTGAACGTGAAATCCAAAAAGCAATCTTAAAGATTAGAATTGAAGGCTTGGGAAAAGACAAAAGAACAGCTATCTTTCCTAAGTTAGTCTTTACGCTAAAGAAGGGACTTAATTTACATCCTGGAGATCCAAACTATGATATCAAGGAATTAGCTTTGGAATGTTCTACTAAGCGTATGTATCCAGATATTGTTAGTTATGACATGATTAAGAAAATTACTGGATCATTTAAAGCTCCAATGGGTTGTCGTTCCTTCTTACAAGGTTGGAAAGATCCAGAAACTGGTAAAGAAGTAAATTCCGGTCGTATGAACTTAGGTGTTGTTACTCTAAACCTACCTAGAATTGCAATGGAATCAAAAGGAGATAAAGACTTATTCTGGCAAATCTTTAGAGAAAAGGTCCAAACAGCTCATGAAGCTTTGCAAATTAAGGCTAAACGTTGTACTGATGCTATGCCTGATAATGCTCCAATTCTTTATGAATATGGTGCTTTTGGTAAAAGGCTAAATGCGGAAGATAATGTAAATGATCTTTTCAAAAATGGACGCTGTACAGTTTCCTTAGGTTATATTGGGCTTTATGAAGTAGGTACAGTCTTTTATGGTCCTAATTGGGAACATAATGAAGAAGCACACCAATTTACTATTAATATTGTTAAAGAACTTCACGATTACTGCGCTAAATGGGAAAAAGAAGATCCAAATCACTATCACTACAGTGTGTATTCAACTCCAAGTGAAAGTTTGACTGATAGATTTTGTCGTCTGGATACTAAAAAATTCGGTAAAGTTAAAGATATCACGGATAAGGAATATTACACTAATTCATTCCACTACGATGTAAGAAAGCACCCAACTCCATTTGAAAAATTAGCTTTTGAAGCTCCATATCCATTTTATGCTGCAGGTGGATTCATTCATTATTGTGAATATCCAAACCTTAAGCAAAATCCTAAGGCACTAGAAGCTGTCTGGGACTGGGCTTATGATAAAGTAGGATACTTAGGAACCAACACTCCAATTGACCAATGCTACAAGTGTGGTTTTAAGGGTGAATTTAAGGCAACCGCTAAAGGCTTCGAATGTCCACAATGTGGAAATCATGATTCAGAAACTTGTGACTGTGTAAAGCGTACTTGTGGTTATCTAGGCAATCCTTTGAAACGTCCAATGGTTCATGGTCGTCATGAAGAAATTGTCCATCGTGTAAAGCACTTGAATATGGGAATGGAAGAAAAGATGGCTAAGGATGAAGTTAGAAAGAATGACGAATACTGATGCCAGAGAAGGATAAAAATAATCAAGAAGGTCCTGATGTTCGAGGAAATCTAATTAAGGTTAATGTTGGTGGAGATACAATCTTTGTTGATTCTAATCAATACAAACCACAAGTTGAACATGCCAAAAAGTTAAAACAACAACATAGAAAACCGAAAAATCCTAAGCCACAAGAATGGAAGTCAGAAGAATACTCTAAGCATAAAATTGCTGACTATAAGCCATTTAATTTTGTTGATGGTGAAGGAGTTAGATGCAGCTTATATGTGAGTGGATGCTTATTTGACTGTCCCGGTTGTTATAATTTAGCAGCCCAGAATTTTAATTATGGACGTCCTTATACACAAGAATTAGAGGATAAAATTATTGAAGATATGTCTCAATCCTATGTGCAGGGCTTAACTTTATTAGGCGGCGAGCCCTTTTTAAATACTTGGGTGTGCTTGAAATTAATTAGCCGGGTACGAAAAGAATTTGGACATAGTAAAGATATTTGGTCTTGGTCAGGCTATACTTGGGATGAACTTCAAAAAGAAACGCCCGATAAGAAAGAAATGCTTTCAAAGATTGACATTTTAGTTGATGGACGTTTCATGGATGATTTGAAAGATCTAACACTACAATTTCGTGGTTCAAGTAACCAGCGAATTATTGATGTTCAAAAATCAATTAAGGCTAATAAGGTTGTTATTTGGGATAAACTAGTTAGATAAATTTGATAGAATAAGGGAAACAAGAGAGTTTCTCTTATTTTTTTAGGTGAAAAGATGCAAGAAAAGAATTTGAAATTAGTAGATAAAATTATGACTGCTCTTCAAAGTGTTGAAGATCCAGAGTTATTGATTGACGTAGTCAATCTAGGCTTGATTTATGGAATCGATATTGAAGGAGATCATGCAACAATCAAGATGACCTTAACTATTGTGGGTTGTCCCTTGTCTACATATCTACAAAACGCAATTGAAAAGGCAGTTTTATCGGTGCCGGAAATAAACACTTGTGATATAAAGTTGGTTTGGTATCCAGTTTGGAATCCAGAACGCATGACAGTAGCTGCTAAGAAACAATTGGGGATGCTTGATAATGAGCAAGCACTTGACCAAGAAAATGAAATTGAAGAGACAGAGCAAAAAGAGAAGATAATTGATTTTTCTGTTCCAATAAAGAAGCTGGCTGAAGAATATCCAGATTTTATTCAAATTATGTATGATTGCGGCTTTACTAGAATTAAAATCCCAGGTTTGTTGGCTACCGTAGGAAGAGTAATGACGATTCCGCTTGGTGCACAAGCTATGAAAATTGATTTAGATAATATAAAGCAGGCGTTCGAGGATAAAGGCTACAAGGTGATTGATTAATGAAAGAACTAGATAAGGAACGACAACAAGCTATTTTAAAAATTTTAAATTTTATTCAAGACGGTGGAGAGCTTGAAGAAGCAAAGAAAATGTTTCAAGCTGCCTTTGATCAAGTTGACGTGGCTGAAATCACTGCAGCAGAAAGAGAATTAATTGCTCAGGGCCTTGATCCAAGAAAGATCCAATATTTGTGCAATGTTCACGCTGATGTTTTTAAGGGTAATATTAAGGAAAATAAGGAGAATTCTGAGTTTGAAAAACCAGGTCATCCGGTTCATACATTCAAGCTAGAGAATATTGTCCTTAAGTCCTTGGTAAATGATGCGTTATTGCCAGACTTATCTAAGTGGGAAAAGGGAGATAAGGGTGCACTCTCAAAGTTAAGACAGGAGTTAAAAGACCTGGCCAAAATTCACTATCATTATGCTCGTAAAGAAACTTCAATGTTTCCCATTATGACTAAATATGGAATTACTGCACCACCGAAAGTTATGTGGGGCGTTGATGATAAAATCCGAAAACTTATTGGTCAAGCTAATTTACTTATTAGTCAAAAAGATATTAATAAAGTTGAAGTGTCTAAGGCAATAAAAGAGACAGCACATGAAGTGCTTGAGATGATTTTTAAGGAAGAAGAAATCATGTTGCCAATGATTGATGAAGTTGCCAGTGAAGAAGACTGGGGCAATGTCAAAAATGAAGAAGAACAGATTGGCTATACCTTGATTCAAAAACCAATGAATTGGAAACCTAAGGAAAAGCCTAAAAATGATGGGCCACTTTCTATCGATAAATTAAGTAGCTTAGCACTAAATTTTGCAGAAGGGAGCTTAAATTTAGAGCAATTATCTGCAATTTTAGACTTATTGCCTTTTGCATTAACTTTTATTGATGAAAATGATAAAGTAGCTTATTTTGGCGGAGGCGCCAATATTTTCCCTCATTCTAAAAATGCGATTGGCAATAGTGTTTATTCTTGTCATTTACCTGAGAGCGTACCACGAGTTAAAAAGATTTTTGACGATTTTCACCAAGGGAAAAAAGATAAGTATGAGTTTTGGTTTAAGCCAAGACATATGGGACGATACTTATACTTACAGTATTTTGCTGTGAGAAAAGATAATAAATATTTGGGCTGTTTAGAGGTTGCCCAAGATGTTACTGATATTAGAAATTGGAAGAATGAAAAGAAATAATTAGAAGACTCTACCTTTGGGCGGAGTCTTTTTTACGCTCGTGCAAAAATGTTTATTAATTGCTAGACTGAATGTAAGAATATAGAAGAAAAGGGTGAGAGAGTTGCATAATAAGGGAAATATTCAACCAGATGATGAGATAAAGTTACATTGGCTTCTTTTAGGTGAGTTATTTACCTGGATTGGAGCCAGTTTTATTTGGCCATTAACTTCAGTTTATTTGAATAAAAGACTCCATGTTTCTTTAGCTATGATTGGAATAGTACTTTTATTTAATTGTTTGGCCAATATGCTTGGTTCATTTATTGCTGGCTGGGCATATGATCATTTCAATCCATACTATTTAATTATCGCCGGCGCTGGTTTAGATGCCTTAGTACTATTTGGGATGGCTGTTAATCATACTTGGCCAATTTATTGGGTTTGGATGACTTTGACTGGTCTACTGGGCGGCTGGAATGGTGCATTAATTAATTCAATTGCGACTAGCATTAAGTCTAAGCCCGGTCGATATGTCTTTAATACAATTTATTTTGCACAAAATCTTGGTGTGGTATTAGGGACACTCATTGTAGGTTATATCTATGATTATTCAGTTACAATTTTATTTGTAATTGCAGCAAGTCTTTTTGTGATTGTAAGTATAAATGCAGTTATTAATTATCGACCAATTATTAAGTTTCATTTAGAAAGAAAAGCGCAACAAAATAAAGATAGTAAAAATAAGGCAACTCCGATGCCTGCTGCCAATCTAAAGCTGACTATTGGCTTTTTCACTACCTTAGCTGTAATTTGGTTGATGTATATGAACTGGGAATCTAACCTTTCAGTTTACATGGTTTCTTTGGGAATTCCTTTTCATTTATATAGTTTACTGTGGACGATTAATGCCAGCATTATTGTGATTGTTCAAGCATTTTTAAGTCGTTTTCCTAACACATTTAAGAACTTGTTTCATCAAGTAGTATTTGGAGTTACTATGTTTGCTATTTCTTTTGTAACCTTAATCTTTGCAAAAGACTATGCTCACTTTGTATTTTCAATGGTTACTTTAACGCTTGGTGAATCAACAGCAATGCCGGCGATGCCCGCATATGTAAATGACTTGTCACCTAGCGATAGTAAAGGTAAATATCAAGGCTTAACAATTTCAACGTCGGCTGTTGGGAGGGCATTTGGCCCTTTATTTGGAGGCTTAGTTATTGATAAGTTTGGCTATATCAATTTCTTTATTGTTGCCGCATTTGGTATTTTTATGATGTTAGCCATTATTGTTCCCCTTCATACGAGATTAAAAGGACAGCTGAAAATATTTAGGTAAATTTTTACATGATTTTTCTTATTAAGTGAAAAGCTTTACAGAATGAAAGCGATCTCTTCTTTTTATGAAAGCGCCATCTTATAATATAAATGTGCGGTAAATGAAAAGGAGATACACGATGAGAAAGATTTCACCTGAAGTTGCAAAACATATGGATAATTTATCTAATGAGGCTGGCGTAATCAGCGCATTAGCAATTGACCAAAGAGGATCATTAAAACGAATGTTAGCAGAGGCAGCAAATAAGCCTGCTGATGAAACAACAATTGTTGATTTTAAGGAGGCTGTTTCTAGCGAGTTGACGCCATACGCTTCTGCCATCTTGACAGATCCAGAATATGGTCTTCCAGCAACTAAGGTTAGAGATAAGAGTTGTGGTTTATTATTATCTTATGAAAAAACTGGTTATGACACTACTGAGCCAGGTAGAATGTGTGATTTAATTGATAATCAATCAGCACTGAGAATTAAACATGATGGTGCAGATGCAGTTAAGTTCTTACTTTACTATGATCCAGATGAAAGTGATGAAATTAATGACAAGAAGAAAGCTTTTGTTGAAAGAGTAGGAGCTGAAACTAAAGCAAGTGGATTACCATTTTTCCTTGAATTATTAACTTATGATGGGAAAATTGATGATGCTAAAGGCGAAGAGTATGCAAAGGTAAAGCCTGAAAAAGTCTTCAAAACTATGGAAGAATTTTCTAAGCCTCAATATGATGTAACAGTTCTTAAAGTTGAGATGCCATTTAATATTAAGTTTGTAGAAGGCTATAATGGCGACAACAATGTTGTTTATACTCACGAAGAAGCAAAGAAGTTATTGAAGAAACAATCCGATTTAACCGATTTACCATATATCTTTTTATCAGCTGGTGTAACTTCAGAAGAGTTCATTGCAGAGATTAAGATGGCTGAAGAAGCTGGTGCTGACTTTAATGGTGTTCTTTGCGGACGTGCAACGTGGAAGCCAGCAATTAAGCCATTTGCTGCTGAAGGAGAAAAGCAAGGTAGAGAATGGCTTTCAACTGAAGGAAAGAAAAATATCGAGAACTTAAATGATGCACTTAAAGGTGCAAAATCATGGGAAGATAAGTTAGAAGTCCAAGAATAATAGCTGAATTATTTAAATGAAAACAAGGCCACTTCTGACCTTGTTTTTTGTATAGATGAACCTAGGTCCAACCTTGAAAAAACATACTTAACGCAATAAAATAAAAAAGGAATTGTTAATTTGGAGGAAAACAATGAAAGAATTAAAATATACAAGTTTGGCTGTTGCAGCATTAACAGCTACTCTTTTAGCAAGTACTAATAATAGTAAAGTTCAAGCTGCTACAACTGATAAAAATAACACTGTCGTTGTAGCAAAATCAGATAAAGAAAAATTACAAGATGCTGTTAATCAAGCACAAAATTCAGTTAATAATGCCCAAGCAAGTGTAGATAGTAAGAAGAACGAACTAGCTGATGCACAAGCTCAGGCAAAAGCACCAAATGATGCCTGTGATGCTCAGCAAGCTAAGGTAAATGATAGCCAAAAGAATCTTTCTGATAAACAAGCTGCTGCAAAACAAGCGCAAGATAAGTTAACTAGTGCAAGCGAAGTAGCAAAGCAAGCAACTTTAGAAAATATTCAAAAGACCCAAAAGAATATTGTTGCACAGCAAGATGCAATTAAAGCTGCTAAGCAAAATGTCAGTGATGCAAATGCAGATTTAAATACAGCACAAAGTCAATTAGCGACTGCTAAACAAAAACAAGCTGATGCCCAAAATTTAGTTAACAGTAAAGAAGCCGCAAAGAAAACCGCTGATAATAATGTTGCTAACGCTGAAGCTGCCGTTAAGAATAGTGGACTAGATGAAGCAAAACAAAATGTTCAAAAAGTTCAAAACGCATTAAATGATATTAAGAAGACAAATGCGGATAACGAATCAGTTTTGTCTAAGAATCAAGCTGCTTTAGCTGAAAATAATCAAAAGATAGCAACTGTTAATAATAATCTTGCAGTGGCAAACAAGGCTGTAGTAGATGCTCAAAACAATGTTAATGCTAAACAAAAGGCACTGGCTGATGCACAACAAGCTTTGAAAGACTTACAAGATCAAGTTGCTCAAGATCAAGCAAGCGGAGCAGCTGGTTTCTTTAAGGCAATTGCTGACAATAAAGATAATTCTGAAAGTTTAAGAGAAGATGCTCAAAC
>CANPPJ010000044.1:0-9170 GCA_947575965.1 uncultured Lactobacillus sp. | reverse complement strand
TTTAAATTTGTTGATAGATGATTATCACCAAAAAGTAACTATTTTCACGAAAAAAGTAGAATCTAAGTAAAAATATTCCCCTAATAATTATTTTTTACTTAAGCATTTATCATAGGAATCACATTATAGCAGAGATGCGATTCCTTTTTTCTTTATAGTGGTAAAGAATTAATCTGAGAGCAAACTAAAGCAAAGTAGATAATTAAATCATAGAAGAAAAACTGTTAAAATAGTTAAGAGACTAATTTGACAGTTTTTTTATCTAAGGAGAAAAATATGGCACAAAAGAAATTACTTTTAATTGACGGCAACTCTGTGGCCTTTCGTGCCTTTTATGCTTTATACCGTCAGCTTGATCGTTTTACTAGTCCAGATGGTTTGCATACAAATGCAATTTTTACTTTTAAAAATATGCTTGATGCAATCATGAAGCAGATTAATCCAACTAATGTATTAGTTGCTTTTGATGCAGGAAAAGTTACTTTTAGGACTGAGATGTATCAGGACTATAAGGGTGGTCGCCAAAAAACGCCAAGTGAATTGTCAGAGCAACTTCCTGTAATTCGTGAAATGCTTAAAGATCTTGGAATAAAGAGTTATGAGCTAAAGAATTATGAAGCTGATGATATTATTGGGACACTTTCTAAGATGGGAGAAGACGCTGGATATACAGTTGACATTGTAACTGGAGATAGGGATCTAACTCAGCTTGCATCTGATAAAACCACAGTCTTAATTACTAAAAACGGAGTTGGCGATACAGAAGCTTATACTCCGGCCCATATGAAAGAAGTTAACGGTGTTACTCCAACTGAATTCATTGACATGAAAGCTTTGATGGGGGATAGTTCAGATAATTATCCTGGTGTAACTAAGGTTGGCCCAAAAACTGCTTCTCGTCTAATTCAAAAATATGGTTCTATTGAAGAACTTTATGAACATGTAGACGAAATGAAAAAGTCTAAGCTAAAAGAGAACTTAATTAATGATAAAGATAAGGCCTTTTTAGCAAAAAAATTAGCTACTATTGATCGTGATTCGCCAGTGGAAGTAACTCTAGCTGATACTAAATTACAAGAACCAAATATTGACGATTTACGTAATTTATATGAGCGTTTAGGATTTAAGAAATTCTTAGCTGAGTTAGATGTTAATGGTACAACTAGTAACACAGCAGAAACGGAAAAGTATGAGTATCTAGAATTAACCAAGGAAAATATCGTTGAACTAGATAAAATTAGTGAAAAAGAAGTAACTTTTTATTTAGCAATGTTAGGTGATAATTATCATTTAGCTCCAATTGAAGGCTTTTCTTTAAAAGTTGGCAATAAGATTTATGTATCTAAAGATCCAGTTTTGTTGCAAGAAAATTCCCTTCGTCAAATGCTAGAAGATAAGACTATCAAGAAGAATGTTTTTGACATTAAAAGAACGTATGTAGGTTTACATCGACTAGATATCAAGGCAGAAGGTCTAGATTATGATATGCTTCTTGCTTCATATTTAGTTAATAATGAAAACAACTCGAATGATCTTGGAGAAGTGGCCCATTTATATGACGATTATTCTGTGAAAACTGATTTGGAAGTTTACGGAAAAGGTAAAAAACAAGCTTTACCTGATGATAATGAATTCTTTGAACATTTAGCAGCTAAAGTTGCCGTAATTGAGAAATTAAAAACTCCACTTCTTGAAAAACTAAAAGATCATGAACAAGATGATTTATATGAAACAATTGAAATTCCAGTGGCTCTTGTCCTGGCAAAGATGGAAATTACTGGAATCAAAGTTGAAGCCTCTGTTTTGAATCAATTAGGTAACGACTTTGCAGTTAAATTACAAGAATTAGAGCATAAAATTTATCAACAAGCTGGCGAAGAATTTAACTTGAATTCACCTAAACAGTTAGGTCATATTCTATTCGAAAAGTTAGGTTTACCACCAATTAAGAAGACAAAGACTGGTTACTCAACATCTGTTGAAGTATTAGAGCAATTAAAAATGAAAAGTCCGATTGTTTCAGAAATTTTAGACTATCGCCAAATTGCTAAAATTCAAAATACTTACGTTAAGGGCTTGCTTGACTGTATTCAACCCGATGGAAGAATTCATACACGCTACTTGCAGACTTTAACTACAACAGGTCGTCTTTCTTCGGTTGATCCTAATTTACAAAATATTCCAACTAAAACTGAGGAAGGTAAACAGATTAGAAAGGCTTTTGTTCCTTCGACGAAAGATGGCTATATTTTTTCTTGTGATTATTCTCAAGTTGAATTAAGAGTGCTAGCTCATGTTTCTGGGGATGAACATATGCAAGAAGCATTTAAGTCAGGCTATGATATTCATGCCCACACCGCAATGAAAATATTCCACTTGGACTCACCTGATGAAGTAACACCATTAATGCGTAGACATGCTAAAGCTGTTAACTTTGGTATTGTTTACGGTATTTCAGACTATGGCTTATCTAAAAACTTAGGTATTAGTCGTAAGCAGGCTAAGACTTTCATTGAAAATTACTTTGAACAATATCCTCAAATTAAAAATTATATGGATGAAGCAATTAAAAAAGCTCGTGAGAATGGCTATGCAGAAACAATTATGCATAGAAGACGGTATTTACCAGATATTCATTCAAAGAACTTCAATGTCAGAAGTTTTGCGGAAAGAACTGCAATTAATTCTCCAATTCAAGGATCAGCAGCTGATATTATTAAGATTGCCATGATTAATATGCAGAAAAAACTTGATGAACTACATTTAAAGACTAAAATGGTCTTACAAGTACACGATGAATTGATTTTTGATGTGCCAAAAGATGAATTAGATACAATTAAGAAAATTGTTCCAGAGGTTATGCAGTCAGCTGTCAAATTAGATGTTCCACTAATTGCAGATTCAAATTGGGGACATAATTGGTACGATGCAAAATAAACAGTAAGTAGGTGAGACAATGCCAGAAATGCCAGAAGTAGAGACAGTTAGAAGAACGCTAACTCCTTTAGTTAAAGGAAAGACAATTGCTAAAATTATTATTTGGTATCCAAAGATTATAGTTAATAATCCTGACGAATTCGTTGAAAAATTAACGAATAAAAAAATTTTGAAAATTGATCGTTATGGCAAGTATTTACTATTTAGATTTAGCGATGACCTGACTATGGTTTCCCATTTACGAATGGAAGGAAAATATCATTTAGTGACTCCTGATCATCCTAAAGGAAAGCACGAGCATGTGGAATTTGTTTTTACTGATGGAACTGCTCTGCGCTATGCTGATGTACGTAAATTCGGAAGAATGCATCTAGTAGAAACTGGAACAGAGAAGCAGACAACTGGAATTCGGCACCTTGGCCCTGAACCAAATACGGAAGAGTTTAGTGTAGAATACTTTATTAATGCTCTAAGTCGAAAGAAGAAAAATATTAAGAATACTCTTTTAGATCAAACCGTAGTTTGCGGTTTAGGAAATATTTATGTTGATGAAGTGTTGTGGCAGAGTAAAATTCATCCCTTAAGTAGTGCGAAGTCAATTCCTGCTGACAAAATAGTAGATTTATATCACAATATAAATCATACGATTACTGTTGCAACTAAAGAGCGTGGTACTACGGTACATACTTATTTGGACGCTAATGGTGATATAGGTGGTTACCAAAATATGCTCCAGGTTTACGGTCATGCGGGTGAAGAGTGTAATAATTGCGGCACTATTCTAGAGAAAATTAAAGTAAATGGACGCGGAACTACTTTCTGTCCGCATTGTCAGGTGTTATACAAATGACATATTTTTTAGGTTTAACTGGTGGAATTGCTAGTGGCAAAAGTACAGCTGATGAATTTTTTAAAAAGAAAAAAATTCCAATTATTGATTCAGACTTGATTGCTCATAAAATAATGGAGATTGGGCAAAATGGCTACAAAGCAGTAGTAGATTATTTTGGTACCGATATTCTTAATGATGATCAAACGATCAATCGTCGTAAGTTAGGTGGAATAGTTTTTAACGATAAAGCTAAGTTGAAAAAACTTAATGAGTTAACACATCCACTTGTCCATCAAGAAATTAAACAACAAATGGTACAATATCGTGCAAATCAAGAAAAATTAGTTGTAATCGATGTGCCTTTGCTGTTTGAATCTGGCTTCGAAAGTTTATGTAATGGCGTTTTAGTTATTTCTATTACACCAGAATTACAGATTGAACGTTTAATGAAGCGAAATAACTTCACTAAAAAAGAAGCTATAGCTAGAATAAATAATCAAATGCCGTTAAGTGAAAAAGAAAAAAGGGCTACCTATGTAGTAGCTAATACTGGTACAATAGATGATTTAGAGAAAAAATTATCTGATTTATTACAAGAGATAGGCAGGTAAAAAAATGGAATGTCCAAACTGTCATAAAAATGCTTCAAGAGTAATTGATTCTCGTCCAAGTGATGAAAATAGAGCAATTAGAAGACGTAGAGAATGTGAAAATTGTGGTTTTCGTTTTACAACTTTTGAAAGAGTAGAACGTTCACCTTTATTAGTAGTTAAAAATGACGGAACCCGTGAAGCATTTAATCGCGACAAAATTTTACATGGGGTAATGATGGCCGCACAAAAGAGACCAATTTCAAGTGAACAACTTGATGCTTTAGTTGACCATGTAGAAAATGAAATTCGTAAGCAAGGTCTTAATGAAATTTCATCTAAAGATATTGGTAATCTAGTGATGAAAGAGCTAGCAAATTTAGATGATGTTGCTTATATTCGCTTTGCAAGTATTTACCGTCAATTTAAAGATGTTTCAGGATTTATGGAAGCCATGGAAGATATGATGGCTAAGCATGATAAGGAGTAGGTAGCCGGTGTTTGAAAGTGCTGATCCTAAACAGCCTTTTTATGTGGCTAATCAAGTAGCTGTTAGTGAAGAAAATATAAGAGTCTTAACTACTCTATTTGAACCCCTTGTAGGCATACAAGGAGTAGGATTGTATATAACTTTGACTAAGGAGTTTGATGAAGTTCCGTTTGCCAAAGATTATAAAACTCTGTATCAACTTCAAGATCAGACAAATCTAAAACTAGAAGATCTGTTTTCCACCCTACATCATTTAGAAGCAACAGGGTTGATTAAGACTTTTATAGGATCAAATCCTGTTTTAGGAGAAACGTTAATTTTTGAAGTGGAAAAGGTTCCCTCAGCTGGTGAATTTTTTCATACCTTTCTGTTGTCTAGTTTGTTACTTGAACGAGTAGGAAGTGTAACTTTTAATCGCTTGGTCAAAAAATTCACGCCGCGTACTTTTATTGGATTAAAGGATGCTAAAGAGGTTACTAGTGGATTTTTTGACGTATTTCATCTAAGTGCTGAGAGTGCAATTGACGCTCCTATCGAAGTTAAAGAAGCAGCAAGTGAAGTTCCTAAAGATAATAAAGGTGAAATAAAGCTAGGAAATGAGCCTGTGAAGATTGATTGGAGCTTTTTGGTCGATCTATTTGCAAGTTATCATATTGATAAAGAAGAAGTTTTAAAGCATCAGGTAGAAATCAAGCAAATTATTGATTTTTATCACTTAACAGAACAAGAATTTGTGGAAACTTCTTTAATTACTATGTCGGCAGGCACAGATAAATTAAATATGTATGCAATTCAAAATGCTGTTAACGAAAACTTTGGCCTTAATCGAAATAAGGAAATGGTTAGAAAACAGTTGCAGCAAAAGCCTAAGGATGCCGATAAAACAATTAGAAACTTGTCAAGAGCAGATGCAGATTTAATTCGAGCAGTGGATAGTAAACCTCCTACTGATTACCTATATGAATTAAAAGAAAAAAAGGGCGGATATGTAACTGCTAATGAAAAGAAAGTTATTTATCGTTTGCAGGATCAGATGGGTTTAACACCGCCTTTAATTAATCTAATAGTTCATACTTGTTTTGAATATGATGCGGTCTTGACTAATAATTTAGCAGATCGAATTGCTAATGATTGGCTTCAAAAGGGAATTACTACGCCAACTGAAGCAATTGCATATCTTAAGGAACGTAAGAATAAGCGCAAACGTCTATCTTATCGTACTCAGAAGAAGACTGTCCGCAATACAACTGACTGGTCAAAGTATGAGAAGAAAAATCAGTCTAAAAAAACAACGATGTCTGCTGAAGAAAGAAATCGAATTTTTCGAGAATTTGGTAAAAATGAATAGGAAGTGTTGTACTGGTGGAAGATATTTCTGAAGTAATTACACGAATTATAAAGAAACGCAAATTAGGTGAAAATAGCAAAAAAATTGCTAAAACAGCAATAAAGCATCCAAAAGTTCAAGCCTTTCTCGCACAGAATAAAGAAAGATTGAATAAAGAAATTGTCCAGGCATCCCTTCCTACAATTTTCAACTATGTTGAACAAATTGAGTCACCCAATCCAGTGATGGAGGGATATACACCTAAACTTTTTCTTAATGGAAAAGTAATTGATATTACCTATGTCCCTACTGAAGCAAAACTAAATTCAGAAGCTAAAAAGCGCGCAGAAAATAGAATTGAACTGATTGATCTACCTGCTAAGCTTCGTCATGTTGAATTAGCAAATGTTGATGCAACTCCTGAACGTGAGAATGCCTTGAATGAAGTAGCAATGTTTTTAGCTGAATTTAAAAAAAATAAGCATATAAAGGGACTGTATCTAACAGGTGATTTTGGTGTAGGGAAAACATATATTTTAGCTGGACTTACAAATTCAATAGCAAGGCAAGGCAGTAGAGTAGTTTTTCTGCATGTACCTTCTTTTATTGCTAGTTTAGGAAGCCATTTCCAAGATAATAGCTTAAACGATGAGATTGATCGCATTTCTTCAGCTCCGGTTTTAATTTTTGATGATATTGGAGCGGAAACGTTAAGTGAGTGGTCACGAGACGATGTATTAGGTGTGATTTTACAAAAGCGGATGGATAATGTTTTACCAACATTTTTTAGTTCGAATATAACAATGGACAGCTTAAATGAACATTTTGCCGAAACTAGAAATAGCGTTGATGAAGTTAAGGCAAGGCGTTTGATGGAACGAGTTCGTTTTTTGAGTAAAGAAGTTTTTGTCGGCGGTAAAAATCGTCGAAATTAATTTTAAAATTTTGCTTGCATCTATTTGATGAGCTAGTATAATGAAAGTCAATGAAAGACATGATTTTCTTCAATTCAGAGACAGGGGCCTAGTTCTGGAAGCTCCTGATTAGAAGAAAACCCCAATTTCATTCCTGAAATTTTTTATATTTGGTTAGGTACCATTAACGACCTTTAGAGGAATTAATTTTGTAATTAATTCGAATTTCGGGTGGAACCACGTATTTTAACGTCCCAGCACTGTTTTTAGTGCTGGGATTTTTTATTTGGAGGTAAAAATTTATGAGTTTTTCTGTAACTTTGCCAGACGGCTCTAAGAAAGATTTTGATAAGGCAGTTTCTGTTAAAGAGTTAGCATCTTCAATTGCTACTTCTCTAGGAAAAGCTGCTGTTGGTGCAAAGATTAATGGAGTGATGAAGCCTTTAGATTACATCGTTGATGAAGATGTAGAAGCAGCTATTATTACTGATAAAGATGAAGAAGGCTTAGACATTTTACGTGCTACTGCAGCATTTTTGCTTGAAGCTGTTGCAAAGCGCAAATACCCAGAATTACGTTTGGGAATGCACGAAGCTGACGAAGGTGGTTTCTTCGTAGATACTGATAAAGAAGATCAAATTAAGGTTACTGAATTACCAGAACTTGAAAAGGCAATGCAAAAAGCCATTAAGAATGGTGAAAAGATTGAATATGCTTCAATGAAGAAGAGTGAATTGGAAGAAATCTTTAAGGATGATCAATTCAAATTGGATCTTTTGAAAGATGAAGAAGATGAAGTTGCAGTTTACAAGTTAGGTGATTTTGTTGACTTTGGCTTTGATGCTTTATTACCAAACACTGGTAAAATCAAGAACTTTAAGCTTTTGTCAGTTGCAGGTGCATACTGGTTAGGTAAATCTTCTAACCCAATGCTTCAAAGAATTTTTGGTACTGCATTTTTCAAGAAGGCTGCTTTAGATGAAGACTTGAAGCGTCGTGCTGAAATTAAAGAAAGAGATCACAGAACTATTGGTAGAGACTTAGATTTATTCTTTGTTGATCCTAAAGTTGGTGCAGGTCTTCCTTACTGGATGCCAAAGGGTGCTACTATTCGTCGTGTTGTTGAAAGATACATCGTTGATAAAGAAGTAGCTGATGGCTATGAACATGTTTATACTCCAGTATTAATGAACGTGGATGCTTACAAGACTTCTGGTCACTGGGCACACTATCGTGATGATATGTTCCCACCAATGGATATGGGGGACGGCGAAATGCTTGAACTTCGTCCAATGAACTGTCCATCACATATTCAAATCTATAAGCACCACATTCGTTCATACCGTGAATTACCAATTCGTATTGCTGAATTAGGTATGATGCACAGATATGAAAAATCAGGTGCTTTGTCAGGATTACAACGTGTACGTGAAATGACTTTGAACGATGGACACACTTTTGTAGCACTTGATCAAATTAGAGAAGAATTTGCTAAAGTTTTGAAGTTGATCATGGATGTTTATGAGGACTTTGACATTACTGACTACTACTTCAGACTTTCTTACCGTGATCCAAAGAACACTGATAAGTACTACGCAAACGATGAAATGTGGGAAACCTCTCAATCAATGCTTAAAGCAGCTATGGATGATCTTGGCCTTGATTACGTTGAAGCTGAAGGTGAAGCAGCATTTTACGGTCCTAAACTTGATATTCAAACTAAGACTGCTTTGGGTAACGATGAAACTATGTCAACTATCCAACTTGACTTCATGCTTCCAGAAAGATTTGGCTTAACTTATGTTGGTCAAGATGGTGAAGAACACCGTCCAGTTATGATTCACCGTGGTATTGTTGGTACTATGGAAAGATTCATCGCTTACTTAACTGAAATTTACAAGGGTGCATTCCCAACTTGGCTTGCTCCAGTTCAAGCTGAAATTATTCCAGTTAATGAAGAAGCTCATGGTGAATATGCTGATAAAGTTCGTGCAGAATTAGCTAAGCGCGGATTTAGAGCAGAAGTAGACCACAGAAATGAAAAACTTGGCTACAAGATTCGTGAATCACAAACTCAAAA
>CANPPJ010000043.1:0-10648 GCA_947575965.1 uncultured Lactobacillus sp. | reverse complement strand
TAGTGATTAATCTTAGTTAAGTAAGCTATTCTCTGCTTTTGTGTAGAATTTGTGATACTGCTAAAATGAATCCAATGTCGATCTTGCATCCCTAATTGCTTTAGAGTTTTATTAACAAAATCCCGCTTTCGTTAATAATTAAACGAAATTATAAAAATGATTATTGACAAAACTGGCATTTTGTTAATAATTAATTACAGTATTTAATAGGATAAGTAACAAAAGATCTTTTTGTTAAAGATAAACACAGAAAGTGAGTATAAAGATGGTGAAAGGATATCATTCATTATCTAAGGAAAAATATCTTCATAAGCCACAAATGGTAAGTCAGGAAGAAATAGACCAAATTTATCAATCCCGCTTGAATGGATTTAGTACAATTAAAACAAATTTATATCCACTCTTAACTGATAAGAGAGAAAACCAAACTGATAAATACCCATTATTTTTTGTTTATTTACCCGAAATTGTTAAGTTGGAAAATAATTTAAGAGAAAATTCCAATCAAATTAAAGAACTTGCTAAAAAATTACCTGGAATTGCCAAACAACAATTTTTAAATTCATTGTTAGTTTCTGAAATCACCTATACTAATAAAATAGAGGGAGTAGAAACTGATCGAGGAGAAATTAGTACAATTATTCGTGATAATGAAAGAGATAAAAAACGTCCCTCCCATAAGCGACTCCAGTCAACCATCAAAATGTATCAAGAAACTCAGAGTGAGCATTTAATTAAAATTGAAAATCTTAAGGATTTTCGAGATATTTACGACACTCTATTAGAAGGAGAGATTGAAGAAAACAAATTACCTAACGGAAAACTGTTTAGGGATAAATTGCCAGAGGGGGAAAAATTAAGGATAGGAGATGCTCTTCATACGGTGCATGTTCCTCCGCAGACAGAAGAAGCCATAAACGAATCTTTGACTAGTTTAATAGAATTTATGAACAATGATGATTTACCGCCAATTTATAAGAGCGTGATTACTCATTTCTTTTTTGAAAATACGCATCTTTTCTTAGATGGTAATGGAAGAATGGGAAGATATTTATTGTCGACGTACATTTCGCATAAGTATGATCATTTTACTGGTTTTTCTGTAGCTACTGCTATTCACTCGCGTGTTCAGACATATTACAGAATATTTAAAGAAGCTGATCAAGCAGAAAATTATGCAGAGTTAACGTTTTTTATTGTTGCGATGTTGAAATTATTGGTTGCACAACAAGAAGAAATAGTGTCCACTTTAAGTGATGATAAGGAAAAATTAGTACAAATTGTAGATAATATTAAGAAAAGAGTGGCATCACTTGCTGATGATTACGATAAGGAAGCAATTTACTCTGTGCTTTTTTATTTAGCCGAATCTAAACTTTTTGCTGGAAATAAAGAATTAGGAATTAGAGATAGGGATATCATTCAATTAAATTCTAAAGAGAGTGGAATTTCCATTAGGCGAACTAAGTCTGCGATTAGTCAGCTAGAACAAATGAATTGGATTAAGAAAATTTGTTCTAAACCTAAACAGCATGAATTAAGTATATAAATGACATTGAGTACATTTTAGTCTTAGTCATAGTGACTAAGGCCTTAATTAAGAATTTTTATAAAAAATTATAGTAATTAATCTTAGTTAGGTAAGCTATTCTCTGCTTTTGTGTAGAATTTGTAAGCCCACCAAAATGAATCCAATGTCGATGTTGCATTCCTAATTGCTTTAGAGTTTTGTTAACAAAAATTCGTTTAATACCATTTCCCAAAAAGAGTTTGACATAAAAAGTTGGTGAAGTTGAAGTGGTGAGGACATAGGTATGTTTAATGTTGGTTAATTCGCCATGAATACCAGTTTTGCTTACAGTATGGGATAATCCTTTTCCTTCTTTCATAACTTTGTCAATAAAGCCTTTAAGCATTGCCGGGATACTAGTCCACCAAAGTGGAGTAATAAAAATTATTGCGGAAGCTTCTCTTAAGTAATTTAAGTATTTTGTTACTAGAGGATCATGAGTTTTACCAGTATGAAATAAACGTAATTCTTCTTTGTCATAAATAGGATTAAATTGTTCTTGATACAAGTCAATTACTTTAAAGCTTTTATGCTTATGTGCTAAATTTGATTTTACTGATTCTAAAATTGCATGGTTAAAACTTTTTTCATAAGGATGACAATAGATGATTAAGAAATCCATTTTAATCTTTTCCCTTCAAAAGTTGATTTAAAGTGTATTCCACTAATTGTGCGTCATAGCGAGTAATTTTATTTTTAATTAGTAATGCATATCCTTGAATAAAGGACCAGATTTGAATAAATAAATCTTGATCAGAAAGAGTAGTTGATGAATTAAGATTAGTAATTAAAGCTTTTACTTTCTGCAAAAAGAGATATTGATTAGCATTTGAATATAAATCTAGTGCTGATAATTGGTAGAATAAGAAGTCCATTTGGTTGGGATGCATAGTTATAGACTGACAAATATATTTAGCGATAATGAGTAACTGTTGTTTAGATGAATAATCTTCATTTAATGGGATCTGCTCAATAAATCGTTTAGATAATTGGATTACTACTTTTTGAAATAGTTCATTTTTATCTTTGAAATGTCTATAAAAAGCCCCTGTTGTAAGTCCCAGTTCCTTTGTAAGTTTGCGTAAACTTAAGTTTTGATACCCATTAGTGTCGATTAGGTGAATGGTTTGATTTATAATTTTTTCTTCGGTTGTCATTTTTATCTTCTTTCTTGATAACGGTGTTATCTTCTTGGGTCTATGATAACACTGTTATCATGACAATAAAAGATAAATAATTTGTTATAATACACGCTAAGGAAAGTAAAAACACAATTCGGTTGGTAGTCCGAATGTATAATTTATTTATATCAGTAACCTTCCCTCCTAGGATGTCCCTCTTTCCTCTTATTTTTAGGAGGGGACATAATGATTAAAGGTGTATTAACTATTATTTTTGATGAACCATTCTACAAAGCAATTTTTGAGCAATTCGATGGTACTGAATATAAAGTAGCTCAAGTTAATATGGGAACATCATTGCCAACGATGCCGAAAATAATTGACTTGGTGAATGAGCATTATTCTGACTTACGATTTAGCAAATCAACTCGAGATCAGGAAGTAATGCATCATATTAACCCGAAAAGAGCTCAAAGATTAGCGCATAAAGAAGTTCGAAAACGTGGAATTGGTACTAAAGCTCAACAAGCTTTAAAAAAGCAATTTGAGAAATCGAAAATAACTAGAAAAAAGATGAATAAAGATAAAAAACGTGAAATGCAAAAAGAGCGTTTTTTACAAAAACAAATTAAACGTCGAAAAAACATCGAGGTCATTAATAAACAAAAGCTCGCAATTAATTTGCGGGCTTTTGTTGATAAATATGCTATAATTTAGATAAAGAAAAAGGAGATCCGAAGATCTCCCAGACAGCCCGCTTTAAGAGCGGTGGCTAAAGTTATAAAGTTGACATGCGCCTACTCAATAAACCTGCCAAAGTTATGAATTGAGCGGCGTTTTTGTTTATTTTTTGTTGTGATGATCGATATATGTTAGCAAAGCTAACATAAAAGTACCAAACAACAGCATTAACGAGATGGCCTCGTATACGCTCATCTGGCTGAACCCTTTCTGCTTGATGTTGGTCCATAGGCCTCACCTCCAGGAGGTAAAACAGCCGCCGCTCATAAAACTTTCTGCATGAATAATTCTACCTAAAAGAATAAAATTTGAGAAGATAAACAAGTGAAAAAGCTCGCAATTAATTTTGCGAGCTTTTATTATATTCTTCTCCCCATTTTTCCATTTCTAGGATTAAAGGAGTAAGTGTTTTACCCAAGTTAGTTAATTGATAATTAGTTTTGGGTGGAACTGTTGGGTAGGTTGTTTTATTTATGATGCGATCTGCCAATAATTGATTAAGCTGGAGAGAGAGCATTCTTCTAGAACAATTTGGCATTAAACGCTCTAGTTCACTAAATCTACATTGCTCTTTTTTTATTAGGTGATAAATAATTACACTTTTCCATTTACCAGAAATTATTTTTAAAGTGCTTTCAACTGGGCATCCCTCAGCACAATCATAAATATGTTTTACCAATTTTATCACTCCTAACTGTGATTCATTATATAGATCTTCAACTTTTTTAATAAGGGAAAAAATTGTAACTTAACTACAAAAAATTCACTTCTTGTTTTTTTATTGAATGAACTTACTATTTAATAGTGAATATAATTTTACAAGGAGAAAACTATGAAAGCAATTGGATTTAAACAACATTTAGACATTAAAAACCCCTCAAGTTTAATTGATTTTGAAACAAAAAGGCCTAAGCCTAACGGACATGATCTGTTAGTGAGGGTAAAATCGGTATCTGTTAATCCAGTAGATATTGGAGTTAGAAAAAATGGAAATGGCATATTGAAGCAGCCTAAAATTATTGGGTGGGATGCATATGGTGTTGTTGAGGAAATTGGTCCCCAAGTAACTCTTTTTAGCTCTGGTGATAGGGTTTTTTATGCAGGATCTTTCATAAGATCTGGGAGTGATAGTGAGTATCAGCTAGTAGATGAACGCATAGTAGGGAATGCGCCTAAAAATTTGACTGATGATGAAATTGCTGCAATGCCTTTAACGTCCCTCACTGCCTATGAAGGATTATTTGAGCAAATGAAATTGACTTTTAACAAGAGTAAAAATAAAGGTAAGACTATTTTGATTATTAATGGAGCAGGTGGAGTGGGATCTGTTGCTACACAATTAGCAAATTTAGCTGGTTTTACAGTTATTAGTACAGCATCACGATCAGAAAGTATTAAGTGGACTAAAGATCATGGAGCCAAGTATGTGGTAAATCATAGACATGATTTAGTTAAGGAAGTGAGAAATTTAGGTTTTAAATATGTGGATTATATTTTTGAGCTAAATGATTTAGATGGTCATTGGAAAGAAATGTGTGAATTAATTAGACCGGAGGGCCACATAGTCTCAATTACAGAAAATCGTCGCCCAATTAATTTACGTCTTCTTACCAAAAAGAAGGCACATTTTTCGTGGGAATGGATGTACTCGAAATCCTACTACCATACGCAAGATATGATTAGTCAACATAATATTTTAAATAAGATCTCCACAATGTTAGATTTGGGAGAGCTTCAAAGTACCTTAACTAAATCTTTGTCACCATTAACATCCCGAAATTTACGGAAGGCTCATGAATTAGTTGAAAGTGGTCATATGATTGGAAAAGTAACAGTTTCTAATTGGCAATAAAGATAAGTTGAAGACTATCTTTATTTGATGAGTATAATTGACAGCGAAATATGCTATAATTTAGATAAAGAAAAAGGAGATCCGAAGATCTCCTTTGCAGTCCGCTTTAAGAGCGGTGACAAAATTATAGTTTTGGCAAACGCCTACTCAATAACTCGGTCAAAAGTTATATATTGAGCGGCGTTTTTTATTTTTTGTTGTGGTTGTCGATATATGTTAGCAAAGCTAACATAAAACTACCAAACAACAGCATTAACGAGATGGGCTCGTATACGCTCATCTGGCTGAACCCTTTCCAATTGATGTCGGTCCATAGGCCTCACCTTCGGGAGGAAAAACAGCCACCGCTCATAAAACTTTCTGCGGATATAATTATAGCGAAAATTTGTTTGCAAAAGAATATAGATTAGTCAAAAAGCTCGCGATTAATTTCGCGGGCTTTTACCATAATTATATTCAAAAAATAGTTCTCTTTGAAAAGTATCATCGGAAGTAGCTGATACCAAACTATAGTAAAATTATTGATATGATAGAGTTAAAAGAGAAAACTTATTTGGAGTAAGGTGGAGGAATTTTTGAAAGATAAAAAAATTCTAAAAAGAGTTAATTATTGGATTACAATTGGAATAGTTTTAATAATATGTATAGGTATTTTTACATGGTGGAATAATTCTAAAAAGAAAACTCCATATCATAAATTAAAACCACAACCGGCTTTAATTGACAATACTAGTACTCGTCCAGCTTCTTACACAACTAAAGAATTTAAATCTTTATTATTCCAAAATTACCCAGATATTTATAAAAACTTGAATTTTAAGCAAAAACCAACTTTCTATGTGATACCAGGTTTAATTCAGTCAGCAGCAATTAAATATACTCCTCCTGGTCAGGGAAAACCAGGGATTGCATATGATATGGATCCGCAGGGCTTAGCGATTATTGACCATAAATATTTGATTATTTCGGCGTATAGTAAGAGCAAGACATTTGATTCAGTTCTGTGGGTATTAGATTTTAAAACAGGGCGTTTTCTAAAAACGATTGCCTTAAATAATATTGATCATGTTGGGGGGATTGCTTATGATAAAGATCATAAACGTCTATGGGTAGCCACAATTAATCAATATCAACGAGCACAAGTTCAATCTGTAACATTGAAAGAAATTGAAAAATATAATTTTAAGAAACAGAAAAAGCCAATAAAATTTGAGCATGGCACTAACTTATCTGCACCACTGCGAACGTCTTATATGACTTATCATAAAAATAAACTCTATATCGGCTACTTTGATAAAGTTCAAGGTGGTCAACTTTTTGCCTATAAACTTAATAAAAAGGGCTTATTCAAAAAAGATGAAATGCAAGATGATTTAGCTCTTCCTAATGAGAACTGGTCAACTTATTCTCAAATTCAAGGAATTAGTTTTGATAAAAATGATATTTTATTATCTACTTCATATGGGGATTTTAATTCACAATTATTAATTTTTAAAAATAAATTGAATAAACCAAACTATAATCTTGACCTTTCAGAAGCAGATAAAGCCATTATTTTACCTCCATATATGGAACAAATTATTGGTAAAGATGGTGAAATTTATATGTTGTTTGAATCCGCTACAGCATTATACCGTCAAAATCCTAATTTACTGCATATGGATAGAGTAATTAAGTTGAAAGTTAAATTCAAGGGTCTCGAAAATAGTAAGGAATAGCTATCAAGAGGAATAAATATATATTAAAAATTAAAACTCACAATTAAATTTGTGAGTTTTTTTATGTTCTAAATTTAGCCGTTCATGTCTTTACTTTTGCCGCTTATTAAAAATGACGATACAGTTCCGACTTATTTAAGTATTCTTTAGTTAAATCAAATAAAGGAAGTAATTACATGCTTATTGAAACTTATAGTTTAACTAAAAAATATGGCAAAAAATTAGCTTTGAATAATGTTGACCTCAAAATTGATCGAGGTCAATTGGTTGCCTATCTTGGAACTAACGGTGCAGGGAAGTCTACGACAATTAATATCTTAACTGGTCTTTTAAAGCCAACTTCTGGAACAATTAAATACGCGCCAAATCTAAAAATTGGGGTAGTTTTTCAAGATAGTGTCTTAGATGACAATCTAACTGTTAAAGCCAATCTGTATCTAAGAGCTAAAATGTACAAAACTTTCTCTAGGGATTGGTTAGAGCAATTAATTGAGCTAATTGGAATTAAGAAGTTTTTGAATCAAAAATATGGTACTTTGTCTGGTGGTCAAAGAAGAAGAGTTGATATTGCCCGAGCCTTAATCGATCATCCTGATTTGCTGTTTTTGGATGAGCCAACCACTGGACTTGATTTACAGACAAGATTGGTAATTTGGAATTTACTCCAAAAATTGCAGAAAGAACAGGGGTTAACGATTTTCTTAACTACGCATTATCTTGAAGAAGCAGAAAATGCCGATCAAATGTACATCTTAGAGAACGGTAATATTTTAGCCAAAGGATCTGCAAGTCAGATTAAAGAACAATATGCACCAACTAAATTGATAGTAACGATGAAAGACGCTAAACAGCCGCTTCATTCTCAAATTCTTAAAGACAATAAATTTGAGCTAGGTGCTTTAGATTCAACTCAAGCAATTGATTTTTTAACTAAAAATAAAGCCAAAATTGCGAATTTTGAATATCATCAAGGCTCAATTAATGATGCATTTATCAAGATTACAGGAAAGGAACTTCAATAATGTTTACTTTAGTTCAACGAAATATCAAGATTTATTTTTCTAACATCCCTGGCGTAATTATGTCATGCTTTGGAGCATTAATTTCATTCTTTATCTATGTAGGATTTTTACAGAAAAATTTAGAAAGCTCCTGGCCTAAAATTGCCAATGCCAAGCAAATGCTTGATTTATGGATGATTGCCGGAATTGTCGCAATTGCCGGAATCACGACGTCTTTTCAAGCACTAGGCCAATTAGTTAAAGATCGAGAAACGCGGACCGCTGATGATATGCGATTGACTGATCTTTCTCTTTCAAAGCAAAATTTGGCTTATGTTTTGTCGAGTTCAATTGTCAGTTTCTTAATGCAAATCATTACTTTCGTAGTTATGGATATTTACTTTACAGCTGTTGATAAGATTAATATCTCTCTTAAAAATAGTTTATTAGCGCTAATCTTCATGGCATTAGGTGCAATTGGAGCAACCTTGCTCAATGAAATAATTGTGCTCTTTATTCATTCTTCAACTACGTTTAGTCGTTTATCGGCAGTCATCGGGGCAATCGCTGGATTTGCTGTCGCTACGTATCTTCCCTATGGAACTTTGTCTTCTACGGCGCAAACTTTGGTAAAATTAGTCCCAAGTAGTTATGAAGCTTCTGCTTTGAGAAGTTTATTTTTAAATAAAATTAGCGAAAATCAAATGCCAGCGAGTGTAAGAAGTACGATGGTTAACTATTTAGGAATTCATTTCAAGATTAATGGCTATCAGTTAACACGTGTAGATACGGCATATATCATGATGGGAATGATTTTGCTGTTAAGTATAGTTATTGTTCTTGCTTCACTGGTAAGAGGAAAGAGAAAAGTTCAAATTGAAGGTTAAGTTTCAAGAAGACTCATCTTTGGAGGATGAGATAGAGGTTGAAATTAGAGCAAGTGCAGAAAGTGGCACAGTTAAGCGACTGGTCAGTTACCTAAATAAATTTGGTAAAAGAGATCGAAATCTTATACCTTTGAAAACTAGTGAACGAATAGTTACTGTTAAAAGGGATGAGTTGATTAAAGTCGAAGTTCAAGGTACTAGTCTAACTTATTACACTTTAGGTGAAGTGGTGAAGACAAATGGGCGATTGTATCAAGTATTAGAAAATTTAAATGATGATTTTGTACAAGTTTCCCGTCATTCGGTAATTAACTTAAATTATTTAGAGTCACTAGAGAGTGGTTTTGCAGGAAATATGGTCGCAATTTTAGCTGAAGGATTGAAGACTGATGTTTCTCGTCGTTATTTACCAGATTTAGAAAGAGAGCTGGGACTATAATATGAAATGGCTTGGAAAATGCGTAGACTATTTTTTTACAGGGATGGGATTTGGTGCTATCTCCTATGTATGTATTTTGACTTTTCTTTATCCAGGAATTGCACCAACTGTTAGAGAAACGACCTCAGTTCTTATTATCTCCGGCTTTATTGGACTAATTTCAATGATTTTTGAAACAGACTTACCTATGAGCATTGCCATAATAATTCACTTTGTAGGTATCTTTTGCTTATTTGTTGTGATGGCATTGATTAATCCTCGCTGGGTAATTAATATTAGTACAATTGTAGTATTTGTTCTTATTTACATTATAATTTGGCTCATTTGCCTTTTGGAACAAAAAAAGACAGTAAACCGAATCAATGATAGGATTAAAAAAAGAAATCTAAAATAGAAAACATAACTGCGAGGAAAACAGATGACTTTAAAGATTCGTACTGTAAAAATGGATGATTTAGATGCAATTGTTGAGCTTGAATCAAGTGCTTTTCATATGTCAGAAGAAATGACACGTAAGGATATGATTGGCCGAATTGAAAATTACCCAAATACTTTTTTAGTTGCAGAAGTTGATGGAAAAGTAGTGGGACACGTTTTTGGCCCAGTAAGCAAAGAGCGGTACATAAGAGATGAACTTTATTTCAAAAATCAACCTAATAATGCACAATATCCTTATCAAACAATTTTGAGTTTGGCGACTAGCACACATTATCGCAAGCAAGGAATTGCATCAGCTTTAATTGAAGAATTGTGTAAGATTGCCCAACAACAGAATAGACGTGCAATTACACTGACTTGTTTACCTAAACTCTTCCATTTTTATGAAAAGCGTGGTTTTATCAATGAAGGTAAGACTAGTGATGATATTCCAGATCCAGATAATGTAAGTAGTTATAACATGGTGAGAGCGTTAAAAATTTAAATTTTTGGAAATCAATAAGAGTAGATCTATAATTTGAAATAAAAAGGGGTGTTAACTATGAGTAATGAATTTTGTCATAATGGTATGAAATGTCAACAGGGATGTCCATGCGCTAGTAAAGATGGTGTTTGTCATTGTTCCATGGTAAGTGAGAAAAAGTGCGCTTGTCAGAGTCATTGTAAAGAAAAAGAAGAGTAAAATCAAAAATCTCATGTTACTAACTCAATAGCTAACATGAGATTTTTTTAATTCTCGGAATCTGTTCTCTAAAAATTGATAATTACTTTCCCAAGACTTTTTCTTTGCGCAACATCTGCCAAGGCGGCATTGACTTCAGTAAGGGAATATTGATTTCCAATGAGGGGATGAATTTGATTCTTCTCTAAAATCTTAGCAG
>CANPPJ010000042.1:0-11854 GCA_947575965.1 uncultured Lactobacillus sp. | reverse complement strand
TAAGTAAAGGAATGATCTCCTCATGCTCTAATTCATCAAGTTTTATTTCTGGAAAACGATCAAAGGCAATAAAGATATGCCTATACATTATCTTTTGACCATCTCCGGAATAAATTTTTTTGATCTCATATAGATAATCAACAGGGGCTAGACCTATTTTTTCTTTAATTTCTAGGTAGCGTTCATCAGCAATAATATTGAATTCTAAAATTTGACTAGAAGGTTTTGCTTCCATTTCACGAATCTTATTTTTAATACGAAAAATATCTATAATATTTATTTCTTTTGCTACGTCCAAGGACAAATGAGCCCTGGCGTTGCTTTTTATAAATAAAGTTTCTATTTTGAAGTTCTTCTAAAGCTTTTCGGACAGTAATTCGACTAATATTAAATTGATTTCTAAGCTCTTGCTCAGAAGATAACTTATCATTCTCCTTCAAAGCGCCTATTTCAATTTTATGGATTAAAACCTGCATCATTTTTTGATAAAGTGGTACTGCATTTGTCTCCATAAAGTTAATTCACGCCGTCCAACTTGTTATGCTGTTATAATAGCAACACACGTATATACCCTAAAAGGTAATTTTGTAAACGATATCATAATGTAAAAATTATTATTTAAAAAACTAAAATGGACATTAAGTAATAAAAAAGCCGTTAAATCGAGGTTTTCTACCAAGATTTAATGGCTTTTTTTATTTTCAACTTTAATTTTAATTAATACTCTGAAGCACCAGAACTTGTATCAGTTTCTTCTTGCTTCTTTTCCACATGCTCTTCATGCTTAGATGCACCAGTTCCCGTATCAACTTCATCTCTCTTATAAGTTGCACCAGTGGTAGCATCCGGATCATCTACTAGCTTTTGACCAGTAGTTTCACAGAAGTACTTCACAAATGGATAAAGGTCTTGTACCCATTCATAAGTTCCCACGTAATTTCCTTCGTCATCTTCAATTCGCTTATAATCATGCAAAATTAATTTATGACGATTACCATTAGGAACTGGCATTTTTACCTCATCATGCCCATCTACCTTGTTTCTTAAAGCATAAATAACTTTCTTGGCTTCAGGAATAACATTACGAATATCTGGATGCACAGCGCCCATTGTATCACCAACTTGATCTGGTGTACGCTTAGCTAACATTTTCTTATTTGGATCAGTCGGTCTGTTGTACCACAAAAATTGATTATTATCGTCTACATAAGTTAATTCACCAAATGCACGACGAAGCATCCAGTTAATTTGGTTAACGGTAAGAAGACCTGCATCCAATTTTACATAATCGTCTCCTTCAGCTGCATTTACTTTTTTAGCAGCTTTATTTAACCAATCTGGATCATTTTTATCTACACCTTCGACCGTGTAGCGTGATTTACCAGTAGCATCAAAATCCTCTTTAATATAATCTTCTTCTTTTAAGTCTTGTAACCATTTAGGTTCTGCCATTTTACTTCACCTCATAAATCTACGTCTCTTCAACTTGATTATACCCACTAACGAAAGGGCTTGCAATGCTTATATGCAGTATTTTATATATAAAGTTGGCATAATATATATTTATGGAATATAATTTATTTTTAAAATTAGATGTTGACTAAAAGTAAGTTATACGATAATATAACTTGTGAAAAGTAAGAAAGGAGCTAATGAGTATGTTTAATGTACGTCAAGCAAATTCTTGTTGTTGTAATTGTCAAAAAATTTGGCAATTATTTGGCGTACAGTCATTAGTTCATTCAAGAATTTCTCTAGTTAGAAACTAGCTTTTCAAAGTTATAACTATGGTTTTCTCAAGAGCTGTTGGCATTAGGCCAATGGCTCTTTTTTGTTTGCTTAGAATTGGAGTTGAATAAAGTGCAAACTACTCTCGTTGTTTTAGTAGCTATCGCGATTCTCGCTGGTATGGCTTACTTACATAAAAAGAATTGGGGATTTACTAAATTAGTATTCCTCTCCCTTATCGTCGGAATCATCTTTGGTGTTTCTCTTCAATTAATGTTCGGTGCTAATAGTAATATTGTAAAAAATAGCATCGACTGGATTTCCATTGTTGGAGATGGCTATGTTTCCTTACTACAAATGCTAGTAATTCCTCTAATCTTTGTTTCTTTAGTGGGGGCCTTCACTCAACTAAAAATGACTACTAAGATTAGAAAAATTGCTACCAGTGTTTTAGCTATTTTGTTAGGAACTACAGCTGTTGCTTCCTTCTTAGGTTTCAGTAGTGTAGCTATTTTTAATTTAGGTGGAGCTGGCTTTGCTAAAGGAATGTCTGCTTCCTCCACTGCTCTTACCTCTATTAAAGATCATCAAGCTCAATTAAAAGGCTTGACCCTTCCTCAACAAATAACATCCTTCTTCCCACAAAATATTTTTGCAGATTTTGCTGGAATGCGCTCAACTAGCACAATTGCAGTAGTAATTTTCTCTATTTTTGTCGGAATTGCCTTCTTACAAGTTAAGAAAGAAAAAGCAGATGTAGCTGCTACATTTGCACGCGGTATTCAAGCCTTACGTGCAGTTATCATGCGCATAGTTAAGATTGTACTTGAACTCACTCCTTATGGAATTTTTGCTTTGATTGCTAGAACTACTGCAACTAACAGTTTTGCAACAATGAGTAAACTACTAGTCTTTATCGTTGCTGCTTACTTTGCAATTGCTGTTATGTTCATTGTTCATGCAGTTCTACTTTTAATTAACGGAATTAATCCAATCACCTACTTCAAGAAGGCATGGCCTGTCTTAGTCTTTGCTTTCACTTCTAGAACTAGTGGTGGTAGTTTACCACTTAACGTACGTACTCAACGTGAATCAATGGGAGTAAGTGATACCATTGCCGACTTTGCTGCTAGCTTTGGTTTAACTATTGGTCAAAATGGATGTGCAGGTATTTATCCATCAATGGTAGCAGCAATTACTGCCCCACTTGTTGGAGTTAACATTTTCTCATGGCAATTTGTCTTAAGTTTAGTTGTAATTGACGTTATTTCTAGTTTCGGTGTTGCCGGTGTTGGTGGCGGTGCTACATTTACCACTTTAATGGTTTTAGGTGCTCTTAACCTACCAGTAACTGTTTTAGGTGTTTTAATTGCTATTGACCCTGTTGTTGATATGGCTAGAACTGCCCTTAACGTTAACGACTCAATGGTTGCTGGTGTTATTACTGCTAAGCGTACCGGAGAACTAAACTGGGATACTTTTAATAATGAGAAATCTGATGTAGATGCTGAAGTTGAATAACTTACTAAAAATTTTATTGACATTATTTTTTAAGCGTTGTAATATTATGACAATAAAATTAATTAAAGCTTAGAAAAGATGAGTAATTACTTAAGGCATCTCCCAGAGAGTCGGATTAGGTGCAAGCCGATGTTGCTGACGTAATGAAGATGGTCTTGGAGCTAAATTAAAGTGCAAGCTAATTTAAGTAAGCAGTTTACGATTGACGTTCGTTATCATGTCCGAGTCTTCCAAATGTTGGAGTACTTAGTGAGGAATTAATTGTAAGATTAATTCGAATACAGGGTGATAACACGCTATTGAGCGTCCCTAGTGTAGTAATAACAACTATACTTGGGGCGCTTTTTCTTTTGCTTAATTAGTTTATTAAATTCAAAGGAGAGTTATTTTGAATATCAAAAAAGAATATTTTAGTGAACAGGTATTTAATCGAATGTGCAGCTTACATTCTATGATCCCTCTTGCTAGCGGATCTTCAAATTAATATTCAAAATTTCTAGTTAGAAGATGAGGTAGCTATAATGACAACTTTAGCACATTACGATATTGTTGGTAGTTTCTTAAGACCAGAAGAATTAAAAGAAGCAAAAAAAAATTTCAACCAGGAAAAGATTTCACAAGAAGAGTTAACTAAAATTGAAGATCAAGAAATCAAAAATTTAATTCAAAAAGAAGAAGAATTAGGATTAAAAGCAGTCACAGACGGTGAATTTCGCCGTAGTTGGTGGCATCTGGATTTCCTATGGGGATTAAATGGCGTGGCCAAATATGATTACAAAGAAAGCTATAAGTTCCACGGAGCTAAAACTAGAACCGATAATGCAGAACTATCTGGAAAAGTTACCTATAATCCTGACCATCCATTTTTTGATGCATTTAAGTTTGTTAACGCTAATGTAAAAAATGCAATTGCTAAGCAAACTATCCCTTCCCCCACTCTCCTATTTAGGGACAATCGCTCTGATAATTGGCCTAATTTCTACGATAATAAAAAAGATTACTTAGACGACTTAGCTACAGCCTACAATAAAACAATCAAACATTTTTACGATTTAGGTTGTCGCTATATTCAAATTGATGATACTACTTGGGCTTTTTTAATTAGCAAGTTAAATGAATCTCAAAATGATCCAAAAGAGCATGAAAAATACGTTCAATTGGCGCAAGATTCAGTTTATGTAATTAATAAATCACTAGAAAACCTCCCTAATGATCTAACAATTGCTACACATATTTGTCGTGGTAATTTCAAATCTACTTTTCTTTTTTCTGGTGGATATGAACCCATTGCCGAATACCTAGGCCAATTAAACTATGATCGCTTTTTCTTAGAATATGACAGTGATCGTGCTGGTGATTTGAAACCAATTAAGACTATTTGGAATAATCGTGATAATGTCACCATTGTTCTTGGCTTGATTACTTCAAAAAATGGCAAATTAGAGGATCCGGTTACAATCGCAAAACGCATCACGGAAGCTGGCCAATTAGTACCCTTGGATAATCTGGCTCTAAGTACCCAATGTGGCTTTGCTTCTACTGAAGAAGGAAACATTTTAAGTGAAGCTGATCAATGGAAAAAGATTAAATTTGTTGTTAAGATAGCAAATAATATTTGGAAAAGTTTTTAACGGAGGGAAATATTATGGGTAAAGTTGAAAGTTTTGAATTAGATCATACTAAAGTTAAAGCACCTTATGTTCGTCTAATTACTGTTGAAGAAGGACAAAAAGACGATAAAATTAGTAATTTTGATCTTCGTTTGGTTCAGCCTAATGAAAATGCAATTCCTACTGGAGGCTTGCATACCATTGAACACTTATTAGCTGGATTATTACGTGACCGCATTGATGGTTATATTGATTGTTCACCATTTGGTTGCCGTACCGGCTTCCACCTCTTAGTTTGGGGTACTCCATCAACTACCGATGTAGCTAAGGCACTTAAAGAATCACTTGAGGAAATTCGCGATAATATTACCTGGGAAGATGTTCCAGGAACTACGATCGAATCCTGTGGTAATTACCGCGACCACTCTCTTTTCTCAGCTAAGCAATGGTCAAGAGATATTTTAGAAAAAGGCATTTCCGACGATCCATTTGAGAGACATGTTGTAGAATAATTTTTCTGAATAAATATAAAAATGCATTATTACTAATTTCAAACTAGTAATAATGCATTTTTTAATTATTTTTCTTATATCTATTCCACAAAACTATATTGCCAATCACTAGCATACATACCCAGATTAATGCTAGAACTATATTGTTTTGATAATTTTGTTTATTTTGAATATTAACCCAAATCACACTAAAGTATATTCCACTCAGAATTGCACTTACGGTAACACTAGTTAAGATAACTATTAAATTTGGTATTTTTTTCTTATACTTTAGCAGCTGAAGCCAATTGTAGACCATCTCACAGATTACAATTAACACTACCAGTAGGTCATACCACCAATCTTGCTGCTTAACAAACATATTTATCGTATCAATAAAATAATAGCCACAAATAATTGCAAATAAATCTAAAGTAAGCAATTGTCCTACAATCGTGTTCTTTTCTTTTTCTTTCATAAAAGTCCCTTTATAAATCTTTATTGTTACTTTTAATTATAGAACAATAGCCTTCATTTCAGTATTAAAAATACTAAAGCGGGTTTTTAAGCACTTAAGATATGGAAGTAACTTAAAACAATTCCTAAAATCAAAACAAACCAGATCATCTTAGTGGATGTCACATGTTTCTTTCCTAGCAACCAGTAAACTAAAGCTACAAGTAAGACAGGTACTAAGGATGGCATAATTTGATTTAAAATTGTTTGCATCTTTAATGTTACTTTGCCTGCTCGATATACAAATGGCACTTTAACATTCACTACTGTTGGTATCAAAGCCCCAACGACGGTAACCCCAAGTAAAATAGCAGAGTCAGTAATTGTATTTAACTTACCTGAAGCAGAATCAATTAATTTTGCTCCCTGTGAATAACCGAGGTTTAAAAAGCCAAATCTTGTGAATAAAACAATCAAATTAACGATTATCCACAAAAAAGCTCCAAAAGGATTTCCTCGTAATCCCATATATGCACCAATTGATCCACAGATTGTAGGAATAATAGCTCCAAAAATTGTGTCTCCTACCCCAGCTAAGGGGCCCATTAATCCTGTCTTTAAGCCGGCAATTGTTTCTTTAGCTTTACTTCCCTGCTTTTCTTCAATTGCTAAATCCATTCCAATGATAAAGTTTCCGTCAAATGCATTCACGTTGAAGAATTGTGACTGCATCTGCATCATTTCAACTAATTCTTCATCTTTATACCAGCGTCTTAAAAATGGCAAAACAGTATAAAAGTAACCCGGAGCCATCATTTTTTCATAGTTCCAAGATAACTGACTAGCCCAGAGCCAACGCCAATTTGCTCGGAAAAGGTCTTTTTTTGTTAATTTATTTGGATTAGTTTTCATATTCTCCCTCTTCATTTGTATATTCTTCACTCTCAGTTACTTTTTCTGAACCATTTTTCTTTGTATTTAATTTTTCTACTTCACGAGTGTAGTGGAGATAAGCCAGAGCTGCTCCTAATAAGGCTACCCCTAGCATCGGCATTTTTAAGTAAGCTGCTGCAATGAAGCCTATTGCTAAATAAGAAATAAATCTTTTAGTCGGTAAGTATCTAAGCAAAATTGCAATACCAACAATTGGCAAAATATGTCCCGATACTTTTAAACCATCAGTCAACCAAGCTGGAATTATTCGTAGAATTGCTTTAACAACATCATTTCCTACTACAAGTAAGATAAAAACTGGGATTGCACGTGAAAAGCCCCAGGTAAAAGTTCCCCACAATGCATTTCTTGCTGCCGCATTCGGTTTATTTTCCTTAATAAAAGTATCAATTCGATGTTGAAAAATAGTATTAGCAAATCTAGCTAAAACATCTAATTGCACCATTAAGAGTCCTACTGGAACTGCTAAACCAATTGCAAACTGCACACCTTTTCCTGAAATAACGGCGTAAACTGTACCAACAATTGCGCCAGTCATAAAGTCGGGCATTGAGGCTCCTCCGTAGGTTGAGACACCTAAGACCATTAATTGTAGCGTTGCTCCAACTGCTAGCCCAGTTGTAATATCACCCATAATAATTCCTGAAATCATCCCAATTGCTAAAGGATTATTCACAATTGATACAGTCAATTGATCAATAATTGCCCAAAATGCTAGGCAAGTTAGTAATAAAATCTGCCACCATTGTATTGTCATTGTCTTATCTTCCCTTTACTTTTTTAATAACTCCATAAATTCTTCTTTGTCTTCTGCCGGCACCATTTGATGATAAAGATGACAACCGTGCTCATTTAAGTAGTTAAAATTATCCACATCTTCTGCAGTAATAGCCACACTCTTAGCAACTTGACGTGAATCAGCCTTAGTAGACATGTTTCCTACATTGATTTCAGGCAAGTTCACACCATTATCAACCATTTGACGTAAAACCCCAGGATTTTTAACTAACACTAAAACGGTTTGACCTTTATATTTTCCTTCATTAATTCTTCTGGCTGCACCTTTAGCAGTCAAAATACTTAAGTGAACGCCATGCGGACATGCGGTCTTTAAGGCTGTTTTTTGAATATCATTTTTTACGATATCATCTCCAACTACCATAATTCGCGTTAATCGCAATGCATTTGTCCACATGGTAGCAACTTGTCCGTGGATAAGTCGTTCATCAATTCGAACGTTATGCATAGTTTGTGGTTCTACTTCCGCATTTTTATTTAATTCGTTACTTTGATGAGACTCTTTCTTGTTTGAGGTGGCCTTATCTTCAGTTGGCTTTCCAACAGGCGCTATATTTTCTTTAGCTTGTTTGATTGCTTCCTCCATCGGAGTTCCCATTACTGCTGCTAGCAAAAGTGGCAAACACAGACCGCTGTATACTTTTACTTCAGGATGTTCTTGCTGATAGCGTAATGCAGCGTTAGCAGGAGTTCCTCCGGCAATATCCACAATAATAGTTGGCACTTGTTCAAAACTTTCGGCAGTTTGAGCAATCTCATCAAGTAAATCATCTTGATTCATTGTTTGTTTAAAAGCAATCGCTTTTACATTTGATAATTTTCCTGCAATCATTTCACAGCTAGCTAGAGTTGCCTTAGCATATTCACCATGACTGACTATTAAAAAGTTATCCACATTTAATTCCTCCAGAATTCACAATGTTTATATTTTATCCTAATTGGTATATAAATTAAAGCTAAATATAGTAGTGTTTATAGCTAATTATCCAACATTGGTATAGTTCAATTCTGTTGTTTTGTGCTTGTAATCGCTGTCATTGTTGATACAAAAAGAAGACCCTACTTGGCAAAAGTAGAGTCTTCTGAAGGAATATAACTATGAAAATTTTATTTAATGAAATATTATTTAAGAATTTAATTTTTGTTGATATATGAGGATTATAGGAAAATTTATTTTAATTACTTAGTAAAGCCAACATCATACCATGAATTTGCAGATGGCTTAAGTGACCAGCCAGTTACCTTGTTGTTAACTGCAGTTACTGACCAACTGTTAGTAGTTGGTACGACATAGGCATTATCGTACATCCATTCTTGCCACTTATCAAATGCTTGTACACGGTACTTGTGGTTGAAGGCCTTAGTTGAATCAATGTTGGTAAGAAGCTTAGACTGAGTTGGAGAAACAAAACGAGCCATGTTGTATGGAGCACTTTCACTGTAAAGGTCCATTGGTGATGGTTCAGATGATAAACTCCAACCACCTTCAAAGACATCAATCTTAGGACTATCCGCTTGAACGTCTTGTACCCAAGAGTTGAATTCCATTGGACGACCACCAACAAATCTAGCATCTAAGCCGATCTTTTGCCATTGTTGGAGGTAGTTAGTCCAGATCTTTTCAGCGTTTGGTTGTGTATTACGAACTGCAACATTAATAGTTAACTTCTTACCATTTGGTTGACGACGGTATTTTTCACCCTTCTTCTTCTTGTATCCAGCCTTGTCTAACAATTCATTAGCCTTCTTCAAGTTGTATGGGTATCCCTTGATACTCTTATCAGAAAAGTCGCCAAATTGTGCTGGGATTAATGTGTTAATTCTAAATGACAAACCATTGCCGTAACGCTTGGTAACAGCGTCAATGTTCATTGCATAAGCCATCGCCTTACGTAATGAGACATTGTTCATCTTAGCGTTCTTATCCTCAACGTTCTTGCCAGTCTTCTTGTCAAACTTACCTACCTTAAAGCCTAAGTAGTTGTAAGATAGAGGAATCTTACCAATGAAGTTAACGCCCTTAGTATCCTTAACATTGTTCCATTGAGTGTTAAGCACACCAGTAACATCAAACTTATGACTCTTAATAGCTTGAGAAACAGAGTTAGTTCCGATTACTTCCATAGTAACCTTGTCTAAGTTTGGCTTACCACGCCAATAATGTTCATTTGGTACATAAGTAACTGATTGACCACGAACAACTTTTTGAACCTTGTATGGACCAAAGAAAAGTGGTTGTTTACGAACCTTATCATTTGATAAAAGTTTATCAAATGGAACGTCTTTTAAGTAGTGGTAAGGTTCAGCTGTTTCAAGGAAGTAACCATTACCAGATTGAAGCATACCTGGCTTCATTTCCTTAAAGTGAAGTACAACTTTTCGACCATCTTCACCATTTGGCATTTCAATACCGGAAATCTTGTCACTCTTTCCCTTGTGGTATTCTTCTAACCCAACAAGGTTAGCTAAAGAATCTGTATATCTTGAAGTCTTAGTCTTAGGATTACCAACAATTTCATAAGCATATTCAAGGTCCTTAGCAGTTACTTGCTTACCGTCTGACCACTTAACGCCATCTTTAACTTCGATAGTAATTGTCTTAGCGTTCTTATCTAACTTAAAGGTAGCTGCACCCTTATTGTTGATCTTATAGCTGTCATCAGTTGTAAATAAACCTTCTAAACCTGGTGCTTGAATTTCACTATCAGTATCAGTATCAGATAATTCTGGTAAGAAAATACCTGTGAAAGGTGTGTCACTTTCAATTGCGTACTTTAATGTTCCGCCTTTTTTAACTTGTTTCTTAGGAACTGCTTCCTTAAAGCTTACTTTCTTATCGCTAGCATTATTACTGTTGTTATTCCCACAAGCAGTTAAAGTTAATGCCGCACCGGACAATACTGTAATTGCTCCTAACCACTTAACTTTTTTCAATTTGTTCTCCTCCTTCATGAGATGACTTAAATTTCTTGTTTTTGATTATATGATATTAAAATGAAAAAAACAATACAAAACTTAAATATTTTTTGATAATTTTTGATTTAATTAAAATTACAATAAAATATATACTTTATCTAATCTATCAAGACTCAGCACTATTAAAATAAAGTCGAACAAATAAAAAAACTGCTACATTTTTCTTTTCAAAGCAGAAAGTATAGCAGTTTTTTCATATATTTTTTCTTAATTAAGATTTCTTTTTAATATTTCTTTTGGGAGTAAAATTTAAAGCCAATACTGAACCAATTACTAATAAGGTTCCCAGCCAATCCATCCCAGACATCACTAAACCGAAAATCAAAACTGAACCAACTGTGGCTGACAATGGTTCAAAGGCATCTAATAAACTTACAGTCGATGGTTGTACATAGCGTAGAGCGTTAGCCATAATTTGAAATGGAATAATCGTTCCGATAATAATTATTGCACTCACGTCCAGCCATACTCTAGGGGTATTTGGAATTGCTGGAAACTGCGGATATACAATCATCAAACCAACTCCTGCAAATAGCATTCCCCAGCCAGTTACAACCAAACTTGATACTCTTTTAACAAGTTTAACGGGAATTAGTGTATAGCTTGCCTCTCCGACGGCAGATAATAATCCAAAAACTAAGGCCAACGGAGTAATTGCTAATTGATTAAAATTCCCATGAGTTGATAATAAAAATACGCCAATAAAAGCTAGGATAGCAGCTAATACATCCAATTTTCTTAATACTTGTTGATGAGTGACAGCTAAATATGTAAGGACGAAAAATGGCCCAATAAATTGTAAAATCGTTGCAATTGATGCATTTGCCATTTCAATTGCAATAAAGTAAAAGACTTGTACTGGTAACAAGCCAAAAACCCCATAAGCAATAATGGGAAGAGTATTTTTCTTATCTTTTAAAACTGAAAATGGCTTTTGGTGTAAGACTGTCGCAATAATTAATAAAACAATCCCAGAGATAATTAATCGGATTTGTGTTAACCAAATCGGTGTAATCTTACTACTCACTTTAAATAAAGATTCAGCAAATAATCCAGATATTCCCCACATTACTGCTGCTAAAGCAGCTAAAATTGTCCATAGCCTGCTTTTTGACTGTTTTTTCATCCAGCTTTTCCTCACAAATTAAATTTGATCTAAACCATCATAACATACTTAATCTGTGAATTTACTTTTATCTAAAGTAATTACTTACACATATTTTTGGTATTGACCGCCTGCTTTAACCACAATCACAACGCCGTCAGTGTCTTTTAAGGCATCATCGTTTGCCTTTTTCTCATCTTTTAACTTAAAACGCA
>CANPPJ010000041.1:0-12256 GCA_947575965.1 uncultured Lactobacillus sp. | reverse complement strand
TATTAGCTTCTTTATTTGTAACTTCTGCCCTATCAGAATTTACCGTATTCTTAGTGTTATCAGTGATTTCCGAAGATTCTGCATTATTAGAACTTTTATCTTCAACTGTAGACCGATTATTAGTAACTACATCTGCAACCTTTTCCCCACTTTGCTTGTCTTGAGCTACTGCAGATTGAGAGTCTTGTTGCTCATTACCAGCAGAAGTTTCTTTCTCATTAACTTTAGTAGCTGTTTCATTTACTTCACTAGAACTTAGGTAAGTATTTTTATTTTGATGATTATCTACTAAATCTGTCGAACTGGCAGTGTTAGAAGTTTCTGTAGTAGCAGCCTGAGCTTTTGAATTTTGCTCTTGAGTTCCTATTCCTAAGATTAATGTAGACAATAATACGGAACAAGCCCCTATAGTTAATTTTCTAATGCCGAACCGTTGTTTACTATCGTTATCTTTCTTATTAAAAAACATACCCATCCCTATCCTTTTTTCTGAATCTCTCTCATCGTTTCAATTATACCTAATTTTCAATATAATAACGCAAATGATGTCTTATTATTGTTATTTTTCAATAGTTTACCTATATGGTTTTTTGATATTCCTTCCTTAAATTTATACTTTATCTAATGTATTAGGACCTAATCTCAGTTATTGAAAAAAACAATAAACTTTTCCAAACAAAAATGAGAAGGCAAAAACCTTCTCATTTTTTACTACCAAATATGTAACAAACGGGTGGGATCAATTTTGCTTAAATTAAATTGATGAACATGTTGATGCTCATTTTCTGGAAATTCTTTTACAAAATCAGCAATATTATATAGACCAGTTGAATAAGACCAAACTCCCTTTACTTTTCGAATAGGATCTAACATTTCATTTCTAATTGGATATGCAGAAATCAAAAAGTGCTTATGATGGAATTTAAATACAAAATATGGAAGCCTAAATTGCTCAATTACTTCTTCCCTAGTTTTACCTAAAGTTATGACATTTCTATATGTTCCGTATTTCTTAGTAAATTCATCATTAAAAGAAAAATAAAAATTAGAAATATGCACATGTGGAAAGTCTTCAGGTCTTACCTTATCTGGCACACAAATCACATGTGAATAACGATCTAAATTCTTTTCCTTTTGACTTAAAGCTCGTTCCATCCCATTCGGTAAAATTGAATAGGCCCAAGATGGAACTTCTGGATGAGCCTTATATTGCTCATACATCATCTTAATTACGTCTGGTTTTACCCAATCATAATGCATTCTAACCTGATTACGTTGCAATAAGTTTTCTAGACTATTATTTTGCATTAAATCGACTACAAATAATTCATAGCGATACTTTTCAACCCATGGACGAAAATGTTCAATTTTATCTGGCGTAATGTGAGTTCCATCGACAATGATAGTTTCTCCATAGGCCATCTTATGCTGCACCAAATTATCAACCATTTGCTCTGTCCGTACAGTAACATGGCGTGGAATAACTTGATGTAAGTGATCTGTACTTTCCTCATAATACACCGTCAAATCAGCTAATAGCAGCCTAATTTCATCACGAGAAATAGCGTAAGGCTGCAAGTGGTGACGAGCAATAAAGGAAGATTTACCAGATCCAGGTGCTCCTCTTAGTAAAAATATTTTACGCATTATTTTCTCCTACTCTACAAGAATTTGTTCAAATATACTCGTAAAAAATTTTACCATAAAAATACCTATACAAACTATTAAAAAAGAGTAGACCAGTCGGCTACTCAATCAATGTAGAACTTCTTTCTTTACAATATGCAAATCAGTATCAAAAGTATAAACAATTGGCTCCGCATTAGGAACTTCTACTTTTACAATATCCTCATTACTGATATCTTCAATTTTTTTAATCAAGGCACGTAGACTTGAGCCATGCGCTACAACTAATTGATCATGTCCTGCCATTAATTCAGGTGCAATATGATCCCAAAAATAAGGCATTAGTCTTTCTTGAGTTTGATGTAAACTTTCTCCCTGAGGCATTAAACGCATATCATACTTTTGATATCTACGATCTTGGACGGGCTGCGTTAATAAAGGAGGCACACTATCAAAACCACGTCTCCATTCTAAGACTTGATTAGTACCAAAAATTTTCTTTGAAACATCCTTATTAATACCGCGAAGTGCTCCATAGTGACGCTCGTTTAAACGCCAAGTCTTAGTGATCGGTAAATATAAAAAGCTACAAACATTTGCAATAATATTAGCCGTCATAATTGCACGCGATAAGACAGAAGTATGGATATGCGTTGGTGCAAATTCAGCTATTTTTTCTACCTTAAGGCCTGCATTTTTTGCCTGCTCAATCCCTTTTTTACTTAAAGGTACATCATTCCAGCCCGTATAAACATTGTCACGATTAGCTATACTTTCACCATGCCTAACTAAAACTAATTTGGCCAACTTTCTTCTCACCCGTCTCATTTAAATCATAAAAAACAAAATAATTCCAGTAATGGTAAAAACGACACCTAAGATTGTAAAAGAAATAATGCCTGCTTTTCCACTTGATGGAAGGGTTGTTAAGGCTCCAATAGTTCCTTTTGCTAGATTGTCTTTGACATCTTTTTTGGTCATTCCTTTTTTCTTATAACGATTATATGCCGTATATAAATCCCATAAGCCAATAAATAAAACTATTGCTGCGACCCAAATATTTACCTTCATTATTATTTATTGTCCTTATGTACACTTGTACCATTTACTTTTTGGTCTAAGTTTCGAACTGCTTTCTTAAAAGCATTAACAGAATTTTGATAAACTTTTCCACCATTTTGTTTCAAAAAATCTCCGGCTTGTTGTCCTTTTTCAGTTAAGTGGTCTTTAATATCAGGCCAATCATTTTCAGCAAAATCCTTAAACTGGTCTGTAGCTTTTTTTTGATAATTTTTTAGATTTTCTTTTAGATCATTAGTATCGAATCTCATTTTTTTCTCCTTAAAATAAAAGGCTTTGCCCCTATTTTACCAAATAGCAGCAAAACCAGATTAACTAATCTTCTTTATCATCAAAAATCATTTTATCGCTAAGTCCACGTGTACATTCAGCTTGAAGTGTCACATGGTTAATTCCAAGCGGCTTTAATTTTCTAGCAATTTCTGTGTATATCTTTTCTAACTGCACAGCGTCTAAATTTTTATCCACATTAATATGTGCATCTAACATCGTCACATTGTCTGAATATTGCCAAACATGTACATGGTGAATGTTGTTCACATGTGGACAAGATAAAACTAATTCATTTATCTTATTTAGATCAATGCTAGGATTCGTTTCCATTAAAATATTAGCTGCTTTGATAGTAACTTCATAAGCTTCTTTAAGTAAAAAGACAGAAGCCGCTATCGTTAAGACTGGATCGACCCAGTAAATTTTCCAAATTGAAATTACAATTGCCCCAATAACAACAGCTACACTAGTTATTGCATCTGAAAGCATATTTAAAAATGTAGCTTTCGCATTAAGACTAGTCTTAGCTTCCTTCATAACTACTAACATGGAAATCAGGTTAGCAGCTAAGCCGATTAAAGAAACAATTAGCATAATTTTTCCTTTAATTGGTTCTGGATGACTAAATCGCTGGATTCCTTCAATAAACAAATAAATACTAATTACTATTAAAATAATCCCATTAGTAAAAGCTGCTAGTATTTCTGCGCGATCATAGCCAAAGGTTTTACTATCATTTCGTTTCCTTTTAGCAATCAAATTAGCAACAAAGGCTAAAATAATTGATCCGACATCGCTTAAATTATGTACAGCATCTGAAAGTAAAGCAAGTGATCCTGACACTGCTCCTCCAATAAACTCTGCAATTGTGATAATAATATTCAATAATGTTACCCAAAAGTAACGTAATGATGATTTATCTTTCATATTTTTTCTCCATAAATATATCGAATTTGGTATACTTATTGCAGAAAGTATAATATTCCATTTTTGATATATTGTCAATAAGAGGTGTTAAATTATGACACGAACAGATACAAATTTAGTCAGTGAAGCAGCTAAAATCTATAAAGTTTTAAGCAACAGTAGACGAATTTCAATTTTATTTTTTTTACGCAATGCTTCAAAAGAAGTCGACGTCTCCACCATTGCTACTACTCTCGACCTTGCCCAGCCGGTTGTATCAAAACAATTAGGTATTTTAGAAAAGTATAATCTAGTTAAACATCATAAGCATGGAACTCATGTCTTTTATTTTTTAAATGATCCTGATGTTTTATCAATGATTGATGCCATGATTGAGCACGTAGAACATACTGCAAAAGAACATCCCACAAACTTATACTAAAAAAGATGCAGCTTTGATAGCTACATCTTATAAATTTGGAATGTCAGTGTTTTTTACACCGTAATTAATTATTTTAAATTTTCCATTATCATCAATTATTCCACGCGTTACACTGCCATTATCTGGAAACGGAATATCGTGATCATGCGTAGTTTGATCCCAGTATTTAATTCCCAAAGTCTTAATAAAATCTCCGTGAGATACAATTAAAACTCGTCCTAGACCTTTTGTTTCTTCAGCTAGTTGACTAATTGCTTGATTCATTCGATTATCAAGAGCTTCTGCATCTTCTGCTAAATGGCGTGGATCAGCCTTTTTAGTTGCTTCACGAAAGTCATGAATCCCTAATGTTTGAATGATTTTTACCACATCATTTGTGGGCTTCATCCCTCCAGCGACAGCAACTTTTTCCCAAGTTTCGTCAATATCGTCACCTTCAAAAGTACCGAAGAATACTTCACGAAATGCCGGTAGCTTTTTTATTTTACCAATCTCAGAAACTTCATTTGTATCTGCAATTAAGTGAACTGTATCAATGGCTCGCTTTAAGTCAGAACTATACATGTTATCAAAATGAACCTGAGATAAATTAGATGCTGTTACTTTTAGGTCATTAATTCCTTTTACAGTTAGTGGAGAATCCGCCCAGCCTTGAACTTTATTCAACTGATTAAACATTGTTTCCCCATGTCTTACTAAATAAACTTCAGTAGCCATTTTTACCCTCTTTTCTTAAATTGTTTCACAAATTTTATTTCAATTATCTCAATGTTACCAGAATATTGCGGTAATTCAAGTATTTTCCAAAGCAGTACTACATTTAGTGTTTCACAAAGTTCTTAGTACAACATATCTTAGTTTTATCTATAGTTATATACGCAATTTTAAGTTTATTTTTTTAATCTTTAAATTAAAAAATACTATTTTAATGGGTTAAAATAAAAGTTGTATAGTACTTTAATAAAAAGGAGGACTTTTTTATGACAAAAGTTGCTGTTGTCTTCGCAGATGGGTGTGAAGAAGTTGAAGGACTTAGTGTCGTTGATGTACTACGTCGTTTAAATATTGATTGTGACATGGTCGGTCTTGATAAAAAAGAAATTAATGGAGACCATCATATCTTACTAACCTGTGATAAAGTTGTGGATGATTCACTTTTAGAGTATGACTTAGTAGCTTTTCCAGGTGGAAGAACTGGAGCTTTAAACCTTAGAAATAATGAAAAACTAGCTAAGCTTATGATTCAAAGAAATAAAGAAGGCAAATGGGATGCCGCAATGTGTGCTGCTCCGATTGCTTTAGGTCACTACGGCTTGCTAGAAGGAGCCAACTACACCTGTTATCCAGGCTTTGAAAAGGAAATTGAAAAAGAATGTCCAAACGGCCACTTTAGCACTGAGATTACTGTTGTAGATAAAGAACACAAAATTATAACGAGTCGTGGACCCGCTACAGCCTGGGCATACGCTTATACTATAGCCCGTACTTTGGGATATGATACCAAAGAACTAGAAAAAGCAATGCTCTATGATTATTTAGCTAAAAATATCGATCAAAGCCTTTAATTAAAAATCTAATATCGAAAAAAGAGATCAGGTGCCATATCTGATCTCTTTTTTTCGTATATAACAGCTAAAATATAAGCTAAAAACTTTTAATTTATCCCTTAAATTAAAAGCGTGTGTAGTTAATAATAGCAAGCTTACGGTCTTGTCTCAGCATTGCACTACACTTAATTACAATTAATTTTTCTTTAAGCACTTACTATATTTAGTATAACACGTTTTATTTTTAATTAAACTAATTTATCTTATAAACGTGCAATTTGATAGCCATTTCTTAAAAAATGTTCCATTTCTTCTGGTTCTCTACCCGTTAAGCGATGAAAGTCATCAGATGTTGCACTAAGAAGTCCCTTAGCTCCGCCTGCATACATCGATGCAAGTTCTTTTCCATCGCCTTCAGCAGCATAAATCTTTGCAAATTCACCCGTTGTTACAGGTGTATAGCCAATTTTATGGTCAGTGATCCGAGACATAATATATGATAATTCAACCATATTATAATTTTTATCCATACTTAATAGATAAGTTTGACCTTGATCTCGCATTACTGGCTGCATAGCTAAACAAGCAATTGCATGAGCACTATCATTTCTTGTAATAAAGGATAGTGGTTCTGCTCCGACTGGATAAATAATATTTTTACGTTCAATTAGTTCTTCTAGATATGGCACCAGTGGATCCGCATACAAACTATTTTTTATAATACTGTATTCAATTCCTGAGCTAGCAAGTCTTCTCGGAACATATGCATAAAATGGTGACATAACGAATGGATTATTTTCTTGATCTGCGAAAAAACTTACAAAAATTAATTTAGTTTTTGCCTTTTTTACTACTTGAAGTATATTCTCAAATTCTGTAATTCTTTTTTGTAAATTATAAGTAATGCTTGGAATGTAAACAACAAGATCAATTCCGCCAACAGCTTTTTCTAACGTATCCAAATCAAAATAGTCTAGTTTTACTTTTTCCACAGCTAAGTCACTAAACTTATCAGCCTTTTTTAAATTATGAATTCCAACTCGGATGTTATTTTCCGAAGTCATTGTTCTAAGCCAACGAGTAACTTTTTCTCCTAAATTGCCCGTTGCTCCTGTAATTAAGTATTTCATATAAATAATATATAACCTTTCTTAAGATTAACTTTCTATATTATTATAGTTCAAAACCTTTAGAAATCCTTAATGTTAGTTTAAATATACGGTTTTAGTTATTGGGGTATTTATTATAAGTTATTGAATTTTAGGCATATAGTAAAAAAGACATCCCTTTCGAGATGTCTTTCGCATAAAGCGTAATTTAAATATTAACGCTTTGAGAACTTTTAAAATTTAAAAGCAGAATTATATCCAACATAAACCATTAGTTTGAAAAATATTGTGACCGATTGTATCCATTTTGTCAGTTATCTTACTAAGCTTCATCCCTGTTTGGGAGAAGCTTTTTTATTCTTCAATTTCTAATTTAGGCAATTGATTAATTAAATCAACTGTTTGAACAGATACATTAATTATTCTCAAAAGTAAATTAAAAATATATTTAGCATCATCACTGTAATCATTTGGATCATCTGTAATACCAGATTTTTTATCTGTCTTAACCTGATATTGATCCATAATCCATTCAATAGCTGACTTACCATTCACTACATATTTATAAGCCTTTTCAGGAATATTTGAAATTGTAATGCTGTCATTGAAAATAATCGCAGATCTGTAATTTTCCACTTTTCCTTCAGGGGTACGCTTTTTAGCGAATTTCATCTTCTTAACTTTATAATCTAGTTTGCCCAAATGTTGAATATTAACTTTATCATAAACAGGTACATCTTCATAATTTAAATGAAGATTGATTAGTTTTTTACCTACTTCTATATACTTTTCTTTTTTACTAACACCGGGAATACGAGCAAGATCTTTCTTTAGATCATTATTGTATTGTCGTATATAATCTTGAGAGTTTAATAAGCCATAAATAAAAGGGAAAACATCTTCTTTTTTTAAATTGTATTTCTTAACAAATTCAGTATTTATATTATCCCTATTTATAATCAGTTCATTTGTATCCTGGTTATTATATTCAAAGAAGCCTTGGCCATTCATCATAAACTGATAATCTGGAATATTTTTAGAAATTAATGAACTAAAGTCTCTATTGGTTCCTGTTCCAGTAGTTACGATAACTATATTTTCTTTACCCCATTGATCATAATAATTAGAACGTCTATGTAACAATGACTTATCAAAATACATCCACTTTTTAACAAATGGTCTATAGGAAATCAATTTTTCCTTAGGATAATACTTTATTTTTTCAAATTTAAATGCTTTTTTCTTTAACTCTTCACTCCAATTTAACTTAGTTGGATCATAATTAAGATCATTTTTGCTTATTACTTTATTTAAAGACTTTAACCGATCTATTTCTTGATTATAATTATGGATTAGTTTTTCAGAGTTCAAAAGAATCTTAGCTTTATTGAATCCACATACCCAGGCATCCCTAGAAGAAACAATTCCTGTGTAATTATTCAAGAAAGGTGAATATTTTTCTCCAGAAATTGATACGTATTCTTGGTAGTTAGGGTCTCTTTGATTAATCCAATCATTATTTTTATCAGGTTCTATTACTTTCCAATCAACCTTAGCTATGGAACTATTATCTTTTATAATATTTAATTTTTCTTTTCTGGATAAATAGTCTCCAATATCTCGATACAAAAGTTCATGCTTATCGGATCCATCTTTAATTAGAATGCTAATTGAAATTGGTGTTCGTGTCCCTTGGTCAAATACACTCCCTCCTTCTTTTTGTCGTTGAATTCCTTGTGTACGTGCATTTCCACGTAAATTATAAATATAGAGATAATTAAATTCTTGATATAAAGAAGCTCTTAATCCATCAGTACTATTACTATCAAGATAACTCCCGTTTGTAACAAAACCAATGACTCCTTGCTCACCAATTCTGTCACTCGCCCATCTAAAAGCTTTTATATAACTATCTAATAATGAATTTTTCGCATTTGACTTTGATAATTTTATGTATGTATCAGATATTTGCTTTTCTAAATGAGAATAATGAATATTCTGATTATTTTCGCTTTCAGAGTTCTGTCCCTTAGAATAAGGCGGATTAGAAATAATAGCGGTAATAGGAACTTCCTGTTGCTTCTTTAGCCTCCTATTATTTACACCAAACATATCATCATCAAGAGTCCCCTGAAGTTCTGTGCTTTCGAAAGTATCAGTTAACACAATACCCTCAAATGGTTTATAACCACGATCAGGTCCATTAACTTTATCAAACACAGCTTCGATGTTAATAGCTGCAATATAGTAACTCAAAAGAACAATTTCATTTGCATGAAGTTCCTGCATATACTTCCGTAAAATATCATCATAAGTAATTTTTCCTTCATCCATTTGCTGCTTTAGATAATACAATGTTCGAGTGATAAATGTACCCGTTCCCGTAAATGGATCAAGAATATGCACATTTTTACTTGCTAATGATTTTTCAAAGTATTTATTTAAAGCCCAATCGACTGAATGAATAATAAAATCTACTACTTCAACCGGAGTAAACACAATACCCATTGATTCAGTTACCCGTGGAAATGCCGTTTTGAAGAAACTGTTGTACAACTGAATAATAAATGTTTGTTTACCCTGAATATTATCGATACCCGAAGCACGTAATTTAACAGATTCATAGAATGGTTTTAATTGTTCTTGTTCTTTAGCAAAACCAAAGACTTTAAAGGCAGAAATAATATCGTTCATAGATTTTGAAACAGCATTATTTCTTACAAAATCATAATCACTAAATAAAGCATTAAATACAGGCTCAGTGATTAAGTGTTGTGCTAGCATTTCTACTGCCTGTTCTTGATCAATTGAATCATTAATGTTGTAACGTAATGATTTAAGGAACTTTTCAAATGGTAATTTGGCACCTTGATTACTATCAATCAAATCATTAATTCTACGGACATACATTTTAGCAATATCTGCTACATCTTTAGACCAGTCTTCAAGATATCTACGGTCTCCAACATGTTGAACAACCTTCCCATAGAATGCATTACGCATTTCTTTCCAATCTAACGGAAGTTCCAATTGTTCTGATCCATGTTCATTAAACACATCTTCTTTAACAGGTTGATCTGGACTTGAATCAACACCAATAAAATCTATTCTTTTCGACTTATTTTTATTTAAGTCTAATGTATTTACTTCAGCATCAAATCTTTCATCAGTTGATCGTAAAGCATTAAGTACCTGCCATACCTGTTTATACTTTTTATCATTATCTAAAGCTAAATGAGGATCAGAGCCATCCGCAACCACAATAGGTAAAATAATATAACCATATTGTTTATTTTCTGCTTTACGCATAATACGTCCGACAGCTTGAACAATATCTACTTGTGATTTTTTAGGACTAAAGAAAATAATGGCATCAAGATTTGGTACATCTATACCTTCAGTTAAGAATCTGACATTTGATAAAACTCTAGCATGGTTTTCTTCAATATCGTTATTTCCTAGCCAGTCAATTTGTTCTTCTTTTTCAAGAGCATTCAATCCACCATCAACATGGTGTACATCAACTTTAAAGCTCTCAGTTGATTGAGTATCAAGATATTCATTCACCACTTGATTAAATTCTTCAGAAATCACCTTTGAGTGCTTAATAGTATCTGTAAAAGCAATAGCACGTTTTAAAGGTGCACCGTTAATTTCATCAGTAATACCGTTTCTTTTAACCATGGCATTCCAAACACCAATAATCTTCCCAATATCATCAACTTTCAATTGATTATCTGATGATAAGATTGTTTGCATATCTTTATTAACATAAGATTCACTAACTGCTAAACAGAAACTTTATAGTCAGTTAAAATGCCTCGTTCAACTGCTTCTCCAAAGCCTAACCTATAGATTTCTTCTCCATAAATAGATTTATCATCCATTGAAGATACAACAATACTATTTTCTTTAGCCTTCTTTTTTGCATTTTGATCATAGATTTTTGGCGTTGCAGTTTGATATAGTCGTATCTTTCCTTTTATATTGTGATTTGAGTGAACTTCAGTAAAAGTACTATCTCCTTCTCTTTCGGCGATTGCTCCCGTAGTTCTATGTGCTTCATCAGCAATAATTAAATCAAATTCAGGAAAACCATCCTTCTGCGCTTGCTTAAGTACATCAATAGATTGATAAGTACTAAAAACAACTCTCATATCGTTAGGAAGATTATTACTTTCAATTAATTTATAGTGATTAATTAAATCTTCCACTTTTGTAGTTGGTTCAAATCCAATTTCTCTAGCACCTAAATCGTCATCATCTTTATTTTTCTTTTTATTAGCTTTGGTATCAGAAACAACAGAAAGTGATGTCATGTGGATATCTTCAGAGACGTCAGCATTCCAGCCAAAAAGAGTTTGAGATAATAATTGAATACTTGGAACAAGATATAAAACATTAAATTGTTTTTTTCCTTGTTTTTTCATCAAAGCCTCGGCAATCTTTAAACTAGTAAAAGTCTTGCCAGTTCCTGGAGCCATAATCAATTTACCTCGATCATGCTCTTTAAAGTATTCTAATGATTTATTTATTGCTATATTTTGATAGTCTTTTATTTTTTTAATTACTTTATTAGAAAGATCTGTATTTTCTTTTGCAAAATTAAATTTTTGCCAACTAAAATGTGCATGACGTAATTGACTTAATCCAATAATACTAAAAGGTTTAGTTGTATCTTCTAATGTAGCTTTTGCATTTTTATTCCACTTATCAGTAGAAGAAACTATGATCCCAGCAGAATAAACATTTTTCCCTGCTTCTGCAACAAATGAATCTATTTCTGCTTTACCAACCTTGCCTTTATAAAATTTAGCTTGTACAGCAGTTAAGTTACCATCGTAATCTTTAGCTACAATATCAACACCTATATCTTTTTTAGAAATATGATACTCTTCTGGAACTTCATTAAGCATCCAAACATCTTTAAATTTTTGCTTATAAGCTGGTTCATTTTTAAGATAAGCTACTACCATTTTTTCAAATGCAGTCCCTCTATCACGTTGTTTATCTAAATTATTATTAACTTGATCAACCAGTTCATCAAAAGTAGCCATAATCAACATTCTCCAAAACATAAAGATAGCTTAATTATACATGATTACAAAATTTATACTAATTACTATTTTTACAATATTTAAATAACTACAAAAAATTGAAAAAAATCACACAAAAAAGACATCCCTTTCGAGATGTCTTTTGCATAAAACGTAATATAAAATATTAACGCTTTGAGAATTGTGAAGCTTTGCGGGCTTTCTTCAAACCTGGCT
>CANPPJ010000040.1:0-12402 GCA_947575965.1 uncultured Lactobacillus sp. | reverse complement strand
GACAACATCTATCAAGCTGCATAAAGTGTCCAACTTATTATTGCAATTTACGAAGATATTTTAAAGATATATCCTGTCGCAACGAAAGGTCTAGTATAAGTTTGTCCCTTCAAAGCTGGATAAAGATGAATATATGCTAATACAGTATAAGAAATAAGATCTAAAACGATGAAAAACACAAATATAAGTATCAACACTAAGGAACTATAATTGAGCCAAAATATAATCCCATCTTTATTCATCACTAAAAGTGCATAGCCTATACTCAGTCCTAGAAATATGCCGATTAAAGTACTAAATGATACAAGCATTCGTTTTAGATCGTTAACTATTATTTGTAGATACGACCATCCATTTAACCTTAAAACTGCGTATTTTTTAAATGAATAAATTTTTTCAATCAACATAATGATAAGTAAAATAGCTAAAAGACTTATAAATATAGGTAAATAGCTAATTACGCTACTTTCATTTTTTAAAAGGCTGAGTAAAGAAATATGGTAAATTGTAAAACTCAATCCTAAGCTTGATAATTTTCTACTCAATTCTTTAAGTGATTGAGAATCAGCGTTGGTATAGTAACGTCCTTTAACTTCTTCTAAATTAAGTTTCTGGTCGTTTATTTTTGAAATATCTGAATTTTTGAAATAGGTAATATTTTGATTTAATTTATCATTAAAATTATAAAATGACTTCGATGTATTCCCAGTTACTGTGTTTAATCTTACTAAACTAATTTGATAGTTATTTTGAATAGCACTTTTCTTTAATTCATCAAATACTCTTTTTTTAGAATACTTCCCATTTTGATTAGTTACTTCAATAACAGTAGGACTTCCAGGAACATTTCCCTTATCCAACTGCTGAGTAAGCATACCAAGTAAAATCAAACTAAGAGCAGTTATAATTCCAAAGATTCCTAATTTAACAATCCTAAACATTTTCTCATATACAAAAATAATAGCGCATTTAATGCGTTATTATTTTTCCCCTTTATAAATTATTTCACATTGTAATATGATTGGTTTCCCATCCATGCCTTCGTAGCAGAAGCTCTTGCAGTTACTCCTGGTCGTGTCCATCCGCTAGAAGTCGAGTAGTTTCCTTTCACGGAAGCACTGTGAGTTCTACCATTATGTGAATAATACGACCATACATAGGTATTGCCTACTCCATAATTCCAAGTTCCTCCTTGCGCATAAACTGTTGCTGCCAAGGCTGGCGTGATAGTCAATGCTAAGGCTGCTCCAGTCGTTGCAAGAGCAGTTATAATTCTACCTTTCTTAATATTATTTAATAACAATTAAAAAAGCATTTATATATTCTTTAATTATTTTATTTTTGTTAATAATAATATAATACTTTATAAATTACAATAAAAAGTTTAATTTTTTTATTACGTCATAACCTTATATAATTTTTAAGACATAAGTTGCTCTCTGTATCTTTAAGGATCAAGTTAATACTAAAAAAAGCTGGCTAAATTAGCCAGCTTAATTAAATAAATTCATCATAAAACATATTCATGTATAGGATAATAAGTAAAAATAAAAAAGATCTTTTGACCCTTTCTATCTAAATACGACCACGTTTTTTAATCGTATAACAGTTAACAAAATAGCCGATTGATCCAATGAAATAAAGCATCGCTAACCCAGCTGCGCCTAAGAAACGCTCACCATCAATCGATAAGTAAATCATTCCACCAAGACCAGCTAAAACAATCAAGACTAAAATAATATTGATAAACAGTTTCATAATGAATTCACTTCTTTCAAAGTATTATTTCTCTTATTTTGTATCCGTTTTCATTATAAACCTTTATTGTTATTTTTTTAATTATTTGTACTCATTAAAATGTAGTAGCCTTTGTCTCGAGTTAAAATCTCACAATTTCCGTATATCTTTGTCATTAATTTCTTGGCACTAGGTGCACCTTGTTTCTTCTGAATTACTACCAATAAGACGCCATTTTCTACTAGATGATCTTTTGCTTCAGTTAAAATTTGGTCGACTACCTTTTTACCAGCACGAATTGGTGGATTAGTAATAATTAGCCCGTATTTTTTATCCACCTGTTCATAAATATCTGACTGATAAATATTTACATTATCAATTCGATTGAACTGTGCATTTCTTTTAGCTAAGTCTAAGGCACGCTCATTTACATCTACCATATCAACTTCTTGATCAGGCCAAAACTTAGCTGCAAATAATCCCATTGGACCATAGCCAGTTCCAACATCTAAGATGCCATCTTTTGGAAAATCAACGTTTTTCATTGCCTTTATTAAAACGCCAGAGCCATAATCAACTCTCAATTTTGAAAAAACACCTGCGTCAGTTGTAAATTTCAAGTCGATATCATCAATATGATAATCAACTAGGTGTTCATCATGCTTGGCATCAGGATTAGCCGCAAAATACATTTGATTCTTTTTTGTCATAATTATTCTCGATTCTTTAATTTCTACTTATAGTTTATCAATTCTACTTTGTTTTTTTCTATAAAGTCTTATAATTAGAATGTTACAGAAAGGAAGAGATAGAATGATGATTTCTATTCCTATATTTATTTTAGCAATTATTGTTGGAATTATCTGTTTATGGATAGGCTTTAGAATAAAAGGCAACCAAGCAGTTTTTGGTCGCGTTCTTTCAACAAATAGACAAACTTGGGCAAGATTTTGGCTAACAGCTGGTTGGGTTATCATTATAATTGCTGGTTGTTATCTTCTATTCATGATTATTCTACATTTTTATTTGAAAGTGTAAAAAAGCGTAAATTCATTTTTGAATTTACGCTTTAATTTTTATCTTTTTTCTTTTCAATCCATTCTTTAAGTTTATCCCACTCTCGAGGAGGTCGATTTTCTTTTAATTCTTGGATTTGCTTTTGTAAGTTTTGATTTTGCTCGGCCAGTATTTTATTTTGATCTTCTAGCCGGTCTAATTTATCTAAAATTAAGGTCAAATCTGCATTTTTATCTTTAATACTGATTTTGCCCTCATTTCTTCTCATCAAGTAGGCAGTAAGTGAACTAGTAACTATTCCCATTACTCCCACTCCAATAAGGATCATCACCAAAATTACCAATTTTCCCAATAAGGACTGTGGCGAAATTGTATGCTTAGAAATATCTCCATAACCGACAGTACTTGCAGTAGTTACTGCCCACCAAAATGCTTGGTCTAATGAAACATGTTCAGTAATCGAAATTGCAACTGATCCTAACATCAAAAAGGCAATACTAAAGTAGATTACATATAAAATCCCATGAGTATGTAATATATCTTTTAGCATCCCTACTAGACCAGCCAACCGGATTAAACGTAATAGCCTAAAATATAAACCAATATCTCCCAACTGAGCCAGTTTCATCCAACTAAAAGCAAGACCAACAGGAATAATTGCTAGCAGCTCAAAAATATTATTTCTAAAAAATATTTTCTTATTTTTTGCAAGATAGAGCCGAGAAAAGTAATCTATTGCCAAAATAATTAAAATAAGGTTATTTAGCCAAAACCACTTACTATTCCTACTATTAATATCAATTATTGCCGCAAAATCTAACACAAGCAGAATAATTGAAATAATAGCTAAAGTAGCTTTAAACCATTTATAAAAATTTTTCTTAAACATAGCTTTATTGTAAACAAAAATGAGGACTCCGTAAAATAGAGTCCTCATTTTCAGTAGGATGTTCAGTTAAGACGTTATTACTTAACAGTAACAGTTGCGCCAACTTCTTCAAGCTTAGCTTTGATGTCGTTAGCTTCGTCTTCAGAAACGCCTTCTTTAACGTTCTTAGGAGCACCATCAACAAGGTCCTTAGAATCCTTAAGGCCAAGACCAGTGATGTCACGAACAACCTTGATAACCTTAACTTTTTCTTGACCAACATCAGTCAATTCAACGTCAAATTCAGTCTTTTCTGCACCTGCGCCTGCAGCACCTGCAGCAGCAACTGGAGCAGCAGCTGAAACACCAAATTCGTCTTCAATAGCCTTTACTAAGTCGTTTAATTCAAGGATTGAAGCACCTTTTAAATCTTCAATAATCTTTTCAGTATCTAAAGCCATTATAAGTTTCCTCCGAAATTAGATATGTGTAAATTTACTAATATTATTCGTCTTTTGAATCAGCGACAGCCTTAACAGCGTATGCAAAGTTGCGAACTGGAGCTTGTAATACAGATACAAGCATTGAAAGTAAACCTTCGCGACCTGGAATAGCTGCAAGTTTCTTGATTTCTTCTTGGCTGGCAACCTTACCTTCGAGCATACCACCTTTAATTGATAATGCGTCGATATCATCTTCGTATTTAGAAACAATACGAGCTGGTTCAGTGATGTCTTCTGCATCAGCAGTGTAAACAACAGCAGTAGGACCAACAAAAGTATCGTCTAAACCTTCAATACCAGCCTTTTCAGCAGCACGCTTTAAGTAAGTGTTCTTGATAACTTTCATTTTAACGTTAGCATCACGAAGATCCTTACGTAAGTTAGTTACTTCTTCAACAGTTAAACCTAAGTAGTCAATTACTAAGATAGCCTTAGCTTCCTTAAGTTCTGCTGCAAAGTCATCAACAAGCTTTTCTTTTTTAGCAATGATTGCTTTACTCAACGAATTCACCTCCAAATTTACTTTAAGATAAATTCTATCAGCCGAAATAAAAACTCCATGCCAAAAAGACATGGAGTTGTAAAACTCTTTGTTTTTCTGGCCTCGGCGGGATATTAAGGCACGTTAGCCACCCGAGTCTTAGGTAGAATTTACTGTACAATATATTACCTTAAATTAGATAAGTCGTCAATAGCTTTTTTTAATTAAACCATTTTTCGCGAATCTTTTTTAGCTCTCCCGTCTTCTCTAAGTGGTCAAGAGCTTGATTAATCTTGTTTTTAAGAGTTTTATCTTTTTTATTGATTCCTACTGAAAATTTTTCACTTGGATATGGTAATTTTTCTTTTTTAAATTCTTTTTGATACTTGCTATGAGCTAAATAATAATTTGCATATACCCCATCAATTAATAAGCCATCAATTCTGCCAGCTTTTAAATCAATGAAGGCATTGTTATAAGTATCATACAGAACTGTACTTTTGACACGTTTCTTTAAGACTTTAGGATAATTATCCAAATCATCGGCTCCTGAAGATCCTGTTTGAACTCCAAGAATCTTCCCCCTCATTTGTCGATAATTATTTATTCCTTCATTTTTACGTGTAACCAGAATCTGATCATTTTCAAGATATGGTTTTGAAAATGCTACTTTCTTTGCCCTAGCCTTCGTCTTAGTATATCCGTTCCAGATAACATCTATTGTCCCATTGCGAAGTTCTGTTTCTTTCATTGACCAATCAATTGTCTGAAAATCAGGTTTTAAACCGATCTCCTTGCAAACGGCCTTCGCTAAGTCAACATCAAAGCCAACAAGCTTACCATTCTTTTGGCGAAAATCCATTGGTACGAAGCTGTCATCAACACCAATTACTAAAGTACCACGTGATTTAATCGTCTGCCATGAGTTTTCCTGTCTTTGACATCCAGCCAGGCCAACAGAAGCTAGCACAATGATCAATAGGCTTAAAAATCGTATTATTTTTTTCATCATTTTTCTATTGGCTCAACTTTTAAGATTTTATCAGCAACAGCTTTTCCAAACTGGTGATCATGAGTAATAATCACCTGTGTCATTCCTGTTTGTTTAAGCTTTAAGAAAATATCTTTTACTTTTCCTACTAACTCGGGATCTAAGGCAGACGTAGGCTCATCATAACACAAGATTTCAGGTTTCATTTGCAGGGCTCTGGCAATGGCTACACGCTGCTTTTGTCCTCCTGATAATTGATATGGATATAAAGTTTTAAACTTGTCTAAGTCTAATTGATCTAAAACAGATGCAGCTGCTTTTTCAGCCTCTGCTTTACTCATCTTATTCACCATAATTGGAGCAAGGGTAATATTATCCATTACAGAAAGGTTTGGAAAAAGATTGTAATCTTGAAAAACCATCCCTACCAAATGATTATTACGATCTGTAGGATCAAATTCTTTTCCATTATGGAGAAATTTTCCACTATCGGCACTTTCAAGCCCCGCAATCAAACGAAGAAGCGTAGTTTTTCCTGCACCTGAAGGGCCAATAATACTTAAGATATCCCCCTGATCTAGTGATAAATTTAACTTATCAATAATTTTTCTCGTGCCAAAACTTTTACTTATATTCTTGAGCTCTAAAACTTTATTTCCAGACATTGCTTCTCTTCTCCACCACTCTCAATAAAGCTGTTAAAACTGCTGTCATTGCCAAATATACGCACCCTACTAATACTAGTGGAACTAAAGACACGTCTCTTGCAGTCGCAACATTTCCGGCACGTAAAAGGTCTCCTAAACCAATTACATAGACCAAACTGGAGTCCTTAACTAAGTTTATCAGCTCATTACCAATCGAAGGTAAAACAATCTTAACAACTTGTGGACGCACAATACGATTAATTGTTTGCCATCTACTTAAGCCTAGCACTTGTGCTGCCTCAAATTGGCCGACAGGTACTGCTTGCAGTCCACCACGGAAGATTTCTGCAAAGTAAGCAGCATAATTGATAATAAATGCGACTAACGCAGCTTCGTATCTTGGAAAGACAATTCCAACAGTTGGTAAGCCATAAAAAATAAAAATTAATTGTAGTAAAAGAGGTGTACCACGAATAATCCATACATAAAATTTTAAAATAGCTTTAACTAACTTCAATTTTGAATGTAAACCAAAGGCAACTAATAAACCTAAGGGAATAGAAACTACTGTCGTCCAAAAAAAGATCTCAATAGTTAACCAAGCACCGGAAAATAATGATGGCATAATACTAAAAATATAATTTAGCATTTCCTTCAGCTCCTGTTCTAAAAATAGCGTATTGTTTAATTTTAGCTAAAATCTCACTACACTTTCAACCTTAGTACAAAAAAAAGACTTCACAATTGTGAAGTCTTTTCGTTTAATTAAACAACTATTAATTAGTCTAAGTTTAATGGATCCAAGTGGATACCAGGGCCAAAGGTTGCAGAAACGGCAACACTCTTAACATATTGACCCTTAGCTGATGCAGGACGTGCACGAAGAATAACGTCACGTAATGCGTCAAAGTTTTGTGCTAATTTTTCAGCGTCAAATGAAGCCTTACCGATTGGTGCATGGATTAAACCTTGCTTATCAACACGGTATTCAACTTGACCTGCTTTTTGGTTTTCAACAGCTTTAGCAACGTCCATAGTAACAGTACCAGTCTTAGGGTTTGGCATTAAGCCTTTAGGTCCTAAGATACGACCTAAACGACCAACCTTAGCCATCATCATTGGAGTAGCAATAACTACGTCAAAGTCTAAGTAACCGTTTTGAACTTTTTCTACTAAATCATCAGAACCAACTTCGTCAGCACCTGCTTCTTTAGCTTGGTCAGCTTGTGGACCTTCAGCAAAAACAACAACCTTCTTAGATTTACCAGTACCGTTTGGAAGTACCAATGCACCTCTAATTTGTTGATCTGCTTGCTTAGGGTCAACGTTTAAGTTATATGCAACTTCAATAGTTGCATCAAAGTTTGCGTATGAAGTTTCTTTTGCTAACTTCATAGCTTCATCTACTGAATAAAATTTAGTTGAATCAACTTTTTTAGCTGCTTCTAAATATCTCTTTCCATGCTTTGCCATGTAAAAATCCTCCTGAAAATGTGGTCAAACGAGTCTTCTCACACTCTCCCACCTTGATTCGTTAATTTTGATTAACGATCCGACGTTCCTAAAAACACTAGTCTTCGACAGTGAAGCCCATGCTTCTAGCAGTACCTTCAATCATGCGCATAGCAGCTTCAATATCTGCAGCGTTTAGATCTTTCATCTTGGTTTCGGCAATTTCCTTAACTTGGTCCTTAGTTACCTTAGCAACCTTCTTAGTGTTAGGTTCACCAGAACCCTTGTCCACTTTAGCAGCCTTCTTCAAAAGAACAGCAGCTGGTGGAGTCTTAGTAATGAATTCGAATGAACGATCTTCATATACAGTAATAACTACAGGGATAATCATACCCTTTTGATCAGCAGTACGTGCGTTGAAGTCCTTAGTGAAACCAACGATGTTGATTCCAGCTTGACCCAATGCAGGACCAACTGGAGGTGCAGGAGTTGCTGCACCAGCAGGAATTTGCAGTTTAACTACGTTAATAACTTTCTTTGCCACGGTCAATACCTCCTTGATTCCGTGATGCGGTTATAGTGGAGAATTTTCCTTCTTCTCCTCCCACAATAATAAAGATACTCTAATATACTACCAGCAATTTATTAAATTGACAATAGCTAATTAAATTTTTATTATTGGTCAAATTCTTTTACTTGGTTATAGTCAAGTTCAGCATTTGTTTCTCTGCCGAACATATCAATAGAAACATAAAGTTTATCTTTTTCTGGGTTAATTTCAGTAATCTTACCACTCATGCCACTAAATGCACCATCAATAATAGTTACTGTTTCACCAACTTCATAGTCAGCTTTAGGTTCTTTAGCTGGTTGGCCTTGAGAAGCAAGAATTCTTTCAATTTCGTCATCGTATAAAGGAGATGGCTTTGATCCACCACCGTGACTGCCAACAAATCCAGTAACGTTTGGCGTATTTCTGACAACATACCAACTTTCATCAGTCATTACCATTTCTACTAAAACGTAACCTGGAAATACCTTTTCATCGACTTCTTGCTTCTTACCACGAACAGTTTCAGTCTTTTGTTCTTCAGGAACAATTACTCGAAAGATATAATTTTGCATACCCATTGATTGGGCTCTAGAAAGTAAATCTTTCTTAACCTTTTCTTCGTAGCCAGAATAAGTGTGTAAAACGTACCATTTCTTTTCGCTGGTTTCAACCATGTTTCTAAACTCCTTAAAAAATACCTTTATGCAAATAAAAAAACCTCCGAGGGAGGCCTTTTTAACTGATTTAATTATAACACATATACTGTTTTTATAAGAACATTTGCGTTAAGTAGCTAAATAATAAATCTAGCAAACCAAGGTAAGCCCCAAACAAAATTGAGCTGATGATTACAACACCGGTATCACGTCTATTTTGTTTCCATGTAGGCCATGATACTTTTGCCATAGTTTGGTTAACACTCTTAATAAACTTAAACATTGCTTACCTACCTCGTTTCCTTGTGCAAAGTTTGCTTTCCGCAATGCTTGCAAAACTTCTTAAGTTCAAGTCTTTGCGTTCTATTCTTGCTTGCTGCAATAGAATAATTGCGAGAACCACATACAGTACATGCAAGAGCTGCTTTCTTTACTGCCATAAAACCACTCCTAAACTGCATTTATCTTAGCAAAAAAATGTTATTTTAGCAATTCCTATCAATAAAGTAAAGAAGAATCTAATTTACTCATCAAAAAATTATATCTCCTTTTAAATAATATTAATAGATAGTGTAGAATTATACTTATAAGATCTTTTTTAATTAAAAATAAAGCTATCTTCAAAATTGAAAATGAAATAAAAAATAACAATTTTACTTCATTAACTTTATTTCTGTTTAATTTTAACTGCTCTTATGCTGATATTCAACTGATTGGAAGGATTTATTAATTAAAAGGAGCAACCTTTTCTTTTAATTAAATATTTATCATGGCAGAAAATTCAACTCATCCACTACAAAATTCACTTCCCGAAAAAAGAAACAATAACAAGAGCAATTTCAATTTTTGGGACAATTTTCCAGAAACTCAAAAAGATATGATTGCCATCAATCGTATTATTTTAAAACATGTAAACACTGTTCCGGGCTTACTCGGAGAGGCCTTAAAAGATACCTTTGCTTCTCCTGGGAAAATGCTGCGTCCTGCTTGTGTAATGCTCTTTGGCTCTTTTGGACCAAACGCTAACCAAAAACGCGAAGAACTACAAAAAATAGCAACCTCAATTGAGACACTCCATAATGCTACTTTAATTCACGATGATATTATCGATGAATCGAGCATGCGCCATGGAAGACCCTCAATTCAGACTAAGTATGGCAAACATATCGCAGTTTATGCTGGCGACTATTTATTCGCTTTATCACTCACTCTTTTAAGTGAAAATGCTCAAAGCCTGCACAGTGTTATTGCAGATGGAAAAACCATGCAAAATATCCTAGTCGGTGAAACTGAACAGTATAACAATGCCTATAACATTAATATTTCTGAAAAGGAATACTTAGATCAAATTAGGGGTAAAACTGGAGTCTTATTTGGCCTAGCTTGTTTTATTGGCGCTTATGAGAGTGGTCTTAAAGTAACTAAGGCTCTAAAAGCTAAAAAGTTTGGTGAATACTTGGGCCAAGCTTTTCAACTAAGAGATGATATTTTAGACTATACAACTACTAGTTCTACTTTTAAAAAGCCGGTCTTATTAGATGTTAAAGATGGTATCTACTCAGGTCCCTTAATTTTCGCCTTACAAAACGACTCTACAGGCCGCTTACATGAGTTAGTTAAATTAGGACAAGATTTGACTAAGGAACAACTACAAGAGATCGAAAAAATGGTTAATGATCTTGGCGGTGTAAAGCAAGCACAAAAGTTAGCTGATAAATATACGGATAAAGCTTTACACAACTTACAAAAGCATTGGCCAGAAAATCAAACTCGCCAGCAACTTGAAAAGCTGACAAATATTTTATTAAAGAGAAGCTATTAATTAAGAGAATGTTAAGAGCGTCTCTTTTCTTTCCTTATTCTTTACTAATTCGCTATAATCTTTTTCTGTGATTATAATTCTAGAAAGTAGGAAAAGAAGTGAATAAGACAAAAGAAAATTCGCATTTTTTTGCCTGGTGGGTTTTTATTGCCTCCTGTTTAATTTCATTAGTAGGATTTGGATTAATTGTTAATACTATTGGTTTGTTCTTTGAGCCAATTAGTAAGAGCTTCCATGTTGGTCGAGCAAGTGTTGCCTTAATGACAACCTTGCAAAATGCTGCTGCCGCAATTACCTTGCTGTTTGCAGGTAAAATTATGACCAAGCTTAACTTGCGTTGGCTTTTAACTTTCTGTTTTGCTGTAATTGGAGTTTCCATGCTCAGCTTATCAGTAGCTCAAAGTTTAACTCATTTTTATATTGCTTGGATCATCATTGGGATTTGCCAACCAATTGCTATTACTTTATCCATCCCTGTCCTATTAGGAAATTGGTTCAATGAAAAATTAGGAACTGTGATGGGAATTGCCCTTGGAGTTTCAGCCTTTGGTGGTACCATCTTTAACCCAATTATTGGTAACATCATTACCAACTTTGGATGGAGAGGTGGCTTCATCTGCGAAGGATTACTAATTCTCGGAATTTTAGTTCCTTCGGCATTCTTCTTAAGAGAAAAACCTAACCAAAAACACCAAGCATACGGCAAAGTGAAAAATATCCCAGAAAAAGTTCTTGAAACTAGCGGACTTACCCTTAAGGCAGCCCTTAAAACCCCTGTCTTTTATGCTTTAGCATTTGCAATGCTCGCCTTACAATTTGTTTCTGGATCTGTGCAACATATTTCAGGTCATATTACCAGCCAAGGCCTCCCATTAACAATTGGTGCATCAGTAGTTTCTGGAGTAATGCTTGGAGCAGCAGCTGGTAAGATTTCTATTGGTTTTATGCTTGATCGCTTTAATACCCGAGCTACTTTATTTATTTATTCTCTATTTGGCTTGTTAGGCTGGAGCGGCGAAATTTTCTTTAAGACTAGTCTTCCACTTATTGCGTCTGCCTTTATTTTAGGTTTGGGTCAAGGTGTGTGTTTAGTTGCTCTTCCTTACCTTATTCGGGAAGAATTCGGAGCTAAGGACTACAGTACAATTCTTTCAGTAATTAATATGACTGGTGCATTCGCAATGTCTGCATCTGTTTACTTGAATGGTCTTTTATTTGATACTACTGGTTCTTATAACTTCGGTTGGGCAATCAACGCAACTGCTTTTGCGCTTAGTTTTATTGCCTTGTTCCTTACACTTAAACGACAAACTGGAACTCAATCATTAAAAGAAAATCTAGACTAAATCCATAAAAAAAGGTTATTCGTTACCACAAATTAAACGAATAACCTTTTTTTATCATCATACGATTATTTTCTATTTAAATGACTTAGGATATTTTTTCTGAAACTGAGCTATTTTATCATAGCTTTGGTCTAAATCATGTTCTACTTCTCGATAAATTGGAATTATATCCTGATAGACCTGCACATTTTTTGGATTTGGAAAGTAGACTTTACTGTCATCTATTTCTTTCACTATTTTGTCTAAGCTATTCTCTTCATTCAAACCCAATTGCGCTAGAAACATGGCTGCTAAAGTTCCACTTTGATCATTTTTAATTACCACTACTG
>CANPPJ010000039.1:0-12621 GCA_947575965.1 uncultured Lactobacillus sp. | reverse complement strand
TCAAAAGCAAGAAAATAATAATTTGCCAGGAATTTTATCATTAATTTTATTAGTTGCAGGACTTTTTAGTGCAATTGCAATTAATAATTTATTCGTACGTTTCTTGGGAATAATGATGGCTTTAGGTGGGCTTGGACTATTTGTTTGGACAAAGCAAACTAATACTAAGAAAAGTCAGAAAGACCAAGAATTTATTGAAAAGTATGGACTTGATCCTAATGTCATTGACTTAAATAGTTTGTGGAACGAAGTAGTTCAAATTGAATCTAAAAAGCAAACACTTGGCCAACTAGATCAAGAACAAGTTTCTCTGAATGAAAAAATTCAAGCTTTTGTTCAGGAGTTATATCCTTTTACTCAAAGAAATATTCAGACATTTTCAGATATTGTAAATCAGTTAAATTCGTTGCAAAAAGTAATTGATCAAAATAATTTGTCTAAGCAACATTTAAATGATGTGGCAGTGCATTTACAAGAAAAAAAGAACCAATTAGCTAAGAATAAAATTGATCTTTCTAATTTATTTGCGGCAAGTAAAGTTACTGATTTTGCGCAATTCTCCAAGCTGAAGCAACAAGCTGAAGTACAAGAACAATTAAAGTTAAAAATAGAAGCATTACAAAATGATTTGCAAGCGGATCTTGTACAATTAGAAGAAATTACAAAAGATCCAAATAAATTAACAGAAAATAAAGAGCAAATAGAAAAGCAGATCTCTCAAAAGCAGGTGCAAATTAATGATTTGCATGCAGAGAATGCCAAACTTGAAAATCAGATGCATGTTTTAGCAAACTCTGATAAATATTTTGCCGAAAAACAAAAATTAACTGACTTAGAAACATCATTGAGTGAAAATGTTAAAGAGTATTTAGCTAACTTATTAACCAGCAACTGGATCGCACGTGGCTTAGATTTAGCCTCCAATGAGCGTTTTCCTAAGATGCTTGAAGATGCAAAGAAGTATTTCAATCTTTTAACTGGTGGAAGATATGTGGATATCCAATTAGATAAAAAACTTAAAGTTAAAAGAGAAGATGGTAAAAAGTTTGATGTTGAATATCTGTCTCGTGGGACAAGTGAGCAATTATATTTTGCTTTGAAATTAGCTTTTGTGGAACAAGTTGCAGATAAAATTGCGTTGCCAATTTTGATTGATGATGCTTTTGTAAACTTTGACGCACAAAGAACCAACTATATTGTCAAACTATTAGAAGAGTTGGCTAAGAAGACACAAGTTTTAATTTTTACAGCACGACAAGATTTAGTATCTAGTCTTGAGCTGGAACCAATAAGAATAGAAAAGGAACAATAATGATAAAAAGGTTGCTTGATTATAATGATGGCGAAGACATGAATTTGGTTTTACTTTTAAAAGATTCCAGTCTTCGTACTAGTAAAAATGGCAAACAATACTTAGTTTTACAATTTAGCGATTCAAGTGGCACGATTAGGGGAAATCTTTGGAACGCTAGTCAGCAGGATGCAGATACTTTTAGTCCAGGAACCATCGTGGAATTGAGCGGAAGACGAGAAGAGTATCAAGATAGACCGCAAATAAGAATTTATGACTTAAGAGTAGTGGGTCCAAATGAAGGATATGATTTAAGTCAATTTGTTCATTCAGCTCCCATTAAGCAAAAAGATCTTGAAGAAGAGATTAATAAACGTGTTTTTGAGATCTTAAATCCAACATGGAATCGTATTGTGCGTCACTTACTGAAAAAGTGGAATAAAGAATTTTTCTCATATCCAGCTGGCAAATCTAATCATCATGCCGTTAGAAATGGATTAGCCTTTCATACAGTTTCAATGCTAAGGGATGCGGAAGGAATTGCTAATACTTATCCTCAAATTGATCGTTCACTCCTTTATGCAGGGTGTATTTTACATGATATGGGGAAGGTAATTGAACTATCGGGTCCTGTAGCAACGACTTATACGACTGAGGGAAATTTGATTGGACATTTGGTTTTAATTGATGAGCAGATTATGCTAGCAGCTCATGAATTGAAAATTGATGAGCATAGTGAAGATTTAATGCTCTTGCGGCATTTAGTTTTGTCACATCACGGCTTACCTGAATATGGCGCAGCTCATCGACCAGTAGTGCTAGAGGCTGAAGTTTTACATAAAATTGATGATTTAGACGCTACAGTTTATGCAATTACTAATGCTTTGCAGCAAACTAAGCCAGGAGAATTTACTGAAACCATTAAGTCACAAGACAATCGTAGATTCTATAGGCCTAAAAATGATGATGCTTTAGATAAAGCACCAAAACTAGAGTAAATAAAAACCAAGGTTAATGATGAAATTAACCTTGGTTTTTATATTATGTAAAAATTCTATTTTGAAAGACTATCTGATGAAACGTATTGAGAAAGAACGTTCTTTAAGTCTTTATCCTTGATAGAAACATCAGCACGTTTAAGTACAGTAGCAATTACGCTTCTCATAACGTTCTGATCTTCGGACATTGATTGATAGATTTGGTTATCAATTTGTTTCTTGTGTTCCTTGAAAGTACCTTTAGCCGGGTGCTTAATCATTTTAATTACGTGGTAGCCGTATTGAGTCTTAACTGGAGTAGTAGTGATTTCACCAGTCTTAAGTTTAAATGCAGCAGTCTTGAAACTAGAATCTAAAGTAGAATCAGTTGAGTCAAATGCAGGTAATTTACCGGCATCGTTCTTAGTAGCAGTATCAGTAGAATACTTCTTAGCTAGTTTCTTGAAGTCACCGCCATCTTGTAATTGTTTGATGACGTCTTCAGCTGTACTCTTCTTTGAAACAAGAATGTGTTGTACAGTAACTTCTGGTTGATAATTCTTCCAAGCTTTCTTTTCTTGAGCTGGAGTAATCTTCTTGATGTGCTTCAAAGCAGCCTCAGTTAAAAGATTAGTCTTTAAATTATCTTTAAAGGTAGAAGCAGTCATTCCATTTTGTTCAAGAACTGAGTCAAATTGACTACCATATTGCTTCTTGTACTTATTGTATTCTTTATCAACTTGCTTTTGTGTAACGTCTTTGCCGTATTGACTTTCTAGGGCATCAGAAACAATCATGCTGGCAAGAGTTGATTGACCTGCTTGAGATTCTTTCATCTTGTCATAGTATTGAGATTCGGTAATTTTACCGCCCTTATAAGTAACGACAGCTTTACTTCCAGAACAAGCAGTAGCGCTTAAGGCAATTCCTGCAAAAGCTAAAACAGTAGCTGCTTTTTTCCATGTTTTATTCATATATTAATTTGCACATCCTTTGCTTAATTACAAGTTCAAATATAACATAAAAACTCTTATTAGCCCAATGGACAATAAGAGTTTTCTTGATATTTATAAAAAAGACTAACAAATCTTAAAATTAAAGTTCATTTTTAATTCTATCAACTGTTTCTTTTGCTTCTTTAGTTAAATTAGAAACATTTTCTTTCATTTGATCAACTTCTGGTTTAATAGAACTTTGAAAATCAGTTAAGTTATTTTGTATGTCTTTAACTGTTTGTTCTGCTTGTGGTAGATTATTCATTAATTCATTGGCAGCTTGCGTAGCTTGTTTTGTACTGGTAACTAATGAAGAAGCATCATTTTTGGTGCCATCTAAAAAAAGGCGAACGTCTTCTTTAACTTTATGACCAGTTTGTGGATTTGGGAGAAGAGAGATCCCTAATCCTACTAAGCTGCCTAATCCTAATCCAATTCCAAAAAATTTCATTAATTTTCTTCCTTATGTTCTTCTTCGCTTGCGCCAGAGTTACTGTCTACTTTTTCTTCATCTTCAGTAGCATCTTTCACATCATCGCTTGCGTCTTCAAGGTCTTCTTTTGCTTCATTTAATTTGTTCTTAACTGCAGCAAAGACACGATCATGGTCAACGGCTTTGAATGAAGCAGCAGAGAAAGCATCAACTAAATCATGAGCCTTATCTTTGAGTGAAGGACGATTAGAAACTTCAACATCTTCGTCTTCATTTGGAGTTTCAGTAGCATCTGTTTTTTCAGTCTGCTTCTCTTCTTCAGGTTGATCCATTCTCTTTTCTTCGAGTTCATCATAAATTGTCTTAACCCGATGAACTGAATCGGTTAAGTTATCTGCAGAATCCTTAACATCACTTCTGATTGAGTTACCACTTAATGGATTCTTAGCATATGACAATAAGCCCCCTGCAACAGTACCAGTAAGAATTCCTAATAAAAATCCAGACATAATGTATACCTCTTATCTATTCAATAATTTTTAACTTAATACCACCTTTATTGTACCGCATTGAAGAAAAAATTACTGTTATTATAGATTATTTTTGATAGCGTTTGCAACTGCTTGATAATCTTCTTCAGAATATTCATCTGCATTGTTTACATGAGGAGTAGAAACAGGATCATTTTCGCTTCTACGTGGAATTAAATGAATATGTGAATGCATCACAACTTGTCCAGCGATTTCACCGTTGTTTACTTCAACATTCAATCCCTTAATAGTTGGATCAGACTTTTTAATTGCTTGTGCAATAACAGGAATATATTGTAAAAATCGAGCCGCATCTTCTTGGCTATAATCAAAGAAGTTAACTAAGTGCTTCTTAGGAATGATGAGAGTATGGCCTTTAGTTACTTGCGAAATATCAAGAAACGCTTTAACGTCATCATTTTCAAAAACTGTATAAGAAGGAATTTCTCCTCTAATGATTTTACAAAATAAACAATCTTTTTCTAATTCTGTCATGGTAAAGACCCCTTTCTTAATGAAAAGAAAATTTAGTTTAGCTTATGTTCATGCTATCATAAATATGTATCTTATTGCAGTAGAGAGGAAAAAGTAATGGCACTTAAAATTGAAAATTTAACTGGAGGATACTCCGGGATTAATGTCATTAAAAATGTAAATTTAACAATTGAACCCGGACAAGCTGTTGGTTTAATTGGTTTAAATGGTGCTGGTAAATCAACAACAATTAAGCACTTACTTGGATTATTAAGAATGCAAAAGGGTAAGATCATTTTGAATGGTGTAAGCTTAACTGAAAATCCTGCCGAATTTAAAAAGATGGTTGCTTATATTCCAGAAACCCCAATTTTATATCCAGAATTAACTTTGAAAGAACATTTAGAGTTAGTAATGCTTACCTATGATTTAGATCATGATCAAGCTTGGAAACGAGCAAAAGAATTATGCAAAATGTTTCGTTTAGAAAATAAGCTTGATTGGCTTCCAATTAACTTTTCTAAAGGAATGAAGCAAAAGGTAATGATTGTAACCAGCTTTTTAGCAAATGCGGACTTGTTAGTAATCGATGAACCCTTTACTGGTCTTGATCCCTTAGCAGTAGCTAACTTCATTGATTTAGTTAAAGAAGCTGTTGCTAATCAAAAGATGGTTTTAATGACTACTCATGTTTTGGCTGAAGCACAAGAAGCGGTTCAGACATTTGCTGTCTTAAATAATGGCACAATTGAAACTGAGGGCAGTTTAACTGAGATTAGACAATTTTATGGATTAAAGCCAAGCGATTCATTTGATCGTTTATATCAAATTTTAAATCAGGAAACGGTGAAGAAGCATGACTGATTTAATTAAAAGTAGACTCAATAAAAACTTCAAAAAACAGATGCATTATCTGACTTTAGTTTTTAACGACTTTTTTATCTTGGCTTTGATTTTTCTATTTGGAGCCTTAATGTTTTGGTATGCGCAAAATATTAAAAAATGGCCAAATAATCTTTGGTTTTACAAGCCACTCCTAGCCTTAATTTGGACTGCAACTTTGGGAGTTGGTCACTTTGCTACTTTATTTGATCGGGCAGATGAACATTTTCTTTTTAATCAGGATAATGAAATGAAAGCTTATTTTAAGCCACTCTATTTACATAATATGCTCTTGCCTGTTATTTTAATTATTCTGGTATCAGGAATTTTATTGCCCTTTGCAACGATGAGAGCTGGCTTTTCAATTGGTGGCCTGATTTTTATTGTGATTGGTTTGATTGTCAGTAAGAATGTTCAATTTAAATTGATCGTTAGAAGTTTTTATTTTAACAAATATGATTATTACAATACTTGGCTATATCTAGGAATTAACTTTCTAATCTTATATCTTTCTTTTCTAGGACCTTATCCTAATCCAATTATTTATACTACAGTGGCAATTGCTTCGTGGGTTGGAGTAGATTACTTACCTCAAGGAAAGATGTTTGATTGGTACAAGGCACTGGATTATGAAGAAAGAAGAGTAGACTTACTCAATAATTTCTATAGTATGTTTACTGATGTACCTGATAAGAAAGTGCGAATTTCTAGAAGAAAATATTTAGACTTCTTAATAAAAACGACTGATCAAACGCCCAATACTTTTATTTACCAAAGAGTATTATTGAGAGATCCAGAATATAGCAATTTATTAATTAGAATGATTCTTTTTGCGATTTTGTTAATTGCTTGCTTACAAGATGCAGGTTGGGCAATTGGTACGGGTGCTTTGATAATTTTCCTAACGCTTTATCAATTGATTCCTTTAGGAACAGTATATGAGCATAATATGATGTATCATGTAATGCCAATTCCATTTGCTTCTAGAGGACAGGCATTAAGAAAAGTTCTACAAAAGGGAATGTTACTTGAATGGGGATTAATTAGTTTAGCAATAATAATCTTTTCTCCGCAAAAATTAGAAGCATTTGGTGGAATTATTGCTTTGCTTGCCTTAACATTTTTATTGCTATATTTTTATTTACCAAGTAAAATTGAACAGTTATTTAAAAAAGTTAGATATTAGGTTGTGAAAAAATGAGATTAAGAAATAAACCTTGGGCTCAAAAATTAGTAGCTGAACATCCAGAAGCAATTTTAAACGAGCCGGATCCAGATAAGAAAATTAACTGGGAGGAAAGATTCGAGGATTTTTCTAAGCCTTTAGCAATTGAGATAGGTTCAGGAAAAGGCCAATTCATTACTACTTTAGCTAAGGAACATCCCGAAATGAACTTTATTGGAGTAGAACTTCAAACAACAGCTGCAGGGATGATTTTAAGAACTAAGCTTGAAGACAAGATCGATAACTTGCAATTGATGTGTGCAGATGCTGCTAATATTGCGATGTATTTACCAGAAAATAGCGTAGATATTGTTTATTTAAACTTTTCTGATCCTTGGCCAAAGACACGTCATGAAAAGCGTAGATTAACTTATAAGAGCTTTTTAGATAGGTATCGTCAAATTTTAAAGTCGGAGGGACATTTAGAATTTAAGACAGATAATCGAGGATTATTTGAATATAGTTTAGTAAGTCTTAACAATTATGGGATGCAATTTGATTATGTAAGTCTAGATTTACATCACGCAGATGATGAAATTTTTGAAAGAAATGTTGAGACTGAATATGAACATAAATTTGCAGCTAAGGGTAATCCAATTTACTGCTTACATGCACATTTTGTAAAATAAATTGATAAGAATATTTTGAAAAGACAAAAAGTGCCTAGAAAAATTTAATTCTAGGCACTTTTTTAGTCTAATTATTTACTTTGTAATTTTAATTCTAGGGGTAATTCGTTTGTATAATTGACTGCCCTAAAAAATTTAGTAAAGGCTTTGATATGGTCACTGTTATCGACAAAATTGTCAAAAGTAAGAATCTCATCATTAAATCTGTCCATCACTTTTAAGGTATCATCTGAAGCTGATTTTAAGTGGATAGGTAGCCCATTTTTTCGAGTATTGGTGGTAATTGTAGCTCCGATTTTATGATATGTAGAAATTAATGAGGAAATTTGATCAATATTTTTTCAATAATCATAATCCAATTATCAGGATCTTTTCTAATATCTTGAACTATTTCGTCAAAAACTAGGTGTAATCCATACTGGGATAGAGTAATTCCGTGGTCATATCAACCATTATTTTAGTACCTTATTTCTATATTTTTATTGTAGATCGGTTTTAATCTAAGCTAAAAGAGCTGAGACTAGATTTTTTAAATAAAAGGATGTAAAATTATTATAACTTATAAAAAGTAAGAAAAGGTGAGATAAATGGAAGAAATTAAAGAATTAACCCCTGAGAAGTTAAAAGAGATTACAAAAAATGGAAAAGTAGTATTACTATTTTCAGCTACCTGGTGCCCAGATTGCCGCTTCTTAGACCCATTTTTACCACAAATTGAAAAAGATAATCCTGATGCAAAATTCTATAAAATTGATCGTGACGGATCAATTGATGTAGCCAAAGAATTAAATATCTTTGGAATTCCTAGCTTTGTTGTCTACCAAGATGGCAAAGAAATTGGTAGACTAGTAAATAAGGACAGAAAGACTAAAGAAGAAGTAGAAAACTTCCTTAACTCTCTCAAATAGTCTAGGAAAGGAAATTTACTAGAAATGATTATTTCTACCAATAAAACAAGTTACCCTGATACTTTAATTGTGATTTTGGACCAAGATAAAGGTCGTAGTAAATTCACAGAAAAAGATCAAGTTACAAGAGTTGAAAATGAAGATGGAGAAGTTATTGGATTTAATTTCTTTAACGTAAGTAGCTTTTTAGACTACGATAAGTTACCAAATGGTGAAGTTAAACCAACACCAGAACTAGTTGATGCTTTAAACAAGAAAATTGCTGAAGCTGGTTTCGATACTAAGCTAGAAATTGGAAAGCCTACTCTTGTTTATGGTTACGTTAAGACTTGTGAAGCACACCCAGATTCAGATCACTTACATGTAACTACTGTTGATGTGGGTAATGGTGAAGAACATCAAATTGTTTGTGGTGCTCCAAATATTGCTCAAGGCCAAATGGTAGTTGTGGCACTTCCTGGTACTCTAATGCCAAATGGTCAACAAATTTGGCCAGGTGAACTTCGTGGTGTTGATTCATACGGTATGATTTGTTCAGCACGCGAATTGGGCTTAGCACATGCTCCTCAAAAGCGTGGTATTATGGTTGTTCCTGACGACTTTAAAGCTGGCGATGAATTTGAACCAACTAAGTGTGATGAATTATTAGCTAGTGGTCAAATTAGTCTTTAAAATAATACTCTTAATTAATAACGATTATAAAACCCGGAATTCAGCTGAATTTCGGGTTTTAGTGTAAGTTATAGTGTAAAAGCAATCTTAGATTGGAGAAAAACATAAATTGTGATTAAAGAAGTATGTATTGAAAATTTTACTAATATACCTTTGGTGTGACGATTAAACAAGGTGCTGATCGAATAGAACTAAGCAATGATTTAACTGTGGGTGGAACGACACCTCATATTGGAGACTTAGAAGTCGTGATGCACATGGCATTTGATGAATTAACAAACGCTGAACAGAAAGGAGCCATTGATTGGTTATCTCAAAACAGAGTTAAGCGTATTCTTATTCATGGTGGACTGTTAAATCAACCAATCTCCCATACGCTTGATCATTTAAAGGAAGTAGTCAAACAGTCAAAAAATAAGATAGAAATTTTACCTGGTGGTGGAATTACTAAGGTAAATGTAAATAAAATTGTTGAACACATAAAAATAAAACAGGTTCATGGCACTAAGCTATTAGGTTAAGGTTAAACTGGTGTAATTTTAAGCTTCTTTTGATAAGCCATATAACAGAAAAAGAATTATCTATTGTGTTAATACATTGAAGCTATTAACCTATAAACAGAAAATTATGAATAATATCTATCTTTATTATGTTGTTTAATCACGATAAGTGATATAGTAAAAATGTAAGAATGATGTTTTTTATTTTAGTATATATAGTGAGATAGAAAGTGATGGAAAAAAATAATAATTATGAAGTGCAGTACGTACAAGCTGTTATTAGATCCTCCAGAAATTCTGGGGGGGGGTATAGGCTCCCTTATCAACCAAGTGTAGAGAATATAAGAAGTTTTTTTAATGATTATCATTTTGACCTATTTCCTACGTAAGACAGATGATGGCACGGATTGATGATCTAAAACTATTTAAATATTTTAGGGTCCTATAAATAATTTATTGTAAAATAATAAATATAAAGAAAGTAGGGAGTAAGGATGAACTAACTACTTTCTAATTGGAACATAACGTTGTGTTATGTTCTTTTTTTGTGCCAAAAATGGTAGAATTAAAGCGAATATTTTGGCATAAACTATGGAGATATTAATAATATGTTAGACAAAAATAAACAAATTTGGTTCATTGGTATTAAAGGAACTGGTATGGCATCCCTAGCTCTAGTTTTGCATGACCTAGGTTATAATGTTGCAGGTTCAGATATTGAAAAATATACTTTTACTCAAGTACCTCTTGAAAAAGCTGGCATTGAAGTGAAAAACTTTGATCCAGCAAATATTAAGAGCAATGCAGAACAAGTAATTGTTAAGGGGAATGCTTTTAAACAAGACAATCCGGAAGTAGCAGAATGTTTAGACAAAAATGTTGAATGGCAAAGCTATCCTGATACTGTTGAAGAAATTGTGCAGATGCATACTTCAATTGGTGTATCCGGTACTCACGGTAAAACCTCAACTACCAGTCTTTTAGCTCACGTTTTAGGTGAAGTAGCTCCTACTTCCTATTTAATTGGTGATGGCCGTGGTAAAGGAGTAGAAGATTCACGTTTCTTTGTTTATGAGGCTGATGAATATCGTCGTCACTTCTTGGCATATCATCCAGATTACCAAATTATGACTAACATTGACTTTGATCACCCTGATTACTTTAAGGATCAAGATGATTACACTAGTGCTTTCCAAACTGCTGCTGATCAAACTAAGAAGGCTCTCTTTGTCTGGGGAGATGACAAGCGCTTGCAAAGCTTAAAGACTGATATTCCTAAGTATACTTATGGCTTCAAGGACACTGATGATTTTCAAGCAGTTAATATTGAAAAGACAACTACTGGCTCTAAATTTAATGTTTTAGCACATGGAAAAGACCTTGGCCGTTTTGAAATTCACTTATTTGGTGATCACAGTATTTTAAACACTACTGCTGTAATTGCAGTTGCTTATACTGAAAAAGTTCCAATGGATGATATTAAGGAAGGTCTACTTACTTTCAAGGGTGCAAAAAGACGTTTTGCCGAAAAAGATTTTGGGGATGTTTCAGTAATTGATGATTATGCTCACCACCCAACAGAAATGCGTGCAACTATTCAAGCTGCTCGTCAAAAATTCCCAGATAAAGAACTAGTAGTTGTATTTCAACCACACACTTTCTCAAGAACTAAGAAATATCAAAAAGACTTTGAAGAAATTTTGCGTGATGTAGATAAGGCATATGTTACTCCTATCTATGCATCTGCTCGTGAAGCAAACGGAGATATTTCAAGTGAAGATTTGGTAAATAATATTCCTGGTTCAGAAGTAATTGATTTAGACAATATTGCTGATTTAACTAAGCATAAAAATGCAGTTGTAGTATTTATGGGTGCTGGTGATATTCCTAAATATGAAGATGCTTATGAAAAGCTACTTTAATTAAATATTTTGAAATATGATAAAAGGGTTGATTAGACTTTTGCAGTAAAGTAAAAGATCTAATCAACCCTTTTTATTTAATATTAAGATCAATAATAAACGAGTTTAAATCTCCACGGTAAGTGGCAATTGAGTATTCTATTTTTTGATCTTTTTTTGTATATCCATAACTATGAAAATAAAAAACAGGATCATTTTCTGCAATTTTTAAGGTTTGCGAAATAGATGGTGAGGCCTTTTTTACTTCCAACTTTCTTGTAACATGAGTGACAGACAAATTTCTCTGTTTTAATTCGTCATATAAGGATGCGTGATTGAAATCTATTTTAATTAAATCAGGAGCAAGATGAGTAGGAATATAAGTTATGACTCTAACAACTGGTGTATCATCAGCATACCTAAGTCTGTCTAATTTAAAGACTGTTTCTGAAGGAGACAGCTTCAGGGCTGTTTGTACTTCTAAAGTAGGGCAATTTCTTTAAAAGAGAGCACTTTAGTTTTTGCTTTTAATCCCTTAGCATCCATCTCTTGATTGTAACTTTGAATTACCTGAATAAACTCCTGTTGAATCTTATTTTTCTTTACGATTGTTCCTAATCTTTTTCGCTGCTCTAAGAAACCTTGTTGAACAAGATTATGAATTGCATGGTTTACTGTAGGGCGACTCGTTTTGAATTCTTTAGCTAGCTCAATTTCTTTAGGTAATAGTGTATTGAGTGGGTAGGTGTGGTTAATAATTCTTTCTTTTAAAATAGTTTCAATTTTTTATATTTTGCTTCACTCATTATCTATTAATCTCAATTGTACTTACGTCGTCATCTTGCATGCGTTGTTTTAGGGCCTCAATTATTTTACCACCTGCACTACAACCAATCCGGTCTGCTCCAGCTCTTACCATTGCTAAAAAATCGTCACTGCTACTAATGCCACCGGCTGCCTTAACTTTTACGTCATCCCCAACGATTGACTTCATCAATTTTACATCTTCAACCTTTGCACCAGATGGACCAAAACCTGTAGAAGTTTTAATAAAATCAGGTTTAATTTCTTTCGCAATTTCTGCCAATTTTTTGATTTCTTCTTTGGTTAGGTAACAATTTTCAAAAATTACTTTACATGGCACATGATATTTGTGACAAATATCAACCATTTGCTTCATTTCTTCTTTAATATAAGCATAATT
>CANPPJ010000038.1:0-12629 GCA_947575965.1 uncultured Lactobacillus sp. | reverse complement strand
CAAAAAGTTAATTTTAAAATTTTGTATTTGATTGGTATTTGCCTTTCAGCCGGAGCATATGTAATTTTTGGAATTAGTACAAAATTACCTGGTTTCTATTTAGCCGGAATTATTTGTATGGTTGGTTCAACCTTTTATTCTGGTCAAGGTGTTCCTTGGATTATCAATCACTGGTTTCCATTTAAGGGCCGCGGTGTTGCTCTTGGATTAGCCTTTTGTGGGGGATCAATTGGTGATATTTTCTTACAACCTATTACCCAAGCAATTTTGAAGCACTTTATGACTGGTAATACCAAGACTGGTCATTTAACTTCCATGGCTCCATTCTTCATTTTTGCCGTTGCTCTTTTAGTTGTTGGTCTAATTATTGCCGCTTTTATTAGAGTTCCTAAGAAAGATGAGGTTCTCGCCTCAGCCGAAGAAGTTAAAAAGAATCGGCATGAAGCTGCTCAAAAAAAAGCACATGAATTTCAAGGTTGGAGTGGTAAAGAAGTTCTTCATATGAAGTGGTTCTGGATCTTTAGTATTGGTTTTTTAATTATTGGCTTAGGACTGGCTTCTTTAAATGAAGACTATGCTGCCTTTTCAGATACCAAATTATCCTTAACGGAAGTCGGCATGATTGGTTCAGTGTTCGGGATTGCTGGTATTATCGGCAATATTTCCGGCGGTTACTTATTTGATAAATTTGGCACCGCTAAATCCATGGCTTATGCAGGAATCATGTTGATTATCGCTATTTTGATGATGATCCTAATCAGTACACATCCCTATGGAGATCGTATTAACTTATACGCTGGCATGGGCTGGGCCTTTACTAGCGGGCTATCGGTCTTTAGTTACATGTCTGGACCTGCTTTCATGGCCAAGAGTCTATTTGGTGCCAAAGCACAAGGGGTTAACTTAGGTTACATTAGTTTAGCCTATGCAATTGGTTTTGCTATTGGTGCCCCACTCTTTGGCGTCATCAAAGGTGTTACCAGCTTTACAACTGCTTGGTGGTGTACCATTTTCTTTGTTGCAATTGGTTTTATATTATTAATTTTTGCAGCTATTAAAATTAAACAAATTCAAAAAAATATTGGCGTGAACAAGCCAAATATTATTTTAGATAAGTAATTAGTTAGAAAGAAGGTAATTACATGTCTCCTGATGCCGCTACTAAAGATAAAGTAGTAAGCAAGGGCTATAAGTACTTCATGGTTTTCCTGTGTATGTTAACCCAAGCTATTCCTTATGGAATTGCTCAAAACATTCAGCCTTTGTTTATCCACCCTTTAGTTAATACTTTCCACTTTACCTTAGCATCGTATACATTAATTTTTACGTTTGGTGCAATTTTTGCTTCAGTGGCTTCTCCATTTATTGGTAAAGCACTCGAAAAAGTTAATTTTCGACTGATGTATTTAATTGGTATTGGCCTTTCTGCCATCGCCTACGTAATTTTTGGAATTAGTACAAAACTACCAGGATTCTATATCGCTGCTATTATTTGTATGGTCGGTTCAACATTTTACTCTGGCCAAGGTGTTCCATGGGTTATTAATCACTGGTTCCCAGCAAAGGGACGTGGTGCTGCCTTAGGAATTGCTTTCTGTGGTGGTTCTATTGGTAATATCTTTTTACAACCAACCACTCAAGCCATTTTAAAGCACTATATGACAGGTAATACTAAGACCGGTCATTTAACTTCTATGGCACCGTTCTTTATCTTTGCCGTTGCTTTATTAGTAATCGGTATAATTATCGCCTGCTTCATTAGAACGCCTAAGAAAGATGAAATTGTCGTTTCCGATGAAGAACTAGCTGAAAGCAAGAAAGCTGAAGCTGAAGCCAAAGCCAAAGAGTTCAAAGGCTGGACTAGTAAACAAGTGTTACAAATGAAATGGTTCTGGGTTTTCAGCGTTGGTTTCTTAATCATTGGGTTAGGCTTAGCATCTTTAAATGAAGACTATGCTGCCTTCCTTGATACTAAGCTTTCTTTAACCGATGTTGGTTTAGTTGGATCAATGTACGGTGTTGGTTGTTTAATCGGAAATATTTCTGGTGGTTTCTTATTTGATAAATTTGGTACAGCAAAATCAATGGCCTATGCTGGTTGTATGTATATTTTATCTATTTTAATGATGATCTTTATTAGCTTCCAGCCATATGGTTCATCTATTAGTAAGGCTGCGGGTATTGGCTATGCTATCTTTTGCGGCTTAGCTGTATTTAGTTACATGTCGGGTCCAGCCTTCATGGCAAAAGACCTCTTTGGCTCAAGAGATCAAGGTGTCATGCTTGGATACGTTGGTTTAGCTTATGCAATCGGCTATGCAATCGGCGCTCCACTCTTTGGAATTATTAAAGGGGCTGCAAGCTTTACAGTTGCTTGGTACTTTATGATTGCCTTTGTTGCAATTGGTTTTATTATTTTGGTATTTGCCGTTATCCAAATTAAGAGATATCAAAAGAAATATATTGTAGAGCAAGCAGCAAAAGCTAATGCTAAATAAGGAGGATTTTAGAAATGTGTACTGGTTTAAGATTCACAGATGATCAAGGAAATTTATACTTTGGTCGTAATCTAGATGTTGGACAAGATTATGGCGAAGGCGTTATTATCACGCCGCGTCATTATCCTCTTCCATATAAGTTTTTAGATAACACCACTACTAAAAAGGCTGTTATCGGAATGGGAATTGTGGTTGATGGCTATCCATCATACTTTGACTGCTATAACGAAGATGGCTTAGGTATTGCCGGTTTAAACTTCCCACATTTTGCTAAATTTAGTGATGGTCCTATTGACGGTAAAATCAACTTAGCTTCTTACGAAATTATGCTCTGGGTTACTCAAAACTTTACCCATGTTAGTGAAGTAAAGGAAGCATTAAAGAATGTTAATTTAGTAAACGAAGCTATTAATTCATCATTTGCGGTTGCCCCTCTTCACTGGATCATTAGTGATAGTGACGAAGCCATTATTGTTGAAGTTTCAAAACAATATGGAATGAAAGTCTTTGAAGACAAGCTAGGCGTTTTGACTAATAGTCCAGACTTTAACTGGCATCTTACTAATCTAGGTAATTACACTGGCTTAAATCCACATGACGCTACAGCCCAAAGCTGGAACGGTCAAAAAGTTGCTCCTTGGGGTGTAGGAACTGGTAGTTTAGGCCTGCCGGGTGACAGTATTCCAGCCGACCGTTTTGTTAAAGCTGCTTACTTAAACGCAAATTACCCAACTGTCAAAGGTGAAAAAGCAAACGTTGCTAAATTCTTTAACATCTTAAAGTCTGTTGCCATGATCAAAGGCAGCGTGGTCAACGATCAAGGTAGTGACGAATATACTGTTTACACTGCATGCTACTCTTCTGGAAGCAAGACTTACTACTGTAATTTTGAAGATGATTTTGAATTAAAGACTTATAAACTAGACGATAAAACAATGAATTCAACTAGTCTTATTACTTACTAATTTTTATTATTTATATCCTATATTCCTAAAAAACAAAAAAAGCCACCTATTTCAGGTGGCTTTTGTCGTATACAAGTGTTTAATTTTAGAAAGGATCTTAATTATAGCATGATATGTAGTTAGTGTCAATACTATTTTTGTTTTCTACTCACCTTTTGTGATTAATAAGTGATAATATTCTAATATTACTCTATAGCTTATTAATAATAAAATGTAAATTTAATAAAAACATTGTATTTTAATTAAATATAATATATTATAATTAAAAAATAATTAACAAAAAAAATAACTATATCACTATATATGAATGTGGCATTGTCTTCTTTAGCATATGTTTATTATGTAGAGAGAAATTTTCAATCCGTTGTTAATACTGTTATTAAAGCAATACACAAACATATTAAAATCGGTAATGTAGTCGGCATAAATGAATCTAAAAAATTATTGATAGTAGCTATGTATAAATTAGGAAAACAGGGCTGCGCACAAAAGCTTTTAAATTCAATGACATCTGATCCAACAGGAATGAGTGAAAACTATGACCAATATTATATTTAAAGCTCTTAATATTACACGCTTTTACAAGGAAAAAAATGATATATTTCATGCAGTAAGTGGGATTAGTTTTGAATTACATGCAGGAGAAGTTATCTCATTTGTTGGGCCAAATGGTGCAGGCAAAACCACATTAATTAAATCAATCTCTAACTATTTGATTCCTAATTTAGGACAAATAGAAGTTGAAGGAATTGATTTAACTAAAAAACCCAGACAAGCTAGAAAGCAAATGGGTATTGTTTTTGGAGGTGACCGTGGTTTTTATAACAATGCAACTGCACGTGATAATCTTGAATTTTTTGCCCGTATTTTAGGTGTTAAAGAACGACATATTAAATCAAATGTTCAACATGCTTTAGAAACTGTCAATCTTGCTAATGTTGCTGATAAAAAAGCTGGTTCTTACTCAAAGGGAATGCTTCAGAGATTACACATCGCACGTGGATTAGTAAATCATCCAAAGATTTTAATGCTGGATGAGCCTACCGCAGGTCTAGATATAGAATCAGTGATCTCAATCAGAAAATTAGTCAAAAAGTTAGCTGATAATGGCTGCGGTATTATTTTAACGAGCCACGATATGACTGATATTGAAACTTTAGCTGATAGAATTTTTCTAATTGGTGGAGGAAAAATATATTACGAAGGATCAATTGCCGGTGTAAAGGCATTTGCTCATGTTGATGAAACTGCTAGCTTAACTGATGCTTATCTGGCCGTAGCTAATAAATTAAAGCGGAAGTAGGTGCTAAATTGTCCTTTATCAAAATTGCACTATTTCAGTTAAAACTTTATATTAAAAATACGTATTTCGTTAATTTAGTAGTAATAGAAACAACAACAATGTTGCTATATGAGTATTTATCACATTATGTTCATCATACCTACACTGGGCGTGAATGGTTGATTGCTGGCGTAATGGGAACTTGGGCATCATGTACAACTAGTGCCGGCGCGCTTGGATTTCAACGTTTTCAAGGAACTTTACCCTATCTCTTAAACACAGGTGTGAGACGCGAAAAAGTTTTGTTGGCAACCTTAATGCCTGCAGCTATTTATGGTTTAACCGCATTCCCTTTAGCAGGAATTGAAGCTATTCTTTTAGGGATACCTATTAAATACTTAGACTGGCAGTTAGTTCTAGGCGTATTTTTACTTTGGCTAGCTGCTACTGTACTTAGCTATTTTATTAGTTTATTCTTTGTTTTGAGTAAAAATGCTATTGTATATGAGCAACTATTACTTTTACCAATATTACTCTTATCTGGATTGTTAAATATTCCTTACTTTATTTCGCAAAAAATTCAACCCTTTCAAATTTTTAGTCCACTAACTTTTCCTATCAAGATAATCTATCATCTACCCATTAACTCCATCTGGATAATTATGTACATTGTTGTTGTTTTTGTATTTATCTTTTTATCAAAATATATGACTAATATTGTTATCAAACGAGCCTTTAAAGAAGGGAGACTAAATGTATTTTGAATTCTACATATCGTATCACTTTACGTTCAGTTGGAACCTTTGACAGCATTCGCATCATTTTAGTTAATTATTTATTTTTACCACTAGTTTCATTGTTGATGTTCTTGCTAATTGCTTTTAACTCTAACCAGGATTATACACGATCTTTAATCGGTACGATTGTGACAACAGGAATTACAACTAGTATTGGGATTATTAGTGCCTCAGTAGTTTACGATCAAAATATTGGATTACTTGAGGATTTTTTCTCAATTAGACCTGCCTTTCACAAATATTGGCTCCCTAAATTTGTAATTGCTAATATTACGGCTACTATTGAAATCGTAGTATTAGGAGGCATTGGATTAGTTTCACTTGGTGAAACTAATCTATTACCAAAATTGTTTTTAGCTTTGCCGTTAATAATTTTAATTAGTTCTTTATTGGGCTATTTTAGTGCTAATTGGGGTATGAACCATGAAAATCCCTATTGGCTAACTAATATTATGACGGCTTGCTTGGTTTTATTAGCTGGTTTAATTATTCCAGTTAGGGCATATCCTTTATGGTTAAAGTTATTTGCGGAATTATTACCAATCAGCAACCTACTAGATTGGATTTTAAGTAAAAATTTTTTAGACCAGGGATTACTAATAATTATAGCTAAACTATTCGCTTGGTATATAATTTGCCTCACAAGCAGTCGTATAAAACAAAAAGCATTTTAGAAAAAACTCTAAAATAAAGAAAAATACTGATATATCATCGTTAAATAAAACGTTGATATATCAGTATTTTTACTTTTCTAAGAGTTGTAATTAAATCAAATTAATACTTATCTCCCGGACTCTTTCTACTCACCTTTAAAACTACCATCTTCAACTTCACGAATAAAATCAGCCAAGTGTTTGTAGTAAACATCTGGATTATCAACCATATGGTGGTGACCCCCATCAGGAGTAGTAACTAGGCGTGAATTTGGAATTTCTTTTTGCATAATTTTAGCCGTAGAAATTGGCATAGTTTCATTTTCACCAAAAGTAATTAAAGTTGGTACTTTAATATTCTTAAGTTGATCTCTAAAGTGCCAATCTTTAAGCTTACCAGTAATAACAAATTCATTATCACCTTGAAAGACGTTATAAACAGCACTTCCGCCAAGATCCTTTAAATGATAAAGCTTTGAAGGTTGCTTTCTATCAACAAAATTAATATTTAAAATTTGTACATCATCTTGATAGCGTTGATTATCATAGTCATTATTCTTCTCACACTCATGCATGAAATCAATTTCTGTTTGAGGAAGAACTTCTTGTCTTCTTCTATTTACAGAATCAACGTACTCATCAATTTCATCAACCATTGAAGAGATAATGGCTCCCTTTAAATGCTGGCCATATTTAACTGCATATTCTTGCACCAAAAGTCCGCCCCAGCTTTGGCCAATTAAGTAGAAATTATCTAAGCCAAGCTTTTCACGCACTTCATCAACTTCATCTAAAAAATATTCATAAGTCAAATACTTCTTAGCAATTTCTGGATCTGAGTAGTCTGGTTGATCAGAGTAAAGTGACCCTAGTTGATCATACATAGTTACTTGAACATTAAGTCCCTGTTTCGTTAATTGTTCTGCAGCATCTTCCCAATATTCATGATTTCCACCAGGACCACCGTGAAGTGCTAATAAATGAATATCACCTTCGCCTTGCGTATTAGTCCATAAGTGATAACCGTTGTCTAAAGTAATAATTTTAGTGCCAGTTCTCATAAAATTCCCCTTTTTAGTTTTTATTTTATATTTTATCTCATTTTCTTTTTAATTCCGATATGAATTGCACCAGCACCTAAATTTAATTTGGTTATTGTTACATTTTTAAAGCCATCGTGCTCAAGCATTTTCTTTAAACGCGTAGCTGAAATAAATTTAGCAGTAGTATGTGACAGGTACTTGTAGTCATCAACATTAGCACCCAATAATTTAGCAAAATTAGGAAACAGTTTAAAGTAACTTTCCCATCCTAACTTAATAATTGGATTAGTTGGTTGTGAAGTCTCTAGAATTCCAACTTTTCCACCTGGCCTTAAAACCCGATAAATTTCTTTCAAAACTTGATCTGCATCAGGCACATTGCGTAAGCCAAAACCAATTGTTACAATGTCAAAGCTTTGGTCCGGATAAGGCAAATGCATTGCATCCCCTTGCTTTAATTGAATTTCTTTTTGTAAATTTTGCCCCCTGATCTTTTTATCAGCTAAGCCGAGCATTTTTTGATTAAAATCTAATCCAATTACATTGCCCGAGGGACCCACTTGTTTTGCTAACGCAATCGTTAAGTCACCTGTCCCGCAACATAAGTCCAAAGCAAAATCTCCAGCTTCTACTTTTAATTCTTTAAAGAACTTTTTCCGCCAGCCATTTTGTGTTCCTAAGCTAATTAGATTATTCATCTGATCATAATGCGGAGCAACTCGTGTAAATAAATCATGAACGTCTTTTTCAGGTACCTTATTAGTTAAACTCATTTTTATCACCAAATTTATTATCCCAACAAAAAAGCTATGATTCAAATGAACCATAGCTTTTCTTAAATTCGAGTAGATTTACGACGCCAAATGTGAACTAAAACCCCAATAACTAACCCTAAGATCGTTGGTACAACCCAGGCTAGGCCAACATTAGCAAATGGCAAATATTGAAGTCTAATACGACTAACAGCATTGTAGAAGGATGTTCCAGCAATTGGTGCTGGCAAGTTTGTAATTAAATCAAAGACTGCTGGAATCAAAGTCAAAAGCATAGTAACTTTGTATACAACCGTATCACCCTTAAATAATGGCGAACATACCGATAAGATAATTAATACAATTGCTAAAGGATATAAAAACATTAAGACAGGAAGCGACCAGTGAATAATTTTCTCTAAGCCTAGATTGGCGGTAGCCAAAGATCCAATACATCCAATTGTCAACCAGCCCTTGTAACTAACCTTTGAATAATGAGCACTAAAATCTAGAGCAAACGCAGCCAATACCCCAACTGCAGTAGTTAAACACGCTAAGAAAATTAAAACAGCTAATAATGCTTGTCCAAAAATACCAGCATAATATTTAACAATCTCTGAAAGCAGAATTCCACCATCACTCGCTATTTTAAAATGTCCTAATGACATTGCGCCAATAACGATCAATAAGGTATAAATCACTCCAATTGCAATAACCGCAATTAATCCAGACTTGGCAGTTATTTTGGCAGTCTTTTTTTCATCATTATTAACTAACTCTTTAATTGCTGTTACTACAGTTACACCGAATGCTAATCCTGCTAGTGCATCCATAGTGTTATATCCCTCTAAGAATCCCTTAACGATGGCACCATTCAGGTAGTCTTTGGCTACGGGAACAGTATTGGGATTACCGAGCGGCCAAGCAAATGCAATAACAAAAATAATAAACAGCAAAATTAAAAAGATTGGGTTTAAAATTTTACCCAGAGAGGAAAGAATATCACTTTCGTTATAGGCAATCGCGTATACTATCGCAAAAAAGATAATCGTAAAAACAACTAAGCCAGTCCCCCGAAATTGCTTGGGCAATAAAGGAGCAATTCCAACAGTATAAGATACAGTTGCATTTCTTGGAGCGGCAAATAACGGACCGATGGCAAGCTGCATCAAAGTCATAAACGAAAGCGCAAAAACTTTTCCTACCGGTAACCCAATTTGATAAACACCATTACTACGAGTAATAGCAACGGCTAGGAGTGAAAGTAGCGGTAAAACTACCCCAGTAATTGAAAAACCAATCGCTGCTGGTCCCCAATTTTTACCAGCAAGCTGGCCTAAATGAAGTGGGAAAATTAAGTTTCCTGCACCAAAGAATAGTGCAAAAATCATTGATGCTACAATTAAATATTGTTTTGTCGTCAGCTTCTTTTCCTGCGCTTCTTTCAATTATATTCCTCCAAAAAATTAATTATTTTTAGTATTTTAGCAAAAAAACGCTGTAAACTCTAGTGTTTACAACGTTTTAATGGATTAATACTATTTTTCTAATTCATCATTTGCGCTATTTGCGGCAATTCTACCAAAAGTAAAGATATCAGCAAGCGAATTTCCACCTAAACGGTTACCTGCGTGAATCCCGCCAGCTACTTCTCCAGCAGCGTATAGACCAGGAATTTGCTGACCGTCTTTATCCAAGACATGAGCACCTGTATCAATCTTCAAACCACCCATAGTATGGTGGATGGCTGGCTTCCTTGGTGTTGCATAGAATGGAGAAACTTCGCATTTTAGATTAAAGGCTGATTTTTCAAAATCCGGATCTTTTCCTGCTTCAACATAAGAATTATATTTCTCAATGGTCTCAACTAAAGTATCAGGATCCATTCCAACTTGCTTAGCTAAATCTTCTAAACTATCAGCTCTAAACAAGGTACCGGCTTTAACCTGTGCATCAATTGATTCTTGAGTTGTGTTATAAGCAGTATCTTTGATCTTATCGTCAGCAATTAAATAGAACAAGCCACCATTATCAATAGCTGCCTTGGTTAAAACATCACGTTCTGCAAACTCATTTACGAAACGCTCGCCCTTTTGATTAACCATAATATAGTTTTCTGGTGGAGTTTGTAGACCAGTAAATAGCTCACCAGTCTTTGGATCAGAAACGGGCATCATCTGAATAAAGCCCATGCCAACTAAGTCTGCACCTGCTTCTTTACCAAGATTAATTCCCTCCCCAGTAATTGCAGGAGAATTAGTAGTGGCAATATTATCATCAATATGCTTCCAGTAAGTATTGTATTTTTGAACCATCGGCGTATTTGCCCCAAATCCACCAGCAGTTAGAATTACAGCTTTAGCATGAACCGTGATCGTACTTCCATCTGGTCTTTTAGCAATAACGCCTTTAACCTGACCATCTTCAATAATTAAGTGCTTAGCTCGAGTATCGGTCAGAATTCTACCACCATGAACCTCTACCCAATCACCTAAAACATGAATAAAGGCATAACCCATTGGCTCAACTGGCTTGTGCCCTCTTCTCCATAAGGCACCTACTGGCATTGTTACTTGACTGCGATCGAATTTTACTCCTAAGTCACTTAACCAGTGCACTGAGTCCAAGGCATTATCGATTAATTCTTTGACTAAAGCATAGTTACCGTGAATTTCATTTCCATTTAAGTCGGTTCTCTTACCACCTAAATAGGTTTGAATTTCATGAAGTAATTTTGAATCAAATAGATAATCCGCACCAGAAGCTACATATTCTTTTATTTGTTTTTGTAATTTTTTAAAGTCTTCTTGATACTCTGGATCAATCTCTTCAAGTGGAGTTACTGCTAGTTCTTCTAAAGTTTCTTTTTCGCCAGCTAAAGCTTTAAATTCATTTTGCCAATCTGGTTCTGCAGCATTCATTGGACCACCAGCACGACTAGTGTTTCCTCCAATTTGTGGGAACTTTTCAAGTACAATGACATCTTTATCATGTTGAATACTTCTAGCAGCGGCAGCTAAACCTGCCCCACCAGCTCCAACAACTACAACATCAGTTGTATAAGTCTCATCTTTAGCTCTTTGTTCCTTTGGTTTAGCTCGGTTTTTCCACTCATCTGGATCTCCGCCAGCTTCACTAATTGCCAATGCTACTCCATCAATAACACCATGACTAGAGATAGTAGCACCACTAACTGTATCAACATTTAAAGTCTGATTTTCAACAATTTCTTCAGGCAAACGTCTAAATACTTCGTCAGCTACTCCCTTAGTTTCACCTTTAGCGTCCACCTTAATATCTTCAATCTTATTTTCGGAAAGAGTAACTTCCATAGGCATGAAACTTGCGCCATGTCCTTGAGCTTTTACGTTGTATTTTCCTGATTTCATAATTTTTCTACCCTTTCTTAAATATTTTCACCTAAATTATAAGTTATTAAATCTGCAGGCTTAAATATCTTTTTTACAAATTACTAATAACAAATTTGTTATAGCGGACACAGTATGACGTCTCATTTACCTTATCTAATAATGGGCTGTAAATTTTTCTTTTTAAATTCTTCAACTAAATTTTTTAAAGCTTGCGATTTTGTTTTTTCAGCTTTTGTTGCAATAAAGAAAGTAACATTAATTAAGTCATAGCTTAAGGGAAAAAGGTTAATTGGCGTTTCACCAATTCTTTTAATGATGCTAGCAGTCGAAATAGTCAATCCCATACCATGAATGGCCAGACTAGTTGCAGTGATAATATTTTTCGATTCTAAAACAACTCGTGGCTCTAAATGAAATCGTTGAAAAACTCCATTGACTTGGTGCCGAATAGCCGAACCAGGAACACTTAAAACAAAAGGTTCTTGTAATACGTCTTTTAGGTTTAAGTCATCTGGTTTAAGGATAAATTTTCCTTCCTGGTAATACGGAGATGAAGGTGAAATTACTACATAGTATCTTTCACCACCATTACTTACAATCTCTAAGCTTGAATCAATTGCTTCTGGGGTTTGACCGATATAACAGTCAATATTTCCACTCAGTAAATTTCTTTCACTTTCTCTTGGGAAGTTTTCAAAAAGCTGTATTTCTACTCGAGGATTTTTCTTTAAAAAATCTGGCAGTATTTCTGGTAGTAAATAAGTGCCTAGACTCTCTAAAATTCCAATTCTGATGATTTCTTTATTAGGGTGTGTATATTGGGCTAATTTTTTATTTAATTGTTGTTTGTTATAAGAAATATTTTCTAAATATTGATAATACAGTAAGCCTGCTTGAGTCAATGCATAGGGCTTTTTATCCCGATCAATAATTGGCGTTCCTAAACGGTCTTCTATTCTTTTTATTAACTGGGTGAGATAGGGTTGAGAAATGTAGAGCTTTTTTGCTGCTTTCACAAAACTATCTTCTTTGAGTAATACATCAATAAAATGCTGTATTTCTTCTGGGTTATTCATTATTTATTTCCTTAATATAGTTTTTATATTGTAAACAAAAGAGCTATGGATACCTCAAATTTACCATAGCTCTTTTGCTTTACACATTAACTTGAATACAATTTAAATGTAATATTATTAGTTATATTTTACAAGTAAAAATGTTTAATTTATTAATTTTTTTGCTTATATTTAGTCTGTTTAAATCGGTGA
>CANPPJ010000037.1:0-12749 GCA_947575965.1 uncultured Lactobacillus sp. | reverse complement strand
AACGCATTTTCTTAATGATCTTGTTGTTAAATAGGCATTCAGGGTAAAATAGAAACAGAGAATTATGAAGAATGAGGATTGTAGGATGTCTAATTTTCAAACAACTGAAGAAGAATATCGACAATATGCAAAATTAGCCACTAGTGCGGAGAGTTTAATTTATTCTGATCCTAAAAGTAGTGTTGCAGTTTTTGGTAATTTTGCTGAACAATTAACTCGTGAAATTATGCATCTTGAAGGTTTTGGAGACTGGAATCTAAAACAGATAGATCGTATAAATGAACTTAAATATCGTGGTGACTATCCACCAATTGTTACAAAATATTTAGATGATATTCGTCATATTAGAAATCTAGCCGATCATGATCATCAATTTATCGTTTCTAAAAAGCAGGCACTTGAAGTTGATAAAAAAGCCTATATTATTTGGAACTACTTTTTAGAAGTATATTCGCAAGACGAAGTAGAGGAATATAAAACGCCAATAGATCAAGCTAATATTTTCCAACTTCAACAAGAACAAATTGAACAGTTAAAAAAAGAGCTTGAAGAAGCTCGAAAAGCTCAAAAGCCAATGGAAGTATCGAAAGAACTTCAAGCTAAACGTCACAAAATTAGTATTCAATTTGCTAAAAAACATCAGCTTACTGAAGCAGAAACTCGTCAATTAATTGATCGGCAACTTCAACGGGCAGGTTGGGAAGCAGATAGTGAAAATCTAAATAATTGGAAATATAAAACTGCTCCTCAAAAGGGTCATAATATGGCGATTGCTGAGTGGGTTCTTCCAAATGGTCAGCGCGCTGATTATGCTTTATTTAAGGGTCTAGAATTTTATGGCATTGTAGAAGCTAAAAAATGGGATCAAGATATTGCAGGTCAAATGGCTCAACCAAAAGAGTATTCCCGTGAAGTTCCGTTCAGATCAGATTATCTATTAGTTGATAATGATATGGGTGAATACAAGGTGCCCTTTATTTATACTGCAAATGGTAGACCATACTTAAAGCAATATAAGGAAAAATCAGGGATTTGGTTCTGGGATGCACGAAATTCTAAAGAAAGTGCATACGCTTTGGAAGAGTTTCATCATCCAGAAGACTTAGCTTTGAAATTAACTTCTCAGAATCCTGAGCTAGCAGATAAAGATTTAGTAGACGATCAAGATTTTCCTAAATTTGCAGATCGTGATTACCAAGTTGAAGCAATTAAAAGTATCGAAGAAGCCATTAAAGATGGTAAAAAACGTATTTTGCTTGCTATGGCAACTGGAACGGGTAAAACTAGAACTGCGATTGCCCTGATGTATCGGTTATTAAAGCATAAGCGTGCGCGTCGTATTCTGTATCTAGTTGATCGTAATTCTTTAGGGCAGCAAACGGCTGATGCAATAAAAGATAATAAAATTGGTAATCTTTCGATTGCAAGTATTTATGGTGTTAAGGAACTTAAAGACAAACTGCCAGACGCTTCAACTAAGATTCAAATTGCGACAGTTCAAGGAATGATCAAGCGTCTTTTTTATAATGACGATAAAGAAGAGAAACCATCAGTTGGTCAATATGATTTTATCATTGTAGATGAAGCGCACCGTGGATATGCCGAAGATAGAGAACTTAGTGAAAAAGAATATCATTTTTACGATCAAAATGATTATGTTAGCCAATACCGAAGAGTAGTTGACTATTTTGATGCTACAGCAATTGGAATGACAGCAACTCCAGCTCTTCAAACAACTGATATTTTTGGTAAACCAGTATATTCTTACAGCTATCAGCAGGCAGTTTTAGACAATTATTTAGTTGATCATGATGCTCCAACAATTATTAAAACTAAACTATCTCAGGAAGGAATTCATTTTAAGAAGGGTGCTGAGATTGATTTGTTTGATCAATCAAGTGAATCAATTAAAAGTGAAAAGCTACCAGATAATATGAATTTTGAGGTAAAAGACTTTAATAAGCGAGTAATTACTGAGAGTTTTAATAGAGTAGTATGTGATTACTTAGCTCAAAATTGTTTGAATCCTAATGATCCAGAATTAGGAAAGACACTGATTTTTGCTGCTACTGACTCACATGCTGATATGGTAGTAAGATTATTAAAAGAATCATTTAAGAATGCTGGTAATCCTGTTGACGATGATGCAATTGAGAAAATTACCGGATCAATTAGACATCCAAATAATGAAATTAAACTTTTTAAGAATGAAAAGAATCCTAATATTGCCGTAACTGTAGATTTATTAACTACTGGTGTGGATGTTCCTGAGATTACTAATTTAGTTTTCTTGAGGCGGGTACAGTCAAGAATTCTTTATGAACAGATGCTTGGACGTGCGACTAGACTATGTCCTGAAATTCATAAATCTGTCTTTAATATCTATGATGCTGTTGGAATTTATGACGCAATGAATAAAGTGACAAATATGAAGCCAGTGGTTAAGAATGTAAGTCACGATGTTTTCATTACTTTATTGATCAAAAGCATCAATTTGAGATTAATGACAACTTTAAGCAATATCAAATTGATATGACTGCCGCTATTGATTGAAAGATTAAACGAATGAATGATTCAAAACGAAAAGAATTTGAACATTTAACTGAAATTAATTCAATTGATCAATGGGCAAGAGACCTACCTCGCTTAAATAATCAAGAATTTTTAAAAGAATGGAAAAACTTTGAGCAATTAGATAGATTGTCTACCGGTAGTCAAAAGCAGTATATTTCAAATGAACCAGATGAATATTTGGGCATTGAAAGAGGTTATGGTCAAGGTAACTCAAATCCAGAAGATTATATTGAGAGCTTTAACAAATTTATTAAAGAGAACATAAATGAAATTCCTGCTCTGCAGATTGTAGCAACTAGACCAAAAGATCTAACTTACGATGAATTAAAGAAAATCAAGTTAGAGCTTGAAAAGAAAGGCTTTAAAGAAAACGACCTTCAAACCGCATGGAAGAATGCAAATCAGGTCCAGACAACGGCAGATATTATTAGTTTCATTCGTCAGGCTGCTGTTGGCTCTGAATTAGTCGATCATAATGTCCGTATTCATAATGCAATGCAAAAGGTATATGGTATGGCTGATTGGAATATGGTGCAAAAAAGCTGGCTTAAGAAAATTGAAAATCAATTGCTTTCTTCAACTGTTTTAGGGCCAAATGCTGAGACAGCATTTAGTAGTAATTATTTCAAGCGGCAAGGTGGCTATAAGCAGATGAGAAAAATTTTCTCAGATAATGCAGATCAAATTATTTATGTTTTGAATGAAAATTTGTATGTCTAAAAAATAAGAAGAGCGTAGTATCGCTCTTTTTTTAATCACAAAAATCTGTGATTAAGTACTAAATTATGCTAAAATTAAGCTAATTTATGGAGGATTAAACGATGCTGATAGAATTTACTGTAAAGAATTATGCTTCATTCAAAGATGAAACAACTCTTTCATCTGAAACTGGAAGTAGATTGAGGAAGCTAAAAGAAACCAATACTTTTTCCTATAAAAATCCGGCTTTATTGAAGAGCCTTTTATTATTTGGACCAAACGGTTCAGGAAAATCGCAATTAATTAATGCTCTTAGTACAATGGAAAACTTAGTTACTAGACCGACGAGGACTGTAACGGATAAGCTTCCTTATCATCCCTTTCTATTTAGTAAGGATTCTAAACACGCAGATACCGTTTTTAAAGTAAAAATTGAATTACATAATAAGATATATGAGTATTCCTTTAGCTATAATCAAGATAAAATAAGTTATGAGGCTTTGATTCTAACGGAGAATAATAAAAAAAGAACTATTTTTTATAGGAATGAATCTGGTGTAAGGACGTCTAATAAGTTACTTGAAGAAAGCGTTCCAAAGCTAAGAGATAATTCATTATTTCTGTATCTTGCACAATCGGAAAATCATCCAGAAAGTTCAGAAGTTTATAAGTGGTTTGCACAGGATTTAATTCTGCTTGGAAACGGATATTCTCTTATGATTCCTGATGAATATTTAGAATTAATGAATAATGAATATTTAAAAAAAGAAATGATATCATTTCTTAGTTTTGCTGATTTTAATGTTTCAGATATTAAAATTAGAGAAATTCCTAACCCAATGTACGAACAAATTTTTAAGCTACTGAGACATGATTTAGTCGAAAATCTAAATGTTGACTCTATAAAAAATCATAAAGAATTATATACAATTCATAAAATATATGATGATGATGAAGTAATTGACTATGGAGAGTTACCTTTGTCTAATGAATCAGTTGGTACACAAAGACTTTTTTATATTGTACTAGCTATGATGCTCGCTCAAATAAATGGCAATCGAAAAACTATTGTAATTGATGAGTTTGACGATTCACTTCACGTAGAGTTAGCAAGCGCATTAGTTAAAATATTTAATTCAAAGGAAAATATGAATCAATTCATCGTCACTACTCATGATGTTCAATTACTAGATAGTGCTCTTAGAATTGATCAAATTTATCTACTTGATAAAGACTTTCATGGTATAAGCAATTTGAAATCAATTTTCGATTTTGAAGATGCTCGAAATAAAGGTAGACGTGATATATCTTTTGCTAAGAGATATTTGCAAGGAAAATTTGGTGCTGTTCCTGTAATAGATGTTGAAGGCTTACTTGATGTTCTTCAAATGATTCATGAAAAGTATGGAGATGAAGATGGGAAGAAAGAGTAAGAAAATCAAACAAAAGCCCATTATTGGGATTTTTTGTGAAGGCAAGTCTGAAAAACAATATCTAACAATGCTGAAGCAAAAATATCGATCAACTAATGTAAAAATAGAAATTGTAGATGCTGGGTTATCTGGAAAAAAACTAGTAGAAAAAGCTATTAAATCTAGAAAACATAAAAAATTTGATGCTGTTTATGCAGTTTTCGATCGAGATGATCATAAAAAAGAAGAGTTACAAGCTTGTAGTAAATTAGCTAAGACAAATAATGTCAATATAATTTTTTCATCAATTGATTTTGAAATTTGGATTTTAATGCATTTTGAACCGGTATTTCGGAGGTATACTAGGCCGGAATTAGTTACTCGTTTGTCTAAAGAAAAGTATTTTAATCAGGATTATAGTCGTTTTAAGGGAAATAGTTATCGGAGCTATATTTTTGATAAAGTTGAAAATGCAATGAATAATGCTACTAAACTTTATAAGAAAAATTCTAATTGGATAGAAGATGATCCATTTACTAACATTCATATCTATTTACCTAGAATTTTTGATATAAAATAATGACAAAAAAATTAGCTAAAGTGACCACAGAAACAAGAAATTATTTTGCTGATACATTTACTGTTTATTATCTCGAACCAACTTTTAAGGATAAACTAACGACTGCAAGAAAGTTTCAAAATTGTGTTAACTACTATTTAAAACATAAAAAAGTAGAAAAGTGGCCGCTTGATTATTGTTTTAGAAATCAAACTGAAGAAGAAAGAAAAATTATTCTAGGAAAGTATTGGTTGAAATATTTTTCTTTTTTATTAGATGAACAACAAAATATTCAACATATTAATCAAAGGATTCAAGAAGGAAAACCAGTAAAAATTGGTGAAGATCTTGGTTTTATAAGAATGTCTTTCACTAGAATAATGATGAAGGCTCTCAATGAAGAAAGAGCAGAGAATTTAAAACAAAAGAAGGAGTAGAGTAAGTGAGTAATCAAGAAATAGTTCAAAAACTTTGGAATGAATGTAATGTTTTACGTGATGATGGGGTTAGTTATCAAGATTATATTACTGAATTAACTTATATCTTGTTCTTGAAAATGAGTAAAGAACAAGGACAAGAAGATGATATTCCAGAGAAGTATCAATGGGATAATTTGGTTTCAAAGGAAGGACTTGAACTTAAGAACTTCTATCGTCAATTACTTCTTGATTTAGGTAACCCAGAAATAGTAAAAAGTGAACGAATTAACGCTATTTATGCAAATGCATCAACTGCAATTGATGAACCAGCTAACTTAGAAAAGATTATTAAAGATATCGATGAACTTGATTGGTTCTCAGCCCGTGAAGAGGGATTAGGTGATCTTTACGAAGGTTTAATGGAAAAGAACGCTAGTGAAGTTAAGTCAGGTGCCGGTCAATACTTTACCCCACGTGTTTTGATTAATATGATGGTAAAAATGGCAAAACCTGAAATTGGTGATCGTTGTAATGACCCAGCTGCAGGTACTTTTGGTTTCATGGTGGCAGCTGATCAATATTTGAAAGATCAAACTGATGGTTATTCTACATTAACTCCAGAACAATACGATTTCCAAGTAGAAGACGCCTTTTCTGGAATGGAATTAGTTCCAAATACTCATCGTTTGGCTATGATGAATGAATATTTACATGGAATGGATGGACGTCTTGATCAGGGAGATTCTTTATCTGCAAATGGTAAGTGGATGAAGGGCTTTGATGTAGTATTAACTAACCCTCCTTTTGGTACTAAAAAGGGTGGAGAACGTGCAACTCGTGATGATTTAACCTATGAAACGAGTAACAAGCAGCTTAACTTCTTACAAACAATCTATAATTCACTTAAGACTGATGGTAAAGCTCGTGCTGCAGTCGTAGTTCCTGATAACGTTTTATTTGCTGATGGTGTTGGCGAAAAGATCCGTCAGGACTTATTAAATAAGTGTAATTTACATACTATTTTGAGATTGCCTACGGGGATTTTCTACGCTCAAGGTGTACAAACTAATGTCTTGTTCTTCACTCGTGGTGAAAGTGATAAAGATAATACTAAGGAAACTTGGATTTATGATATGCGTCACCAAATGCGGTCATTTGGTAAGCGCAATCCTTTGAATGACAAGGACTTTGAAGATTTTGAAAAATTATACTGCGTTGATGATCATTCTAAGAGAAAAGAAACTTGGGATAAGGAAAAGAATCCAAATGGGCGTTGGCGCAAGTTTAGTATTGATGAAATTATGAAGCGTCCTAATACGAGCTTGGATATTTCATGGATGAGTGAGGAAGAAGATCATGATGATCGCTCACTTAGTGAAATCTTGAATGAAATGAATGAGAAGTCTCAAGCGATTAGGGATGCAATTGCGGAACTTAACAAGGCATTAGAAGGAATTGACGATGAAGACTAATAGTTTAGATTTTGATGCACAGGCTTTAAGAGAGAAAATCTTGGACTTGGCCATGCGCGGAAAGTTGGTTAAGCAAGATCCAAACGATGAACCGGCAAGTGTGCTTTTGGAGAAGATTAAGGCTGAAAAAGAAGAGCTTGTTAAAGAGGGCAAGATTAAGAAGAGTAAGCCTCTTCCTAAAATTACTGATGAAGAAAAGCCGTTTGATATTCCTGATAGTTGGAAATGGGTTAGATTGGGGGAATATGCAGAAAAAGTTACTGATCAAGTTGCTAGTGGAAGTTTTGCGGCAATTAAAGAAAATGTAAGAAAGTATAAGCATGAAGAATTTGCCTTAATGATTAAAACTGCAGATTTTGCGAATAATTTTTCGAAAAACCTCACTTATACAGATGAACATGGATATAAATTCTTATCTAATTCGAATTTATTTGGAGGAGAACTAATATTAAGCAATATTGGATCAATAGGAAAATGCTTTATCGTTCCAAATTTAAAAAAACCAATGACTTTAGCTCCTAATTCAATAATGGTTAAAGTTCCAGAAGAAACTTTGAAAAAATTTTTGTATTATTTTATTCAATCTCCAGTGGGAAATTCTGAATTATGGAAAATAACTTCAGGAACTACTATGAAGAAATTTAATAAAACTGGTTTGAAAACTATATTAGTACCTGTTCCACCACTTGAAGAGCAAAGTCGAATCGCTGCTAAAATAGCGCAGCTATTCGCTTTGCTTCGCAAATTCGAATCGCTGCTAAAATAGCGCAGCTATTCGCTTTGCTTCGCAAATTCGAATCTTCTACTCAACAATACGCAAAACTTCAGATTTTGCTGAAGTCGAAGGTGTTAGATTTGGCTATGCGTGGAAAGCTAGTTAAGCAGGATCCAAATGATGAGCCAGCAAGTGCATTGCTTGAGAAGATTAAGGCTGAGAAGGAACAGTTGATTAAAGAAAAGAAGATCAAGAAGAGTAAACCACTTCCACCGATTACTGATGACGAGAAACCGTTTGATATTCCTGATAATTGGGAATGGGTTAGATTGGGAAAGATAGGTATTATTACTTCTGGAGGAACTCCAAAAACTAAAGAAGAAAAATATTGGGAAAAGGGAGATATCCCCTGGATAACACCTGCAGCAATGTCATCTCAAGATAACAAAATTTTATTTGATAACTATCAAATAAAATATATTAACAAAGAGGGATTGGAACATTCATCAGCAAAGTTAATTCCTAGAAATTCTTTAGTTGTGTCAAGTCGTGCACCAATAGGTTATGTCAACATTGTTCCATTTGATTACACTACAAATCAGGGATGTAAATCTATAACAATATTTGATAAACGAATCAATAAAGAATACATTTATTATGCAATTAAGTACGCTAAACCTCAGATGTATAAACGGGCTTCGGGAACCACCTTTAAAGAAATTTCTGCCGGTAAATTTGAACAAGTTGTAGTTCCATTACCACCAGTGAAGGAACAATTAAGTATTGCAAGAATATTAGATTATATTTTCAATATATCTCGAAAGGATAATTGATGAGATACAAAAGAATAAAAATAGATCAATTTAGAAATATTAAGAATATTGAGTTTGAATTGGGTAGAAGAATCACAGTTATTTCTGGAGTGAACGGTATAGGAAAATCTAGCTTATTGGCGTTATTAGCTTCAACTAGCGGAACTACTGATAAAAGGCTAAATAATTTACAATTTCAGCCAGAATTTACAGATTTATTTAAGATATCCCCCAATGAAAATTTTAAAGAATATAAAATTTTGGTTGAATATGATGAAAATGTTGGAAAAGTTAAAAAATATCCTCTAACTAAACGCATTAGTTTTAAAAATGACCAGCGCTCATCTCGAGGAATTAGACTAATTCCAAGAACTTATAAGCCTATAGATAATAGTGAAAATATTACTATAAATCAAGCGGTTGAAGATGTCGGGAATACATCCAAACGCGTACCGATTCCTACTGAGTATTTAAGTCTTTCTAGATTAGTGCCATTAGGGGAATCCGAGGTTAAGGTTAAAGAAATTCGAAAAAACAATAAAATTTATAAAAAAGGATATGCTAACTTTTTCAAGGAAAAGTATAATCAAATATTATTTGGTTCTATAAAAGATACTTCAGAAGCTAGTTTTATTAATAAAGCCATTGGAAATAAGAAACGAGGTTATTTATCACTCGGGGTAAATCAAACTACACAGGAAACCATGTCGGTCGGTCAAGATAATCTATCTGCAATTATTTCTGCTTTTACTGACTTTTATGCTCTAAAAGATCGGTTAGGCGATAAATATGTAGGCGGAATATTATGTATTGATGAGATTGACTCTTCTTTGCATCCAAGTGCAGTCCAAAAACTGATGATTATGCTGGATAGTCTTTCAGAAGACTTGAATCTGCAAATAGTTGTTACAAGTCATTCTTTAATAGTTCTAAAAAAGATCTGCCTACTACAAAGCAAAAATAGTCAAGATTATAAGTTGATTTATATAAAAGATGCAACTGTACCGAGACTCAGTTTGACTTCAGACTATGATATTTTGAAAGAAAATATGTTTGAAAATGGGTTCGAAAATATTAAACCTAAAATAAAAGTCTATTGTGAAGACGATAGTACTAAGGCAATTTTGAAGTTGCTTCTAAAAGTTTTGAAGCGGCTCCCTGAGGATGATTTATTATTGCAGAAAACAGAGTTTAATAAATATAAAAATTATTTAGATAATTTAGACATAATAGGAGTATCGTTAGGAAAAAATCACCTAAAAAATTTACCAAAGAAAGATAGTTATTTTAGAAGTGTTTTGATTCTTTTAGATGGTGATGCAAAATTAGATAAAAATATTGACCCCAATGAAGCATTAGGGATATCTAAAATTGAGTTTGAAAAAGGTAAAAGTCCAGTCAAAAAATCATGTGGAAATATTGTAAGATTACCGACATTTTATTCACCAGAAGTTTATATGTATAAAGTTTTCGAAAAATTTGTAGCTGATCCTGCTACTTATATAGATTTTTGGAATTATTTAGAAAATAATATTAGTACCGTTAATGTGACTGTCAGTGATATTAAGAAAAAGTTTGATATAAGTGAAAATCCGCCAAAATATAGGAAAATTCACAACACTAGTTGGATGAAAAAAGCTATTGAATTTTTTAGTGATTCTGATATTCTTGATTTTTACTATAAGGATCTAGATGCAAAAAAGACTTGTTAGAATTTACTGAAGAGCTAGTTGATGCAATTAAGGCGGTAAAAAAGACAAATGCAAGAAATCTGTTTGATTGATGAGGTAATAAGCAATGCCATATACTTATTCTGTATTAAGATATCCCGGGGGTAAGAATCAATTATCAAAATACGTTGAACACTTATTAGAAATTAATGATATATCTGGTACTTATGTTGAACCTTTTGCCGGTGGATTTGGAGTAGCTCTATATCTACTATTTAATGGTAAAGTGAATAATGTCATGTTAAATGATTATGATCCATCTATTTATTCAATTTGGTATTCAATTCTTAATAATAAAGATAGGTTGATAGAAAAAATATTAAATACAGATGTTAACATGTCTGAGTGGTGGCATCAAAAAGAAATAAGGGCACAAAATGCTAACAATCCGGAATCAGTATTAAACGCTTTTTCAACTTTATTTTTAAATAGAACAAATATTAGTGGAATTATTAATGGCGGACCAATAGGAGGGAAAAAGCAGTCAGGAAAATATAGAATTGATTGTCGATTTAATAAAAAAGTACTGATAGAGAAGATAGAAAAGATATATGATTATAGAAATAAAATCTTTATTAGTAATAAAGATGCAAGTGATTTCATTGATGAAAATTTAGTTAACTTAGATTTTAATACTTCATTCATATTTTTTGATCCGCCATATTTTAAACAGGGGAAAAACTTATATATGTCTTTTGTTGATGAAGATAAACATGCCGAGTTATCAAAAAAAATAATTAATTTAGAAAAATTTAAGTGGATCACTACATACGATGAAGTTCCGGCAATATTAAAATTGTATCAGTCATCTGTACCTACTTATGAATATGAATTAAATTATACTGCTAACAGAAAAAGAAAAGCTAAGGAATATATTTTTTGTAGTCCAAGCACTAAGATTGATTCATATCAAAATATTACTCTTTGCAAAGTATAATGGAAAATCAATCACATATTAACCAGAAGTCTATCGACATCGAGTTTTATCGGTCAAAATTCACTTGAACTAAGAATTGGTTATATCTAAGCTAAGCGTTAGGCTGAAGGTATGTGATTGAGAAATTTTTCAGTGCACTTCGCCGTAAACATATTGACTGCGGCATTTTTCTTTTACTGAATGAGTGAAAGAAGCAGCAAAGCAGTTAAATATTGCTTTGGTTGATGGTGAAATGCTTACTAACTTGATGATCCAATATAAAGTGGGAGTACAAGTTAGTCAAACTTATGAATTATATGACATTGACGATGACTTTTTTGAGCAGTAGTAAGGTATAATTCACGGTAAGCAGATAAAATTGCGGAGAATTTATAATTTTTATTGAAAACGGACGAAAAGTAATTAATCGCACGCAAAGCGGTTAAAAAACGCACGCAAAAATAAAACCTTCCGATTTAACTTAAAGTCGGAAGGTTTTTACTATCTTCTTATTAAGGCCAAAATGAAAAATAGACCAATGTAAATTGTGAAGTATAGTGACTCGTTTTTGATGAAAATCATATAGGTTTTATGCTTATCTGGATTATTAAAGAAAGTTTGTAAATTTTTCCATAAAAATGGTGTTATAAGCACAACTAGGGTATTGAGCCAACTAATTTGATTAATAATTGCCAAAAATATAGGAGTAATGAAGCCAAGAATTGTGAGAATTTTCAGTAAATAAATAGATTTTTTAGTTCCAAGGTAGCTTGCAAAGGTCTTTCTACCATTAATAAGATCTTCACGTAAATCGCATGTATTATTAGCTAGTTGTGTGGCAAAAAATAAGAAGAATATTGGTAAACACTTAAGTAGAGTCATTAAGAAAGTGTTCCAGGTAAAAGTGTATTCTCCGCAAATCGCAACATACACGCCGACTTCAATAATAAAAACTGAGATCATCCCACTAACAATTAATTCACAAAATTTGGTTGCATTAAGTGGCTTAGGACCAGCAGTATAAAAAATTCCAAAGAAATAGCCAATCATCCCTAGTATTAAAACGATATAGTTAGTTCGGTATACTAAAATTAGGCCTGGAATAGCTGAAACAGTATACATAATAACCATTAATTTTTTAACTGCAGGTAGTGAGAGTTTCATGCGACCAATAGTGTTAGTAACAGTTAAGAAATGCGGATCCTTGCCGTGCAAATAGTCAAAATAGTCATCTGCAATATTAACTGCTAGATCAAATAAAAAGACATCTAAAAAGCAGAGTAAAATATTGATGATATTTAGATAGTGAAAGTCCTGATAGGCAATTGCACTGGCAAATAAGAACCAAATTAGATTTAAAGGCGCAATATAAATTTCTGATAGTTCGTAGAAGGCTGCCCAAGTAATTTTATTTTCCATTGTTTTCCTCGATATTATAAAT
>CANPPJ010000036.1:0-12799 GCA_947575965.1 uncultured Lactobacillus sp. | reverse complement strand
ATACCAAAAAATTGATCAAATAGAACAAATGATTCGAGAAAATGCAGAAGATAGGCTGATTTTGTTGATGCTTGGGCCAACAGCGAAAGTAGTTGTGGATGATTTGCAAGATTTAGAGAATCAAATTATTGATTTAGGTCATATTGATTCAGAATATGAATGGTTCAAGATGGGTGCTACTCATAAAGTTAAGCTTGAAAATAAGCATACAGCGGAATTCAATTTTGATGAAAATATTGCAACAGTTCACGATAGGACTTATGAAAGTGAAATTATCGGAGAAATTAGGTAATGAAGACAGTCGCCTTAAGTGTTGATTATAGTTGGATTGATAAGGCAGAAACAACTTTGAAGTCTATTTATGCACATAATCAAGATGTAAAAACCTATATTATTAATCCTGATATTCCACACGAGTGGTTTATGAATATTAATCGATATTTGAAAAAGATAAATTCAGAAATTATTGATGTAAAAATTGATCTTAGTCGTTTTAAAGATATGCCAAATCCTGAAGATCGAATTTCTAAGATGGTATATGGCAAATTTTTGATTCCAGAATTAATTAAAGAAGATAAAGTTCTTTACTTAGATAGTGATGTAATTGTGGACCAAAATTTAGATCAGCTTTTTGAAACTAATATTGAAGATAGACCACTTTATACAGTAACGGATTATTTTAATCCGACTCAATTTAATTCAGGAGTCTTATTAATCAATAATAGATTTTGGCATAACAACAATATCGGAAATCAATTATTGGATTTAGGGAAGAAATATAATCTAAATAATACTCAGGTTATGATGAATGAAGGATTTGCGCAGAATTATGGAAAGCTAGATCCAAAATATAATTATCAAATTGGCTATGAGCGAAAAAGTTATTGGAATGATAAAGATAGTTTTTATGCATTCTTTGATCAAGTAAAGATCCCTAAAATTATTCATTTTACTGAGCGAGATAAGCCCTTTAATATTACCAATACGACTGCTTTAAGAGAAAAATGGTGGAAGTATCATAATCTAGAATGGTCAAAAATTATTTCTAAAGATATTAATTTTAATACAAAAAAGTATCCTCAATTTGAGGGAGAAGCCTATATGCTTACCAATGTCGCTGAAGTTCAAAATTTAGAAGAGCTAGTAAAAAAATTACCTAATATTCACTTTAGCATTGCAGCATTTACTCCAGTTGCTTTTTTATTAAGTCATTTATCTCAATATGATAATGTGACTATATATCCAAGTGTCATCCCACACAAACAAATTGAATTGATTAATAATTGTGATGTTTACCTAGATATTAATTATGGACGAAAAGAAGAACTAGTAATTGATCGAATTAAGGCTAAAAATATTCCAATTTTTTCGTTTAGGGCTTCAAAATCTATAAACTTAAATTATAAAAATTATCATATCTTTGAGGATAGTGAGATTGATAAAATGGCTCATTCTATAGAAGATACAGTAAAAAAATCTTCAAAAACAGCTGAAAAAAGGTATGATATTCGTGTTAGAAGTATAGATGAAACTTTGGATCGTATTCTCAATAAAAATAAGTCAATTGTTCGTTTTGGGGATGGAGAACTCTATTTAATTAATAAAAAAGAAATAGGGTATCAAACTTATGATGAAAATCTTTCAAAACGTCTCAAACATATTCTCTTACAAGGTGGTAATGATAAATATGATGTAGCTCTTCCAGATGTGTTTGATGGCTTAGGGGCCTATGGGATGTATGCAAAAGTTTACTATATAAATGATTTCTTTCCGAGAAATCGAAAAGATTTAGCAGAAATAGAGAGTACTAATAATATTTACAGTAACGCTTTTATTTCCAGACCGTATATGGATCGAATTGATAAATCTAAAAGTGCAATTTGGTTTGATAAGCTTAAGCAGATTTGGAAGAATAAAGATGTCTTAATTGTTGAAGGTACCCTTACACGTTCTGGGGTAGGAAATGATTTATTTGCTAATACTAAATCGATTAAAAGAATTATTGCTCCATCAAAGAATGCATACCAAAAAATTGATCAAATAGAACAAACGATTCGAGAAAATGCAGAAGATAGGTTGATTTTGTTGATGCTCGGACCGACAGCAAAGGTAATGATAGATGATCTCCAAGATTTAAATAATCAGCTTATAGACCTAGGTCATATTGATTCAGAATATGAATGGTTCAAGATGGGAGCTACTTATAAAGTGAGGTTGAAGAATAAGCATACGGCAGAGTTTAATTTTGATGATAATATTGGGGCAATCCATGACCAAACTTATGAGAATGAAATTATTGGAGAAATTGAATAATGAAGACAATTGCATTAAGTGTAGACTATAGCTGGATTGATAAAGCAGAGACCACTTTAAAATCTATTTATGCTCATAATCAGGATGTAAAAACCTATATTATCAATCCTGATATTCCACACGAGTGGTTTATGAATATTAATCGATATTTGAAAGAGCTGAGCTCGGAAGTTATCGATTTAAAAATTGATCTTAGTCGTTTTAAAGATATGCCAAATCCCGAAGATCGAATTTCTAAGATGGTATACGGCAAGTTTTTGATCCCAGAATTAATTAAAGAAGATAAAGTTCTTTACTTAGATAGTGATGTAATTGTGGACCAAAATTTAGATCAGCTTTTTGAAACTAATATTGAAGCTAGACCTCTCTATACTATAGTGGACTACTTTAATCCTGATTACTTTAATTCAGGGGTCTTATTAATTAATAATAGATTTTGGCATAACAACAATATCGGAAACCAATTATTGGATTTGGGGAGGAAATATAATCTAAATAACACTCAGGTTATGATGAATGAAGGATTTGCGCAGAACTATGGAAAGCTAGATCCAAAATATAATTACCAAATTGGCTATGAGAGAAACAGTTATTGGAATGATAAAGACAGTTTTTATTCATTCTTTGATCATATAAAAGAACCTGCTATTATTCATTTTACTGATGAAGATAAGCCCTTTAATATTACCAATACGACTGCTTTAAGAGAAAAATGGTGGAAGTATCATAATCTAGAATGGTCAAAAATTATTTCTAAAGATATTAATTTTAATACAAAAAAGTATCCTCAATTTGAGGGAGAAGCCTATATGCTTACCAATGTCGCTGAAGTTCAAAATTTAGAAGAGCTAGTAAAAAAATTACCTAATATTCACTTTAGTATTGCGGCATTTACTCCAGTTGCTTTTTTATTAAGTCATTTATCTCAATATGATAACGTCACTATATATCCAAGTGCTACTGCAAAAAAACAAATTGAGCTTATTAATATGTGTACAGTTTACCTTGATATTAATTATGGTAGTAAAAATAAAATGGTACTTAATCGGATAAAGCACCGCCAAGTTCCTATTTTGTCCTTTAATTCTTCAAGATCTGAAAGTATAAATTATGATGCCTATAAAGTCTTTGAAGACGATCAAATTGATGAAATGGCAGAGGTAATCCAAAAGTTAGGAACAAGTCCTACTGACCACTTAGCTCCTCAACTTTTTAATATTCAGGTCAGAGGAATGGATGAATCACTAGATCGACTTATTAATAAGAAAAAATCCATTATTCGCTTTGGTGATGGAGAATTAAGTTTAATTAATGGAAATGGTATTACTTATCAAGCATATGATGAAAATCTATCGAGAAAATTAAAACAGATTCTTTTTGCTGGAAGTAATAATAAATATGATGTTGCTCTTCCAGATGTATTTGAAAGTTTAGAAGATTATGGTCAATACACCAAAGATTTTTATGAAACTAATTTCTTTGTTAACAATCAACATCTTCTAACAGAAATAGAAAAAACAGAAAATATCTATAGCAATACCTTTATTTCCAGACCATATATTGATCGAATTGATAAATCTAAAAGTGCTAGTTGGTTTAATAAACTTAAGCAGATTTGGAAAGAAAAAGATGTCTTAATTGTTGAAGGAGCGTTAACACGTTCAGGAGTTGGTAACGACTTATTTGATAATACTAAGTCGGTTAAAAGAATTATTGCACCATCAAGAAATGCATACCAAAAAGTTAACCAAATAGAACAAATGATTCGAGAAAATGCAGAAGATAGGTTGATTTTGTTGATGCTTGGACCAACAGCTAAGGTAATCGTTGATGATCTTCAAGATTTAGATAATCAATTAGTCGATGTGGGTCATATTGACTCAGAATATGAATGGTTCAAGATGGGAGCTACTTATAAAGTCAAGCTTAAAAATAAGCATACGGCAGAATTCAATTATGATGAAAATATTGCTTCAATACACGATGAGGCTTATGAAGAAGAAATTATTGGCAAAATTGAATAATAAATATTAATAAACAAAAAAAGCTACTAAATCAAGGCATTAATACCAAGATTTAGTAGCTTTTTATGTAGAATATTAATTTCTATCGCTAAATCCAAAGATTTGTAAAAATTGTAAGAACAAGTTAACGAAATCTAAGTAAAGTGCTAAAGCACCCGCAACTGCTAAGCCGTCAACTGAAACTTGACCACTGTAGTTTTCGTAGATTTGCTTCATTCTTTGTGCATCCCAAGCAGTTAAGATAGTAAAGATAATAACTGCAATAAATGAGAAGATATAGGAAACCATTGGGTTTCTTAAGAACATGTTAATTAACATTGCAACAATTAAACCAATTAAAGCTGCTGAAGCATATGATCCTAAATTATTTAAGTTCTTTTTAGTTGTAGTACCAATTACAGCCATTGTAATGAATACAGTAGAGGAAGCTACGAATGCAGAAGCAATACTACGTCCAGTATAAGCACCGGCAATTAATGAAAATTCAACTCCATATATAATTGCCATGATCATTAGCATTACAAAGCTTGCTACTGGATTTCGTGTAGCTCTAAAACTAATTCCGAAAGTTAAAGCAAGTGGAACTAACAATAAAATCCAAGTCATAGCTGGATTCCTAGCAAATAAAGTCATGACTTGTGTTCTAAAGACAGTCATGGTTAAGTAAGCACTTAAAGCTGATACTAAAACAGCAATTGTCATCATGCCATACATTCTACTTAAGAATCTATTTAAGCCAGTTACGTCAACAATTGTACGACGTTCTGGTTCTTGTGAAAAGTTATTCATATAGCTCTTCCTTTCCCTCTTTCTTTTTATTAGTATATTTTAACTTATCTTGACAGTAAAAGAAACTTTTATACAAAAGGATTATAGAAACGACCAGAGTTAACTTTAAAGAGCAAAATTACAACTAATACCAAAATAAAGGCTAAAGTAGTAACTAAATAATCAGCTAAGTTGAAATTTTCTGCCACATACCAAGTACGTTTCTTTTTAGAGCCAAATCGACGAAGTTGCATTGCCGTACTAATTGTATCGATACGATCAAGACTTGAAAAAATAAGTGGGGTAACGATATTTAAAGTTCCATGAATTCTCTTTCCAAGAGAAGCTTTTTTAGAAAGTTCATTTCCTCTTGCTTGTTGAGCAGCAGAGATTGACCAATAACTTTCTTGAATATTAGGAATATAGCGCAATGCTAGAGAAACAGCATAGGCAACTTTATAACTAACACCAATTTTATTTAGACTAGCTGCAAATTGACTAGGATTAGTAGTTAACAAGAAGAGGAGAACCAGTGGGATAGAACAGATATACTTCAAAATTACGTTAAATAAATAAAATAGTTCCTGTGCGGTTAAGGTAAAATATCCTGCATTGATTAGAACTGTCTTTGAATGGTAGAGTGTCTCACCATAAGTTGGCTGAAAAATAAAAACAGCGATGATATTAATAATGGCAAAAACAATAATGAATTTAACAATAAAAGAAACTTGCTTCCACTTGATACCAGCAACTTTTAACAAAATTAAGGATAGGATACAGATAGCAATCAAGAAGCGAGTATCATAGGTAACCATACAAGCAATAGATACTAGAATTAAAAAGATCATTTTTGTAGTTGCGTTAAGGGCATGAATAAAACTATTGCCTGGCTGGTAGCCCAAAATTTTACTATCATTCATAATCTTCATCCTTCCAGTTTTGTTGTTCAAAATTAATATAGGCTTGCACAAATTTATTTGGATCAGATAAGTTATAATGTTTTGCTAAATCATAAAGACTAGTTCGTTTTAATGAAGCTTCTTTAATTAAATCTGGATTGGTTAATAATTCAATTGGGGTAGTATCTGCAATTAATTTACCTTTAGCAAATGCTAGAGATCGATTAGTGTACTCAAGCATCAAATGCATATCATGCGTGATAATAATGATTGTTTTACCTATAGTATTTAGGTGCTTTAAAAAGCTCATAATTTCCGTATAAGTCTTCCAGTCTTGACCGGCAGTTGGCTCATCTAAAATAATAATCTCTGGTTCTAAGACCAAAATTGCAGCAATTGTGACACGCTTTTTCTGTCCAAAACTTAATGCGGAAATTGGCCAATGTCTAAAGGGATAAAGCCCACAAATTTTCAAAGTTTGATCGACTTTTTGCTTGATTGTTTCTTCATCAACATTGCGTAAACGTAAACCCAGAGCAATTTCATCAAAGATCATTTTTTGAGAAATCATTTGGTTAGGATCTTGCATTACGTAACCAATTTTTTCGGCTCTCTCTTTAATTGATAAGTCACTTAAATTCTGGTCCTTAAGGGTGATTTTTCCTTCATTAGAAATAAAACCACAAATCGTTCGACAAAGAGTAGTTTTACCCGCACCATTTTGTCCAACTATTGAAATAAAGTCGCCTTGATTAATAGTAGTAGAAACGTCTTTTAAGGGATAGGGCTGATTCTTGCTATATTGATGACCAACGTGATCTAATTTTAATAATGGCAAATTATCTGCTTCTTTTTTGGTGATTTTAGTTTGTTCAGTCCAAGCTGCTAATTTATCGCTGATTTTTTCAGAAACAGGGAGAGTTGATATTTGGTCTACTTCTTTAATAGAACTTAGATTTATATTAGCGGCTGTAAGAGCCTTTAGGTATAGTGGCTCTCTAACGCCAATTTTTTCTAAGGTATGAGAATGTAGCAGCTGATTAGTAGGCTGATCAGCAACAATCGTACCTTCATTTACTAAAATAATTCTGTCAATTGGTTGACTGAGGACTTCTTCTACGCGATGTTCAATAATTATAACTGTCGCATTAAGTTCCTTTTGAATTTTATCGATAATTGCCATCGTTTTAAGCCCAGAAGCAGGATCTAGATTAGCAAGTGGCTCATCGAATAATAAAATAGGTGACTCGTCGACTAAAACTCCAGCTAAGGCAACAATTTGCTTTTGGCCTCCAGAAAGACTTTGTGGAGATTGAGTAAGTAATTCTTTGATTTTTAATTCATCAGCCCACTGGTTTACAGTTTGGTGCATTTTATCTTTAGGTTGACAGTCATTTTCTAAAGCAAAAGCGATATCTTCACCAACTGTTAAGCCAATGAATTGACTATCAGCATCTTGTAAGATAGTTGAAGTAGTGAATGAAAAGTCAAAAAGACTTGTGTTAGTGATATCTTTCCCATTCACTAAACATTTTCCTTCAACTTCACCTTGATCAATATTTGGAATAAGACCATTAAGGCAGCGACCAATTGTTGATTTGCCGCTGCCTGAAGGTCCAGCCAAAAGAATTTTTTCTCCTTTATTAATCTTCAAATTAATATTTTTAAGAGTGGGTTCTGCTTGGCTATTATATTTAAATGAAAAATCTTTAAATTCAATAATAGGTTCTGTCATTAATTGAGTAACCTTTCATAATTAATCTCTACGTAAACTACCTTTTTTAACTTTAGTCGTTGCATAAGCTTTAAGCAAGATAGTTCCTAAAATAAGAATAGAGATTGAATTAGTGATGGTTGCAGTTGCTCCTTGTAAGAAAACTTTGTTTTGAGGTTCACTGTAAATCAAAATATCTCCAACTGGAGCGATGATTAACCAAGAAACAACATTGGCAATAATTTGAACAATGTTAAAACCAATCATTTGTTTAGTAGTGAAAACACCATTTTCTAGGTCAAGACGCATACCGTAAAGCCCGATAATTAAGCCTAGAATAGCAGTTGCAAGAACCCAGCTCCACCAAGTTTGTCCATACATTAAGAAATCACTTAGGGCATGACCGATGAATCCCACGGAAAAACCAACAACTGGTCCATAAATGGTTGCAAGCAATGCTAAAAATGGATATACAATTTCAATGTTAGTGTTAGGAATACCAGTTGGAATTGATGTGAAACGAGCCAAGATAACATAAATGGCCGCTCCAATACCGATTGCGACAACGCTTTTTACTGATAAACCTTTTTGATTGTTCATAATTTCTCCCATACATAATCCCTTTACTTAGGCTTTCTCCATTAGAGTGCTTTCGTAAATAGGAATAGTTTATTTGATTATTTAATATTTTCTTAATTATTAATGTACAATGTAATAAAAAAAACGTCAATAAAAAATCCGTACTATATGCGCTTACATAGCAAAAGAGTACGGATTTTATTACAGAAATATTATTTTTTAGGATTTCTTTGCCACTTTAAGCCGATTCCTGTAACTCCTGAAAGAATTGAGAAAAGAGGAGAAAGCAAACTAAAGAAAGTAAATGGAATAAAGGCTAAGACGGGCACACCAAGAGTAGAAGCTGCAAAAGATCCCGCAACTCCCCATGGAATTAAGTAGTTAATTACACTTCCTCCGTCTTCAAGAACACGGCTTAAAGCAAGGGGATGAAGACCAATTCGGTCGTAAGCTTGTTTAAAGGCACGCCCTGGTAGAATTACTGAAAGGTATTGTTCACCAACAAATAAGTTGATACAAATGCCTGAAAGAATAGTAGTGATGACTAAACGACCTGGTTTTTTAAGATGTTCAACTAGCGGTTCCATAGCAGTTTGAACAATATTGAATTTCATGAGGAGTCCACCAAGAGATAAGGTGGCAATAATCAAACCAACTGTATCCATCATGCTGGAGATACCACCTCTGGTTAAAAGGGCATTAACAGATGAATCACTAGTTTTTGCTACAAAGCCTTTCATAATTAAGTTAGTTAAGTCAGTAATAGATTGGTGCGGATTTTGAATAAAAATCATAATGACTGTAATTATAATATTTAAAAATAAGGTAGGAATTGCAGGAATTTTTCGCCATGCACAGATTAACATCAATAAGATTGGTATAATTGCCCACCAAGTAATAGTAAAGTTATGCTCTAGAATAGAAACTGTGTGGTTAATTTTTGAAGCATCAATTGAACCACTGTTTCCTAGAATCCAGAAAAGGATTAAAGAAACAACAAAAGCAGGGATAGTGGACCACATCATGTTCTTTATATGAGCAAATAGTTCACTTTCTGCAACTGCAGAAGAAAGATTGGTTGAATCGGATAAAGGAGACATTTTATCTCCAAAAACTGCTCCAGAAATAATTGCACCAGCAACAAGAGCTGGATTAGCATTCATGCTCGCCCCAATTCCGAAGAGAGCAATCCCAACAGTTGAAATTGTTGTAAAACCACTTCCGATGGCAAGACCAACAATTGAACAGACAATGAAGACAGATGGAACAAAAAATTGTCCACTAATTAAGTGAAAACCTAATACCATGATTGACGGAATAATACTTCCTTTAATCCATAGTCCAATTAAGGTTCCAATTAGGATAAAAATAAAAATGGGAATAATAGCTACGCCGATCCCTTCCTTAATTCCATCTTGAATTGAAGACCAGTCATTTCCGCGAATTCTAAGCCAAAATAATAATAAACATACTGTAAATAGAACGGGAACTTCTGGCATCAGTCCAAACTTAATAACTGAAATACCTAAAATAAGTAGAAGCAAAAGTAAGATAATAATCGCTTCGGTAAAAGAAACTTTCTTTTTCATAAAAAATCCTCCAATAAAAAAGTCCTGTTGAAATTAATCAACAGGACGCATTACCGTGGTACCACCTATTTACTGCAAATTGCAGCACTCTGATCAGGTGATAACGGCACTGATTGTGGCCGAATAAAGATGGATCGTTGTAATTCGTAACTTATGCCTGACTGGTTCGCACTTCACCACCAGCTCTCTGACACCTAACATAAGCACTACTGTGACGATAATTATTGCAATTATGATAGCAAGCTTAAAAAAAGATGTCAATGAATTTATTAATAAAAATAATAAGATTTCGAATTATGCAGTCTGAGCGGTAAAATAAATAGGTATAGAAAAAACTAAAAATTTAAATTGAGGGATTAAGATGAATGATATTTTAACCACCAAAGAATTAGGAAAACATTTTAAACATAAGCATGTTTTAGATCAAATCAATCTTCATGTTCCTACTGGTAAAATCTACTGTATTATGGGACCAAATGGAGCTGGAAAGTCGACACTATTAAAAATAATTAGTGGAATTGAAAAGCCAACTGAAGGTGTGGTTACTTTCAAAGGTAAAGATTGGAAAAGAGAAGATTTAAAAGTAATTGGTTCCTTAATTGAAGAACCGGGATTATTTGATAATTTAACTGTTGAAGAAAATATCAAATTAAAACTAAAACTTCACCGTGTTAAAAATAAAAATCAGGAACAAATCTTAAATACATTAGGGGTTGGTGATCATAATCAAGAAAAAGTTAAGGAATTTTCTACAGGGATGAGACAACGTTTAGGAATTGCTTTAGCTTTTATGGGAGATCCTGATTTAGTTATTTTGGATGAGCCAACAAATGGTCTTGATACTTTTGGTATTCATGAGTTGCGTGCGCTTTTGATGCTAGAGAAAAGGCAAGGAAAAACAATAATTATAGCTAGTCACATGCTTTCTGAGATTCAAAAGGTTGCAGATCGAATTGCTATTTTAGGTAATGGAAAATTACTTCTAGAAGAAGATTATGAACCAGAAACGGATTTAGAAGAATTATTCATTTCAACTTTAGAAAAGGCAGGCATAAAGCATGACTAATATTTTAAAAGTTGAATTTTTAAAAACAAAACATAGTGTAGTTCGCTTACTAGTATGGCTACTACCAGTAATTGCTGTTTTGATGATGACCGCTGTTTTCTGGGATAACCAATATCTAGTTCAATTAATGATGGGACAATGGAGTTACTTTTGGTTGAATATGTCAATTGGTTTACTTGTAGGACTCAGTACTTATTATCAAAAGCAAGCAACGAAATTTAGAGAAATATTGACATCCCCACAAGACTTATTGAGCTATGAAATTGGTAGAATTCTCCATGGAATTATTCAAGCATGTATCATGAGCGGGATTTTTATAGTTTTGATGATCTGCATTCGTTTTATTTTTTCGAGTACCGAAGAAATAGGCTTAATGATTTGTTCAGTAATTGGAGTTTTATTAACATCGTCATGGCTGGTGCCATTTTATTCTTGGCTCGTACGAATTACTAACTTATATTTTGCGCTGGGAATTGGTTTTTTAGGATCCATCTTAGCAATGTTTTTAAGTCGTACGACTTGGAGCATGTGGTGGCCATTTGACTGGGGGATGCTCTTAAATAATCTATGGATAAAAGGCGACTTTGTTTTGGGATCATGGAGTTTATTAATTTGTGGCTTAATTTTAGGAATTATCTTAAGTATTTTTAGTGCGTACTCTTTTAAAAAGCAATAATATTTTTTAGTAAAATAGTAACAATGATCTAAATATTGAGGATTGAATTATGCAAAAAAATCAAATAGTTGACTTAGAAATTACAGACTTGTCTTATGAAGCAATGGGTGTTGCTCATTTAGATGGAATGACAGTTTTTGTAAATAATGCTCTTCCAGGCGAAATTGTTTCTGCCAAACTTTTAAAGGTAAAGAAAAATTTTGCTTTTGCTAAAATTGAAAAAATTAAAAAAGAGAGTCCAGATCGGATTAACGTAAAACTTCGTCAATGGGTTCAAACTGGCTTAGCATCTCTTGCTCATATTAAGTATGATAAACAGCTTGAATTTAAACGTAATCAAGTTGTTAATTTACTACATAAAGCGGACTTAGATAATGTTAAAGTTGGTCAAACGATGCCTAGTCCAGAAGAAACAGGTTATCGGAATAAGGCACAAGTGCCAGTACGTGAAGTTAATGGCAAGCTTGATATTGGATTTTTTAGAAAACATTCCCATGACTTGGTGCCGTTGACTAACTTCTTTACTACTGATCCAGAAATTGATCGAGTTTTAATTAAGGTACGCGACATTTTGAGAAAGAATCATGTTCCTGCTTATGATGAGATTCATAATAAGGGAGAAGTGCGCTATCTTGAAGTCCGCCGCTCTAAAGCAACGGGCGAAATTATGGTGATTTTAGTATGCTTACATAAAGATTTTCCACAATTAAAAGAAGTTACTAAAGAAATTAGTGAGATCAAGGGCGTGACGAGTGTAGTTTTGAACCATAACCCTAAAAAGACGAATGTGATTTTAGGTAAAAAGGATTACTTGCTCTGGGGAGAACCACAAATTACCGATAAAATTGGTGATGTTAGTTTTAAAATTTCTCCACAAAGTTTCTTCCAAATTAATTCTCTGCAAACTCCTCGTTTATATGATTTAGCTATTCAAAAGGCTGATCTTAAGCCCGATGATGTCGTAATCGATGCCTATTCTGGTATTGGTACCATTGGGCTTAGTGTGGCTAAGCATGTTAAGGCGGTGCGGGGGATGGAAGTCATTGAGCCTGCTGTTGAAGACGCTAATGCAAATGCTAAATTAAACGGCATTACTAATGCAGAATATGTTGTAGGTAAAGCAGAAGAAGTAATGCCACGTTGGGCTAACGAAGGCTTAAAGACTGACGTC
>CANPPJ010000035.1:0-12837 GCA_947575965.1 uncultured Lactobacillus sp. | reverse complement strand
AATCTATCAAGCAGCTTAACTAAAAGTGTTCAATTTATTATTGCAATTTGCGAATATATAATTTTCATTTGAGGAATCTGCTGCTGAAAAAACATAACCAAAATCAGAAAATTCTTTTAAATCTTCTGGTCTATTAATCCCCTCTTTAGCCGCAAAGCGAACCATTTCTCCTCGCGCCATCTTAGCATGTGTAGCACTTTGTCTCCACTTTCCGTTTTTATTTTCTAAAAACTTAATTGTAATCATTTTTTGATTATTCTTTAAATATGGAGAAATCAAACGAGAATATTCTAAAGACGCTAAGTTAATAACTGTATCTGTATCGTCAAAAAGCTCTTGATACGGAAGATCTTTCCAAAAGTTATAGAGACTGTAGTATTTAAAGCCAGTCATTTGAGTTTTCAATTCCAAACGATAGGGAATTATACCATCAAAAGGTCTCAAAATACCATAAAAGCCTGACAAAATACGCAAATGATCTTGAAGATAGTCTAGTCCTTCTTCGGGTAAAATATCCCCAGCCAAATACTGATACTGAATTCCTGAAAAGGCTAAAAGTGCTGGCGTTAATTTAGAATCGAGTTCACTTGTTAAAAGGTTATTTTGGTTTGTACGAACAATATTATCATTCGCTTTCCATAGGTCTTGTAACTGATTAAAATTTCTTGTTTTTAAAAAGTCTAATAGCTCCTGAGTCTTATCTAAAAAAGCGGGCTCTGATCTAACCAAAAAAGTATCTTGATCAACCCGCATCTTTTTAGCGGGAGCAATAATTATTTTCATATTATTATCTGACATTGGCAACCACAATAAATAAAGCAATCAAGCTAATAACTGCCAGAGTAGCAGAAGCAATTAGCTCTATCTTTCGTTTTTTCTTATCTTGCAAGCTAGCGGTAATATATCTAGCACTAGCAGCTACACTAATAAACAAGAACATAATAAATAGCCATAAAAATAGGCCAATAATATTAGGGAGTGCCCAGTAAATTTGTAAAGAAACTAGCACTGCTAAGACAAGTGTACTGACAATTAAGCCACGGAGAAAATTAATATTTTCATGTTTATGATAATGAAGCACAGTTTGGTAACCAAAATAAACAATGAAACCAATGGTAATATATAAAACAATATTAAAAATAATCATTTTTTGTCCCTTCTATAGTCCTCCCTAATTATACGTGAAACTATTTTGCTTTGCTTAAAATTTCTTTTCCACTTATAATCAATCTTGAATATGACATAGAAAGCGAATAGTAAAATGAGTGAAAAAGAAGATTTAAATATTGGACTTGTATTGCAGTATCAAGTTGCTCCAAAAGGTGTAATTGATGCCGATGCTCTTGTACGATATGCAAGAGACTGTGGCTTTAGAGGCGTAAGTATCAAAGACGCTAATGATGCACAAATGACAGAGATGAAAGCGGCTTGTCAAAAATATACAATTAAATTTTGTCAAAAAAGACCAGCGGAAAAATTAATTTCTCCTGATGTTCTAGCAAAATTAATTGCTGCTAGATTAGATAATATGAACATCTATTTTGAAGTCGAATTAAACGCAAATGGATCTATTAAGTCTGAATCAGATCCTGCAATGGAAACTTTACGTAAGTGGATTAGTCGCTTTGGACATGCATATTATGAAAGTCGGGCTGACCATGAAATAAAGCCAGATGAAGACAATGTTCATGTCTTTTATAATGCCATTGCTAAATATCAACGCTACGTTTTCATCCATATTCCACTTGAAGAAAGTATCGAACTAAAGCATGTTCCGCACGTTGAAGAGGCAGCTTGGATTGATACTAGAAATGAAGTGGAGTTTGAACAAGATGGCGATCATGTACGTATTAAGCTTGACCGCCAAGAAAATAGTGAGGAATTTTCTGTCTATGGCTTACGTCTGCAGCTTCACCGGCCAGAAGATGATTTAGGTAAAACTGAATATTAAAAACAAAGAAGATATCAAAGTAACCTTTACTAAGATATCTTCTTTTTATCTATTATTTATTATCTTTTTTAACGATTAATTGAACGTGCCATCCGGGAAATCGTATGATTCATTCCACGAATTGTCTTACTTAATTCAAAAATAGTGTCTGTTGGAGGCACTACTCCCCACCCAGCATCTCCAATATGTTGGATATCAACACCACAAATTTTATTTTGAAGAGCAATATCATGAACAGTTTGAGCTCCAGAGCTTTCTTGACTAGTTCCAATTGTGCTCATTACTAGTCCACCATCTCTATGAACAATTTTTACTATCTTAATTAATTCCTCGCTAGTAAAACCAGGAACTGTTCCAACAGCAGGAGCTAAAATAACGTCTGCACCAGCATCTAAAAATTATTTAACTGATTCCTCACTCGCTACTGGTTCATCCACGCCAGCTCCATGCAATTCCAAAAGCTGCAATCAATCCCATAATTCCGAAAGATCCATTGCTTACTTTAACCAGAATCTGTGACAAACTCACTCCATGAACAGCAGTTTTAGTTAAAAAGTTGGTCCAAGCATTGATTGGAAAACCATTAATAACCATAAATAGTGATCCAACAATGATTAATGGCATTGCCATTGCAATTCCGTCACGAATTGCAATTAACGGCTTAAAGGCACCAATTTTTGCTGCAACGGGCATTATATTCTTGTTTACCCAGGCATTGACTGCATTTGACCTATTACTCATTTTTTCTAATCCCCCTTTTATTAATATTTTTGAGCTATTCTTTAATTATTGGTATATACCCATTTTAACATGAAGCGCTTTCTTTTATCAAAACATAAGCATTTTCTTCTATACAAAAAGCATCCCTTTCAGGGATGCTTTCTTACTAATTATTTATTATCATCAGGCAATATTAAAATGAAGTTTAACAGTTTATTAGCGTAACTACGATTATCTTCAAAATCTTTAACTGTCTCATTTAATTCAGCTAGTTGATCAGTAATAATTCCATTGACATTGTCATACATCATCTTCATCATCATCTGTGGACTATTAACTGTCCAAGCATATACTGGCTTATTTTGAAGTTGAGCCTGCCATATAAAATCATTATTGAGGGTAGAATATTCCATTGAATACCCATCTGCAACACTTTGGGGATAAGTGAAATTATAAGGCTGAATATACAAGACAAATAACTTAGGATTAATCTGGTGTAAGCCCTCAATAACACGATAATCTAATGATTGAACTTGATATTTACGCTTAACAATTAGCTTGCCATATTTTTTATTAAAATTTTGAAGCATTTTTGGAGAATCATTAGGTGTTGTTTTAACTTCGATTAATAATTTTTGCTTTAATTCCTTAGCAGCTTTTAGGTATTGATCAAAACTGGCAATTTTAGCTTGGTGACCATCTTCATGAAGCGTAATTCTGGTCAACTGCTTTAAAGTTAAATCCTTTGGAGTTTTATTAATGCCAGCTAACTCTTTCAAATTTTCGTCATGCATAACTACAAACTGATTATCTTTTGTCTCATGCAAATCTATTTCCACATAATCTGGATGAAGTTTTGCTGTCTTTTTTAGAGCCGGAATAGTATTCTGCACTCCATTTTTATCACTTACTCCCCTGTGTGAAATAGTGATTGGACGCTGCATATAGGCTCCCTTTAAATACAAGGCACTATTGATTCCTGCAGCTAATACAAAAATGATTATTAAGCAGGAATCTACTATTTTAACTGTCTTTTTACTTTTTACTTTTTTCTGATCTTCCCACTTAAAACTATTTAACGGTGTGACGACAATTAAGATAGAAATAACACTAATCCAAATTGCAATTAACTCACTGAGTATCTGAACCAGCAACAGATTAAAAATAGCAAAACTAAAGCTAAGCTTTTCTGGCAAATGATCTAATCCCAATTGACAGAAATAAATTATTAAATTGCAGCTAACTAAAATTACGCTAACACAGATTCCTGCAACCAATAAGCTACTTAAGAGGGCCCACCAATTTTTGTGGCTGGTTAACTCCCAGCTTTTTTTCATCGCAGGCCATGTCTTTTTTTCTTGATAAATCATCAAGGGAAGCGTCAGAATCAATCTGATACCAAAAATAAAAGCTAGCAAATAAAAAATTATCAATCCACTAATCAGCCAAATGTTTCTAGTCATAAAATCCAAAATAAATTCTGGAATTTGAACTTTGGCTAATAACGGCGTTCGATAAACCATATCTGCAAAAGGTACAATTAATAAAAAATACAGGCCTAGTAATAAGGTAGACCCTACTCGAACAGAACGATATGTCTGCCATAATTCTTTAAATAGTAATTTAAGAGAAAATCGATTCTGAGAAATTTCTCTAGTTCCCAATAATATTAAGGCAAATACACCATAAATTACTAAAAGCAGGATAACCAATTCAAAGATTAAAAGTAGAGCAACTCCAGTATGGGTGATAATAATGGTAACAATGTTTTGATATGAAATAAACGGAATTGCACTAGCTTTTAAAATTCCAGTTGTTACATATCTGAATAACGGAATTATTAACATCTGCGTAAAAATATCTATTCCGATAAACAAAGCTACATACTCTAGCCAATGTATTCTAAAATTTTTAGAATACATATCTATTTTTCGAAAAATATTTTTCAAAAATTATTCCTCCACTCCCTATTTTCTACCCTTGCAATTTAGTTTATTAAAAATAGGAATCCTTATCTATTCTCAGGATTCCTATTTTGCCAAGTCAGCACTTTTTACATGCAAAAAAATCAATTTACTTAATTCTTGAAAGAATAAGCGATCTTCTATATTTCTTCCCTCATAACTACTCAAAACGGTACAAAATACTGGTACTTTTTTCGTCATAAAAGCACAAACCTCATGGCATGCCTGACGATCCCGTCCCAATTTATTGTAGGTAAGAAGATTCTCCCCATAAAAAGTTAAATCTGTTGAAATAGTATGATTACTCAATCCTTTACGCACTAAAGCACAGAAGAGATTCTGAGTAGTCATTAAATGTGTAATCAACTTATCAACACTAGCAGCTGTACATTCATTATCTTGACCGTTAGCTGAATAGCGCATTAACTCTCGCCCCAATCGGATGCCGGAATAATTCTTTTTTAACCACTCATCAATTTCATAAATATCAAATTTTTCAATTAATAGATTAGTAGCTACATTATCCGATAGTGCACTAGTTAAATAAACTAGGTCTCGAACGCTCCAATTAGTACGACGTAAATCACCAATAATACCGGCGCCACGCACACGAGAAAGATCAGTAACTTCCATTTTTTCATCCACGACTTCAGGGGTCTTTTTCCACTGATCTTCAATATATGCAGCAATAGCTAAGTCAATCAAGCTTCCTGCTGGAAAAATTTTCTCAGCTTGATATTGATACATAATTTGATCGCTACACCTAACAATTACACCTGCATCAATATCATACTTTTGGATAATGTCAGTAATTCCATCCCTTAACATAAAGCAATCGCCTTTCTTATTAGAATTAGACAAAACTTAACTTACGTTATTTTATATATTATGTCAGTATCTTTTATTATAAAGTTATTTTAAAACTTTTTATTATCCTATATCAAGATAGCTTTTAATTTCAAAAGAAAAAGATGCTTAAGTGCATCTTTTCTAGTAGGTTACAGTCTTTATTTAATTTGTTATTAGAATACTACTCATCTAATTGCTTTAATTGATTAGTTACTAGTTCTGTTTCTTTAAACTTTTCTTCTAATCTAGGTAAATCTTGATTAATCGTTGCTAAAAATAAGACACTTGAAACAAACACTTCAGAAAAAAGTGAGTTTATCGCACCTACTCTAAGTAGTTTTTCATCTGTTGATATACCTAAAACTACATCACTGACTTCAACCAAGGGAGACTGATGAGAACGAGTGATAGCAATAATCGGAGTATGATTCTTACGTGCTTGTTCAGCAAGTAATAATATTTCTTGAGTCAGGCCACTATAAGAGAAAATAACCAAAACATCTGTCGAATGGGAATAACAGATTCTCTCTAAGGCAATATGAATGTCTTGATTAAAAATGACATTTTTATCACTACGAATAAATTTATAGTAAAGATCTTGAGCTGGTAAACTAGATGCACCAACACCAGCTAAATAGATTCGATCAGCATTTTTCAAAAAATTGATAGCTTGATTTAAGGCCATTCCATCAATCAAATGAGCTGTTTTTTCAGTATTATGTTCAATACTTGATAGAAGTTTTTGTAAAACAATATGTGGATTATCATGATTATCCACAATCGGTTCAATTGTATTTTCATTTTCTTGTGGTGTATCTTGAGCAAGTTGAATTTGAAAATCTTTTAGTCCCTTAAAACCCAATTGTTGACAAAAACGAATCATCGAAGCCGCACTAGTTTTAGTGATTTTCCCCAAGCCTTGTGCATCTTCTTGTAAAAAAGTCTTTGGATGAGCCAATAAATAATCGGCAATCTTTTTAGATGCTCCCTTAAAATTAGGATAATTGTTTAAAACTTTAGTAGATAAATCCATAACGTACCTCTATTTCTATTCAACATTCTAAGGTACTGAAATATTATTTCAAGATTTTTGTACAAAATTTAATAATCTCTTCGCTTCTTTCATCAAGGTATCATTATCATTACACTCAGATAATTTATAGCCTACAAAATAAGGCGGTGCATAAAAACGTGGGATAATTTTACAACAGATTCCGTCTTTATTGGGATAGAAAAACAGGTTATATGAATCACATTTTCCTTCATACATCCTTTCTAAGGTATAACGGATAGCGTATTGAATCCAATCTGCCCAAAGATCTAAGCCGTTTTTATCTATTAAATTAACATTTAATTCCTGAAAGCCTTGAACTGGATGTGTCGCAAAATTAACTTCCATATTATTTGTCTTAAAAACAGTAATTCCAGTAAAATTATTTTCGTGAATATATTTATAGCCATCTTCTTTATACAAACCGACAATTTGCATATGTGGATAAGATAGTGATCCATTAGACTTAGGTCCAAAATTTTTATACCAAAGAACTGATCTGAATTCTCTGTTTTGCCTCATCTTGTCGAAGCATTCGAGAGCAAACTTCATTAAGCGGCGATTATATTCTTGTGAATATGTAGCAACATCCCCACTATGTTTATCTGATTCAATCAGTACGGTTTGTTTTGTATCCCTTAAAGTTGGAAACTTATTCGCAAGCCAAATCATCGATCCATTTGTTTTATAAATGTTGGTCAAATTATCTACATCACAAAAAGGACATGCATTACTTTTATCTTTATTAAAACTCGATGGTTTATCTTTAGCTATCGCAAATTCAAATCTAAGTGGATCGTTATTCAAACTTATTCTCCATCTCTGAAAAAAATATTTGCACTTCAGCTCACACTCTACTATAATAATCTATGAAGGCGATTGAAGCGCTTTCATATAACATTTTGTAGCTTTCCTTAACTTTACTCTTTCGGTCACTTTTCCGAAAGAGTTTTTTTATCTAGAAAAGTACAACTTGTATTTCCTTAGATTTCGCATCTTTAATTAACCCTTTTACTCTATCAGACACATGCCCTTGCTCGATATCAACGGCATATCCCAATTTAAAATCAATTACAATTTTTACTAGGTTTAAATATGCATCTTCACTATCTAATTCAGTCTTACCACCGAATTTTTGACTACGAAATGTAATTAAAACAGGAATAGATCCCATCACGTCTTTTACTTTTCCCGCAACTTCAAGTAACCTATTCATTAAAACTACGTCCTTAAAATAATCAATTCTCCACTCCATCATCTCAGGTTGGAGTTTTTTTATTTCCTCTGCTTGCTTTAAAATATCCTTTTCACTTACACCAGTATTAATAGGTATTAAAATCATTTGCTTGTTAATTTCTACTTTTCTTTGATCAAAACTCATCTTTTTTCTCCAAATAAAAAATTGCTACCTAAATTATAGTAGCAATTTTATCTTCATTCATTAAAATTTATCGCGTTTAATGCTCCGAATAATAGCAATTACAAATACTAGGATACTACATCCCATACCAAAGTAAGCCATATAGCCGACACTAAACATTTGACCAATCTGTGCTGGATTAATTTGATGGTTAATAGCAAATTGATATGCCCATTGATGAATTAAGGCTGGTGTTAGAACAAATAACACTGTTGAAATACCAGATCCTACTAACATAGCCCGACGTGAATATGGTTCTCTAAAGAATTGTGCTAAAACACAAATAGCAGGTGCCACCATTAAAAGAAAAGTCCAAATCATAATCCATCTACCTGCAGGATCATTCATAAACTGCCCACTATTTGTCGCATAACGATATGTTCCCCATAAACTACCGCCTAATAAGTTATCAAGTAAACCAACTACGTTTGCTCCTTGCGCTGCATAAACATTATTGGTACTAGCAGCTGCCCCTTGAAGCATTTTTAACATATCTTGTGAGCCAGTAGTCTGAAAATTAATAGTTACAACTTGTCGCATATAAGTGGATAAAAACATGATCATTGAAGCTCCTAGCTGCAATGCTTTAAGTAAATGAAGTGTTTTGTTTCCACCTAATTTAAATTCTAGACTAAGAGTTCGATCAGGATTTTTACTTTTTACGATAATAAATGCACCAGCAATTGCAACAATTATTAAAATTACTAGACCAAGCCACCACCTGGTCATAATAAATAGAATTGCTAGCACAATTAAAGCTACTGAAATGTATGGCCGGTTTAAGAATAAGTCCCAAATGTTTACTTTACCATGGCTTGCTAGTCGCTTTCGATACTCTTCTCTAGTTAAAACTTTTTTCTTATCTTTAGAATCTTCCATCTTATTCACTATTCTCTACCTTTACCTTATTGTGCTAATCAATATTAGCATGTTAGAAGACTATCCGCATTACTTTTTTAAGAAAATTATGTAACTTAAAAAGATCGTGATAATTGCTTTTAACACACTATGTTAAAATAATATTATTAAAAATTCAGACCTAGTTTTAAATTTTTATAAATATCCAATTTATTAGGGGAGTGTTTATTAATGAAAACTATCGGTATTACTGCAGGTATTAAAAATAGTGAGGTAATTGTTGATCGAAGTGTTGTTGATACGGTGGTAAAACTTGGATTTCTTCCTCTTGTCTTTGCTCCCGTAAGCTTAAAGACTATGCCAGTACCTAGCGTCAATTTCGATGCTTTGATTCTTAGCGATGGCTCTGACATCACACCAATTTTTTATAATGAAGAGCCACTTCCTGAGCTTAGAGAAACTGATCCGCATCGAGATCAATTTGAGTTAAACTTGATCAAAAATACTCATGATTCCAACTTACCAATTTTAGGAATTGGTCGTGGAATGCAGATGTTAAATGTCGCTTTTAACGGTACACTTTTCCAAGATATTTACGCCCAAAATTCTGGTGCAGGTGTTCAACATATTCAGCCAAATGATCTCTCTTTAGAAAGTCACCATGTTAATGTAACTGATGAAAGTGAACTTGCTAAAGCGGTAGGGACTCATCCCTACGTTAATAGCCACCACCATCAAGCTATTAAGACTATTGCTAACAACTTTAATATTGTTGCAACTGCTCCTGATGGGATTATTGAAGCTATCGAATCAACCGATCAAACAATGTTAGGAATTCAATGGCGCCCAGATAAGCTATTAAACGATCCCAAACAGGAAAAAATCTTTACTAACTTTTTTGAGAAATTAAACTAAAGAAATAAGCTTGAGAGATATGAAACTTCTCAAGCTTATTTTTTAATTATTTATGTTTTTACTTTCTTCACTCATATCTAAGTGAATAATTTTATTAAACATCGCTTTTTCTTTTGGTGAAATTTTGTGAGCAACTTCAATTACTGCAACATCTGGATTTTTCAAAAGAGTTTCATGGATTGCTAAAGACAAGTTCGGATCTAGAGCACTCGTAGCTTCATCAGCTAACAAAATTGGTCGCCCTGACAATAAGGCACGAGCAATTTCAATTCGTTGGATTTGTCCACCTGATAAACCATTGCCAGCTTCGCCAACTTTATGGTCAAGTCCCTCTTTTTTGACTAATTCATCTAAACCAGCTAGATGAATAACTTCCTTTAATTTTTCGTCGTTAACCTTTCTACCTAAGGTAATATTGAAACGCAACGTATCATCGAACATAAAAGGTTTTTGATTAACATAAGAGAAATAATTATGGGCTTTTGCCCAGTCCCCAGTTACATTCTTTCCGTTAATTAAAATTTTACCCTTTACTGGTTTCTTTAAACCAAGCATTAGGCGCAGCAAAGTGGTTTTGCCCCAACCACTTGGGGCCATAAGTAGAATCTTTTCTCCAGGTTTAACCTGTAAATTAACATCTGTAAAAATTGTATGCTTATCTGACTTAGTTCGATACGAAAGATTTTTTACATCTAATCCTTCAAACTTCTTGGCTTTTTCTGAATTTTCTTTTATTTCATAATCAAGAGCTTTTTGTGTTTTCTTCCACATTGGAACTGTTGATTTAACTTGATTAAATTCATTAAACAAAGTTACGACTGGCGTAATGAAGTTCATTGCTAAGTCTACCATCATAAATAAGGTACCAACACTTAAGCTTCCCTGCATCATCATTATCCCGCCAATAGTACATGGAATAATGAAACAGAATAATTCAGCAGCAGAATAAATTAATTCCAAGGCCCAAGCTTGAGTTAAGTTCATATTTCGCAGAGCATTTTCCATATTTTGAGCTGATTTTGTTGCTCTTACGACAATATTATCTCTAACATTATAGAGTTTAGCTGATTGGGCCCCATTTAATGAATCAGAAACATTTTGAGTATAATTAGCATTTGTTTTAGCCCAAATTTTAGATTTTTTGGTAATAATTCTACTAGTAAAAATTTGTACAACAGCTGGAGCCGCCATCGCAACTACGAAAATAATCGTCATTTGCCAGGAATTATATAAGGCAAAAGCTAATGATCCAATAAAAGTTAGACCTTGATAAATCATATCAAGTTGAGCTGTAATTCGATTTGTTTCGATTTGCTTTAAGTCATTCGTCATAAGTGACAAGCCATTTTTTATATCGGTTTCACCTTGATCAACTAAATATTGCAAATTAGCCTGCTTGAAAACCATATTAACATCACGAATGATCCCCATTTTTACACGCTCATAGACAAAGTTACTCATCATAAAGCATAGCTGCCCTAAAGCTGTTAAAGCTGCTAAACGTACTAAATGCATTACATCTTTTGAATGCGATGATGCGACATTCAGCATAATTTTGATCATGTAAGCCACAAATAAGATATTACAAGCCTTTATTGCAGCCAAGATCGCAAACCAAATCACCTGACTTCGTTTTGCATATTTTAAACTCATCTAAAACTCCTCACTTTAGTTAAGACGTTAGTTTATTATATATGGCTTTATTTTCTGAATCAAATACACAAAAGTAGACCTTAATATTGAATTTTTGTTGTTTAAGCCAGCTTCTTGTAGTTTCAACAGCTATTTTGGCAGCTTCTTCTTTTGGATAGCCGTATACACCAGTTGAAATGCAAGAAAAAGCAATTGAATGTAAATTATACTTTTTAGCTAAATTGAGACTGTTGCGGTAACAATTCGTTAAAAGTTCTGCAGCTTTTTGAGCAAAATTCGGATTATAAACTGGTCCTACAGTGTGAATAACATATTTAGCTGGTAAATTGTAGCCTTTAGTTATCTTTGCTTCCCCAGTGTCGCATCCCTTGAGAGTTCGACACTCTGCTAGTAATTCTGGACCAGCAGCCCGGTGAATAGCACCGTCTACCCCTCCGCCGCCTAAGAGAGTGCGGTTAGCAGCGTTAACAATTGCGTCGACTTTTAATTTGGTGATATCTGCTTGAATTACGTGAAGATTAGTCATTGTTTCCTCCGATCATATTGTTGGACCCATCATTATTAGATAATATCTAAAACAGTATTAAAAATATATTGCAATTTAACTGAACAAGTATTAATATTTTTATTAATTTAAATCTAATTTTATAAAACACATTTATTTACTCCCATAGAAAAAGATATAAAAAAATTCATAGAATCTAGATGATTAAAATGACCACAAAAAAATTAATTAGAATTGATTTAACTCTTTTTATTGTAATACTACTTTTAGAAATATTTTTTTCATTGGGAGCGTCTGCGAGCTCTTATATTATTCAATTTGCATATAATCAACTAGCTAAAAACATTTTGATCGGTTTCTTATTTTTCATAGTTAGTAGTATTTTTCTTTCATTTCTTTCAACTCTTCTTAGTTCATTTGCCACATATCTTTTCAGCAAACAAACTCAAAAATATATACATTATATCCGAGATAAGATAGTTAAACATTACTATTACAACAATAATTCGAAAGTAGCTGAAATGGAAAATGAACTAAATAGTAATTTGCAATTACTTAATAAGAATTATGCTAATCAGCTTTTAAATATTATTCAATCAATTTTTCTTTTAATTACTTCAATCAGCACTCTTTTTCTTATGAACTGGTCACTTACATTATTAGCTTGTATATTAGCAATTACTACACTTTACATACCACGTTTTACAAGAAAAAAGAGCTCACTGGCAACTAAACAAATTTCAAATAAAAACAGTAAGTACTTATTAGCAATTGAAGATTGGTTTAATGGCCTAGAGGAATTAAGAAAATATGCAGCTTTTGATAAATTAAACTTAGTGATGCAAAAAACAAGTAGACAATTAGAAAATGCCTTTGTAAAAAAGCAAAAAATTATTTCCGTAAATTGCAATAATAAATTGAACACTTAAGCTGCTCGATAGATGTGATCTA
>CANPPJ010000034.1:0-13052 GCA_947575965.1 uncultured Lactobacillus sp. | reverse complement strand
ATAGTTTTTTTAAACAATCTCAAAGAATATGGAAATCTTATCTTATTAGGGTGGTCGAAAAAAGATATCTTATTTAAAATCTTTAAACCATATTTAGTTATCCTGAGTTTGACTGCACTTTTTCTTTGTGTATTTTCAACAATTTTTAATCTACGTTTTCCTCTTAGCTTCATTACTTTAGGAATTAAGACAGGAATTGTTACGTCATTTATTTTTAGTCTTACTTTTTTCTGTGCTGCAAGCTTAGTTATTATTTCAAAAAATATTGCTCTGATTAAGGGATATTATCCTAAAAAACTAATTTATTCTTTCTTTTTTGGATTTTATTTGTTACTAACGAGCGTTGTTATTGGTACCTGTCTTTACATTGACCAGCCTGCAAAATCAATTTCAGAAACTGCAACTCAAGCTCATCAATGGCATACAGTTTCTAAAATGGAAGTTTTCGCTTCAATGGATAGTGGTAATGATAGTGTACGTTCTTACGCCGACACCTCCTCTAAGATCAATCGCGATTTCTATGATCTTTACCGGCATTATGCTAATAAAGATGGAGTTTATTTCGTGAACTCTTTTTATGCTTCTAAAACTTATATTGAACAAATGACAGATGGCTATAAGGAAATGCCCTCTCATCCCTTCACTATCTTAACTGCCTCTCCCAACTATCTAAAAACGATTAACTTTACCCTCTCCAATCAAGCATTAAAAGCTATTCAAAATGGCATTCGTGTAATTTACTTACCTGATAACATTTCCGGAGCTGAGAAAAGAAAAACTATCTCTTATATAAAAGAAAGTATGCAAGAAGGCATTCGCTCTTCAGATATTTCAACTAAATTTACTCGATCTCGTAAATTCAAATTTATAACCTATTATCCTCAAAAATCTATCTTTCTTTGGAACAATACTCCGCAAGAACCAACGGTAAGCAACTCTCCAATTATCTATGTTGCCAGCCCAGAAAACTTTTCTTTTGTAGAAATAGGTAACTTATTTGCATCGGGCTTAGGAGGTTCGTTTAAATTTAAAAATTCTGCAGTGCGTAAACAAGTTCTTTCTCCAGATAATTTATCTAAATATCACTTAGCAGACAATAAATTAAACTTTGCGACTGTCCAGCAGTACATAGATGGGGTTCAAAAATCACTCTGGCAAACTCTAGCTATGTTCGGTTTGGTGATTATATTATTGATTATTCTCTTAATCTTACTTGTAGGTGTCTTAGCCTTTACTTACAAAAAGCTTAACTATGAGACTCTACTAATTAAACAGTTTTTAGGTTTCTCATTCAGACAGCTTTACACTCTACCACTCATTATGATTAGCACAATTAATGGAGGAGCTTTACTCATTATCTTAATTAGCCACAGTAAGATTGGAGTTCTAATAGAAATTTTAAATTTAATTTTACAGCTTTTAATTTTTTATTTAGCATTAAAAACTCCCTTTACTCAAAAAATAATAGAAAGGAATTAGACTAATATGACCGATGTAATCAAAGTTCAAAATCTTACCAAAAATTTTGGAAAAAGAATTATCATTGATAATTTAAATATGAGAGTCAAGCAACAAGAATTCGTCGCAATTGTAGGTCCATCAGGATGTGGCAAATCCACCCTGCTCAATATTTTAGGTTTACTAGAAGATTGGAGCGATGGAACAGTCGAATTATTCGGACAGCCTCTTCCTTCACTCAACAGTAAACGAGCAATCATGTTAAGACGTAATACGATTAACTATCTCTTTCAAAGTTTTGCCCTAATTTCTAATAAAACAGTCAAAGAAAATCTTTATTTGGCTACTTACTTTAAAAAAATAGATAATAATAGGCGTGATAAATTAATTGATCAAATCCTTACTGAGCTAGACATATTCCATACTAAAGATGAACAAGTTTCTATTCTTTCTGGTGGAGAACAGCAGCGTGTCGCCCTTGCTCGAACTATTTTAAAGCCTGGGGATCTCGTTTTAGCAGATGAACCAACTGGAGCTTTAGACGATCAGCATGCTAAAGAAGCCTTAAATTACATTATTCAGCTACGTGACAAATATCAAAAAACGGTAATCATGGTTACCCATAATTTAGAGCATGCTCAGCAGGCTGATCGGATAATTTACTTAAATAAATAAAATATTCCTATTTGAATAAGAGCTATTTTTACAAAAATAGCTCTTATTTTTTTAATCATTTTATGTTTACAAATGTAAACTAAAAGTTATATGATTACATTTGTAAACGAAAGGAATATATAAATGAGTGAAAAGAATTTATCTTCAATTTCAGACAGTGAATGGGAAGTAATGCGCATTGTCTGGACATTAGGTGAAACAAATACAAAACAAATTTTAAACGAGCTTCAGGCTAAAAAAGATTGGATAGATTCTACTATCAAAACTTTAATTAGACGTCTCGTTCAAAAAGGCTGGTTAAATGCTAAGCAAGATGGACGCCGGTATATCTACACAGCTACGGTTAGTCAAACCGAAATGATGTACAACGAAGCTAAGACCTTACTAAATAGAATGTGTGATATGCACAAGGGAGAAGTAATTTTGAAACTTTTAAAAGACTCTCCCGTTTCTAAAGGTGATTTAATAAAGATGAAAAAAGAAATCAGTCAAAAAGAAAAAACGGCACCTGAGATGGTTCCCTGCAACTGCTTAAAAACAGGGTCTACTATTTGTTAGGAGAAAACAAGAATGAATGGAAGTCAGATCATTACCTTAATCATCGGGGTAATTTTAATCGGTTTTATTATTTGGTGGTTCTTTGGCAAACATAAAGAAGCTGCCGGTACGAGCACAATTGTTAATGATGAACAAACTGCAACCATTGTTGTAAATGGTGGTTATTCACCTTCAACCGTAATTCTTAAAAAAGGCGTGCCTGCTCAAGTTAACTTTGACATGCGCGACTCAACAGCATGTTTATCCCATGTTGTTTTCGAACAATTAGGAATTAATGAGGACTTAACCAAACAAAAAATTACTACTGTCAATATTCCGACAGATAAGGCCGGAACCTATAACTTTGCTTGCGGAATGGATATGTTCCACGGAAAAGTTATCGTTAAATAAAGAAAGGATCTATTAAAATGAGTATTTTTTCAAAAAATCAAACCAAAAAAGTTGTTGTCAATGCAGAAAATCATGGCTATAAACCCGATACCATTACTTTTAAGCAAGGTAAACCTGCCCAATTAAAATTTATTCCATCTGACAATATGGGCTGTATGAACGAAGTAGTTTTCAAAGACTTGAATATAGATGACAAACTTGATGGTAAAAAAGAAGTTATTGTCAATATCCCCACAGACAAGCCTGCTACTTATAATTGGAGTTGCGGAATGGACATGTTTCATGGGAAGGTTGTTGTTAAATAATGAGGTTATCAAACATTAAACGATTTTGGATATCGTTTATTCTCTCTATCCCAATGCTTATTCAAATGTTTGCAATGCCATTTCATTGGATGATGCCCGGATATAACTGGATTGCTCTTATCACAACCACAATCATTATGGCAATCTCTGCACTTCCTTACTGGAAAAGTGCTATTGCTGCTTTCAAAAAGCATAGTGCCAATATGAATACCTTAGTGGCTACTGGTACAGCTGTTGCCTATTTCTATAGTATCTTTGCCATGATCACTAACCGTCCAGTTTACTTTGAAAGTGCCGCATTTGTTACGGTCTTCGTCTTATTAGGCGACGCCATGGAAGAAAAGATGCACGATAACGCATCAAATGCCTTAGGTAAATTAATGGGTTTACAAGCAAAAGATGCGGAAGTTCAAAGAGATGGTAAATTTGTAAAAATTCCACTTGATCAAGTTCAAGTTGGCGATATTATTCGTGTTAAGCCAGGTGAAAAAATTCCAGTTGATGGTGAGATTCTAGAAGGTGTTACTACACTGGATGAATCAATGGTTACTGGTGAAAGTATGCCGGTAGTTAAAAAAGTTGGTGACACTGTTGTAGGTTCAACTATTAATAGTAACGGTACAATCACTTTCAAGGCTACTAAAGTTGGTTCTGACACCATGCTTGCTCAAATTGTTGATTTAGTTAAAAAAGCTCAGACTAGTCATGCTCCAATTCAAAACTTAACGGATAAAATTTCTAATATTTTTGTCCCTGCTGTTATGATTATTGCCATTTTAACTTTTATCATTTGGTACTCATTCCTTGGAGCAACCGCTGTTGAAGCAATGCTTTTTGCAGTTAGCGTAATCGTTATTGCCTGCCCATGTGCTTTAGGACTTGCTACTCCAACCGCTTTAATGGTTGGTACTGCTCGTAGTGCTAAAATGGGAGTTTTGATCAAGAACGGTGAAGTTCTCCAAGAAGTTAGTGATTTAAATACTGTTGTCTTTGATAAAACAGGTACTATCACTGTTGGTAAACCTGAAGTTACTGATATTGTTGGTGACGAAAAACAAGTTTTAAGAATTGCTGCAAGTCTTGAAGAATCATCTGAACACCCTCTTGCTACAGCGATAGTTAAAAAAGCAGATTCTGAAAAATTACAAATCGAAAAAGTTAGCGAGTTTGAGGCAATTGAAGGTAAGGGCGTTAAGGCTAATTATCATGATCAAACAGCTTTTGTAGGAAGTAATCGTTTATTAGCTGATGTCAATATTTCCCCGGAAATGAACCAGCAAGCTACAAAATTACAAGAAGAAGCTAAAACAGTTGTTTATGTCGGCTTAAATGGTGAAATTATTGGCTTAATTGCTATTCAAGATGTTCCTAAGCCAAGCTCTAAAGAAGCTATCAGTGAACTTAAGAAACGTGGATTAAAGACAGTAATGCTTACCGGTGATAATGAAAAAGTTGCCCAAGCAATTGCTAATGAAGTTGGGATTGATCAAGTTATTGCTGGTGTTTTACCAAATGAAAAAGCTGAACATATTCAAGAGCTTCAACAAAATGGCGATAAGGTAGCCTTTGTTGGGGATGGTATCAATGATGCTCCTGCTCTTTCAACAGCTGATGTAGGAATTGCCATGGGCTCTGGTACCGATATTGCAATTGATTCTGGTGGTATTGTCTTAGTTCAAAATGACTTACGCGGTGTTGTTCGTGCTCTTGATATTTCTAAAAAGACCTTCAATCGCATCAAGTTAAACCTCTTCTGGGCGCTTATCTATAACACCATTGGTATTCCAATTGCAGCAGGCTTATTCGTTGGCTTAGGCTTTACTCTAAGTCCTGAACTAGCCGGTTTAGCGATGGCATTTTCATCTGTTTCAGTTGTTGGTAGCTCCCTACTTTTGAATAAAGCGAAGATTGCTGGAACTAATTAGAAACAAAAAAAGACTGAGTTAAGATTCAATCAATCTTAATTCAATCTTTTTTATTACGCTAATCTTCTTCAATCATCATTTCTTCTTCACGTTTTTGTTCAATCTTACGGAGCCATGGTAAGACAAAACCTAAACCAAAGAGTACTACAACGGTGATAATATTCATCCATAATTGATGGGTAAATGCTTTTGTACCAACTGCAACGTTTTGTGGAATGAATCCTAAAGTTGCACAAACAAAAGTAAAGAGTAAGCACCAAAAACCAACAGTTAATGCACCAGTCTTATTTTTAATAAATACATAGCTAGAGTGGTATTTATCCTGATGCATTCTCATTGCTACAAAGGCAAAGAATACCCAACAAGTTTTGTATGGAGAAATAATTCCGTTAACGTTCAACAGCCAGTTATAAATAGTATTGATGTTTGGCAAAGTACCAGTCAAAAGAAGTAAGAATAAGCTGAGTCCTACAGTAAAAGTGTAACTGTGAATTGGACGACCGTTCTTGTTCTTCTTGGTCAACCATTTTGGCATAAATTTTTCGCCAACATCCCCAGCAAATACACGACTTGAAGCATCGAGTAATACAGCAAGTTGAGCCATCATAAAGATAGCTTGAACAACTGCAAAAATGTACATCAATACCTTACCCATTCCTAAACTTTCACCTAAAAGTTGGAAAGCATAGTAAGGACCGTTCATCTTAAAGTCATGTGGGATCTTATGAGCGTTAAAGAACATAGCTAGTGCTAAGGTTCCAAAGATAGTTAAGAATCCTGTCATAATTGCAAGCATCCACATTGCCTTAGGAAAATCACGTTTAGGATTCTTCATTTGTTGCACGTATGGTGCAGCTAATTCTGCACCTGACATTGCAAAGATCAAAAGACCAGTAGTCGAGAAGTAATTTAAGCTAAATGATGGCTTAAATGCACCCCAGTTAAATGGTTGAGTTGCAATGTGGTGTCCATGCATTACTGACCAAGCAGCAAGCAAAACAAAAAGCATGGACATAATGAACATAGCTCCCCCACCAATTAAAGAAAGGATTTCTAGTGAGTTACGCAACTTATTTTCAAGTAAGATAAAGATCAAAATGATTACAAAAGTTAAAATTCCGAACCAGAACGTTGACATCTTCTTGTCTAAACTATTGTTACCAAAGATTATCCAACTGAAAGACACGATAACTGAGTTTGACACATCAACGATATATGGCACACTCTGAACCCAGTACATCCATGAAGTCCAATATCCTAAAGTATCGTTCGTACTTCTTCTTACCCAAGAAGCAAGTCCTCCATCTTGATTATCAAAAGTTAAACTCATTTGGCTACTAATCAGTGCGTAAGGAATAACATAAGTAAATAAAAGAAAGATCCATGAAATTACAACGGAAAGACCTTGATTTTGAAATGGATAGAAGATATTTTCAAAACTAATAATCGTTACAAAATCAATCAGTGCAATAACTGGCCAACTCATATAATGTTTCTTATTCGGTTCTAAATCGCTAAAGACATCTGGTTTATCCAATTTTTAAATTCCCCCAAAATTAAAATGCTTTTCTACGTCCTATCTCTTAAATTTGGAGGTTTCAAAACTATCATTAAAGTATTCAAATTCACTTGTAGAAATCCTTTATAAATCGCTATAATTTATGCCGTAGTATTCTTGCAGATAAAATTTTGTACAAAAACGTCCGCACAAAATTATAAAGATTTCTAAAATTTTTGCAAGTCTATTTTAGAAAATGTAGTAGGAAAACAAGGTGATTAAATGAATTTTCTAAAAATTGCGTTAAGCAATCAACTAAAAAATAATGATTTTAATTCATGGCAAACTACTAATTTGAACGATGAAACTCAAGCTAGTGAACTTGCCGCTATTGTTGTAGCAGAGACTGATAAAAGTAGTCTTAAAACTGCTCAAGATTTACAAAAAAAATCAGGGCTTGGAATTCCTATTATTAAAGTTTCACATGAAACACTTTCTAATAATGAAAAAAATCAAATAATCGATGCCGCAAATCAATATACATCAGAAATGGTTCCTGGATTTTTAACTGATTTGGTCAATTTTGCAGAAGATCGTCCAGTTAGTTTTACTACACCAGGTCATCATAATGGCTTATATTACGAAAAACATCCAGCGGGAGTAGTATTTAATCGCTTCTTTGGTAAAAACCTCATGTTTGCTGATACCAGTGATACAGTACCAGAATTAGGCGATACCATGACCCACGAAGGAACGCCTTTAACTGCTGAGCAAAAAGCCGCCGAAACTTACCACGCCGACAAAGTTTATTTCTGTACTAATGGAACAACGAGTGCAAATTCAATTTGTGCAAGTGCTCTATTAACCAAAGATGACTTAGTTCTTTTTGATCGAAATAATCATAAATCCCTCTATAACAGTGCCTTAGTAATGACTGGTGCCAAACCAGTATATATCCCAACCGATCGTAATGCGCTTGGATTAATTGGAGAAATGGATCCTAACTTCTTAAGTGAAGAAAAAATTCGCGCTGAAATTGCTAAAGTTGACCCTGAAAAAGCTAAAGCTAAGCGTCCATTTAGACTAGCTATCATTCAATCAGAGACATATGATGGACTCTTTTATGACGCGAAGTGGATGATTGATAAAATTGGTAAACTATGCGATTACATTCTTTTTGATTGTGCGTGGGGAGGATTCGAACAATTTATTCCAATTATGAATCACTTGTCTCCTCTCAACTTAGACTTTGGGCCAGAAGATCCGGGTATTTTAGTAACTCAATCACTTCATAAACAACAAGCTGGGATGGGCCAAGCTTCACAAATTTTGAAAAAGGATGCTCATATTAAAGGCCAGAAACGTTACGTTGATCATAAACACTTTAACCACGCTTATCTTAAATTTGTTACTTCAAGTTACTCTTATCCCCTTTATGCCTCACTCACCGTTAACTCATATTTAACTAGTGGTGAGGGTAATAAAAAATGGTGGGACCAAATCTTACGCTTAGGAATTGAATGGCGGAAAGAATTAATTAGAAAATCAAAATTATTTAAGCCACTAGTAATTGATAATTTTGAAAATATTAGTACTGATGAGTTAGCTACCAATGAAAAGTACTGGAATTTAGATTCCACTAATCTTTGGCATGGATTTAGCAAAATTGCGTCTGGTCAGGCCATGATCGATCCTCTAAAAATTACTGTTGTAACTCCTGGAATTGATGTTAAAAATGCAAAATATGAAGAAACAGGTATTCCTGGACCAGTTGTCGCAGAATTTTTAATGGAGAAGCGGATTATTCGTGCAAAAGATGACCTATATTCTCTTCTTTTCTTATTAACGCCGGGAGATACTAAAACTGAATTAGATATCTTGCTAAATGCATTCTTAGAATTTGAACAATACTATAACGAGGACGCACCTCTAGAAAAAGTACTCCCTAAGCTAACTAAAGTATATGGCGCTCGCTACAAAGGTTATACTTTAAAACAACTCTGCCAAGAAATGCATGCATATTACCGGGGAAATAATACCTTTACCCTCCAGCAAGAATTATTTGCGAAACCAGATATGCAAAATTATCAAATGACTCCCGAGCATGCTGACTATCTCTTCATGAAAAATGAAAGTGAATTAGTTAACTTAGAAGATGTTAAAGGTCGAATTGCTGCTGAAGGTGCATTACCGTATCCACCAGGTGTGTTTATTGTTGCACCAGGCGAAAAATGGAGCGATATTGATCAAAAATATTTTGAAGTTTTAGTAGGTGCTATCGAACGTTTTCCAGGCTTTGTACCTGAAATTCAGGGAGTCTACTGGGATCAAAAATCAGATGGTAAAATAAGAGTACAAGCAGAAGTATTAAAGGAGAATTAGTAATGGTTTTATCTTGGAAAGAAAACTTACCAACCGAATTAAAAGAAAAAGTCAATAAAGTTGATAAAATGATTGAACCTCGTCTAGAAGAAATTGATGAGCAAGTATTCTATAACCAACAACGTGTTTTAGATATATTTAGGAAACATCGTGTTGGAGAAGAAGATTTAGTTCCTTCTACTGGCTATGGTTATGACGATGTTGGCCGTGACAAATTAGAAGCAATGTATGCGGACTATTTCAAAACTGATGATGCATTAGTACGGCCTCAATTTTCTTCAGCAACTCACGCTATTGCTGTTGGTCTATTTAGTATGCTCCGCCCTGGCGACACGCTCTACTACTTAACTGGTATGCCATATGACACTATTCAAGAAGTTATTGGCTTAGCTGGTGACAAACCAGGCAACATGAAAGAATGGGGTATTGACTTTAAGCACACTGATTTACTTTATAACGGTGAAGTTGACTATGAACAAGCTAGAAAAGACTTGCAAGATCCAAAAATTAAAGTTGTAACTATTCAACGTTCTCTTGGTTATGCTGTCCGTGCAAGCTTTACAATGGAAAAAATCAAGAAGATGCTTAAGTTCATTAAAGACGTTCGTCCAGACGTAAAAATCTTCGTTGATAATTGTTACGGCGAATTTTCTGAATCAGAAGAACCAACTTTCTATGGTGCTGATATGATGGCGGGTTCTCTATTTAAGAATGCAGGTGCCGGAATCGTTAAAGCAGGTGCCTTCTTAGTCGGTAAAAAAGATCTAATTGAAGGAGCAGGTTCTCGTCTTAACGTCCCTGGTGCTGGTAAAGGAGAAGGCGCTACATGGGGCTATTTAAGAGATATGTACCAAGGATTCTTTATGGCAGCTCACACTACTGGAGAAGCCTTAAAGGGTATGATTTATACTGCTGCTCTCTGTGAAGAAATGGGAATGAAAGTTGCACCTAAGTGGAACGATCCAAGAACTGATATCGTTCAAACTGTAACCTTTGGTGAACCAGATCCAATGGTTAAATTCTGTGCTGCAATTCAACACTATTCACCAATGAACTCATTTGTTGATCCTATTCCATATCACCAAGATGGTTACGAAGATGACGTTGTTATGGCCTCAGGAAGCTTTACTGAAGGTTCTACGATTGAATTATCTTCAGACGGTCCAATGCGCCCACCATACCGTCTCTACGTGCAAGGCGGTCTTTCTTATGCCCATGACAAGATTGCAATCACTCATGCCGTAGAAGAAACTTTCTATAAAAAAGATTAGTACATATTAGTATCCTTAAAAACGGTCAGTGAAAATCATCCACTGACCGTTTTTTGTTCTCTTTATTAAATTAATTCAAAATCATTTTTTCTTTAGTCTCTTCTACAAATCCACGACTCCGATATAATCTTTTTGCCTTGATATTTGTGGGAAAGACCTCTAAAAAAGCGGGACGTTCTAAGTAAGGAATTACAGTATCCAGTAATTTACCGCCAATTCCTTTTCCTTGAAATTCATTTAACACGTAAATATAGCCTAGTTCGTTTTCTCTAAAAGCCACAAAACCTACTACTTGTTTGTCAACCTCAGCTACATAAAGTGTTTCTGAAAATAGTTCTTCTTTATACAGGGCTACTTCAAGTGGAGCATATAAATCAACTGCATTACCTACAATTAATTCTTGCATTCTGGCTTGATCATGTACTTGACATAATTGAACATAGTCCATATTTTTATATTTTCTAATCATTACTTCTTCTGACATAACTAACCTATCTATTTGAAACATCAGGAGAAATAAACTCCTGATTAATGACTAAATTGGCTAGCTTTTCTACGTAATCTCATTATCTTACCTGCTTTCTTAATTTTTAGTAATATTAATATATTATTGACATCGTAGTCAATATTTAAGTAAAAATTAATACATTTTTGCACCAATTAAAATTTTTTGTTAGGGTGGAAGATATACTTATATTTTTTAAGGAGGATTTTTTCGAGTTAATCTAAATTGCTTTAACTCATATTATGCAAAAAGAAAATCTAAACAATACAAATACTATCAAAGAAAAAAAGAACTATAAAAAGGCTCCGTTGATGCCCATTCATCTACGAGTATTTACTGCTGTACTGCTAGGTCAAATTGCCTGTGGTTTTTCCCTAGGTATTTCTGGGACTGCTCTTTCTAGCGCAAGTAAATATATTACAATCAGTGATCTATGGACTGGATTAATTGGTGCCGGATCTTTAATAGGTTTAGCAGGAAGCATCTTAATTGGACGCCTATCTGATAAAATTGGCAGACGAAAATTATTAATGCTAAATATGTATATCCTAGGATTTTTATCATTAATCCAATTGTTAACTAATAACTTAATACTTATTTTTATTATTAGAATTCTGATTGGTTTAATGATTGCTGTCGACTATACAGTGGGAAATGCTCTCTTAACAGAATGGCTGCCTAAAGGCGAAGATAGTAAAAGACAAAGCCATCTTCTTATTTATTGGACCATTGGATTCATTGCTTCATATTTAACAGGAACCTTTATTACTGGCTTTGGTTCTTATAATTGGCAAATCATTTTATCTACCGGTGCAATTCCAGCGTTTATTGCCGCTATATTTAGATCCATTTTCCCCTTACCTGCTTCACCAAGTTGGCTTGCTAGTCGTGGTAAAGTGAAAAAAGCTAATAAAGTTATCAAAAAACATATGGGACATAAATGGGGCCTTCCTCAAAAATTAAAAAAGGCTAAACCCGTCAAGGAAGTTTCTTGGACAATATTATTTTCCAGGAAATATTTGCGACAAACTTTGGTCGGTGGCCTTTTCTATGCTTGCCAAGCCTTTGCATTCTTTGGTATCAGTATTTTTCTTCCGATTCTCTTACAAAGTATGCATGTTACTGATCAAAAAATTTCTGGCATTATCTATAATGGCGGTATGTTCATTGGGGTACTTTTTGGAATTTTAATTTTTAACAAAATTAGTCGACGTGCATTTTTAATTAGTAACTTTTTACTCTCAAGTCTCTTGATTGGTTTCCTAGCAGTCAATAAAAATATTAATTCTAATATTCAATTGATTATCTTTTGTATATTTGCAATTGTTTTATCGTCTGGATTAGTACTTGACTACCCTTATCCGACTGAGCTATTTGATATTAAAGTTCGAGGAACAGGAGTTGGAACTTGTATCACAATTAGTCGTTTTGGTGCAGCAGCTGGTACTTTCCTACTACCTATTTTAACTAATCTAGGTGGAGCAAATCTGGCAATGATCACTTGTGCTTTAGTTCTCTTTGCTGCCTTTGTCATCTGCTTAATCTGGGCTCCTGAAACTTCACCCCAATTCAAACAAAATAATTGATTTGATACTACTTTTTTCTAAAATTAAGTATTAGAAAGGATTAGGGTGATTCCTATGGTAAAAATGACAATTAGTCAAGATGCAATCGATTTTCTTAAAAACCGTGGTTATAACAAACATGAAATACTTTTAATTGTTGATGGCGGTGGTGGCGACTACTCGATTGAGGGCGGATCATGTAATATTGGAATGGATTATTCACTAATTTCACTTGATACAATGAAGCACGATCCACGCTACTCAGTAAAAATTGAAAATAATGCTAATTTTGAAATTTATACTTCTGACTACGATTTAGCATTTCTCGGTGATAATTTGATCCTTGATATTCATAATACCACCTTACGTTTACGTAATGATTCGGGCATCTTAACTGGCGCTGTTAAAATAGCAAAGGCGAGCTTTTTAGCAGAACGAGCTAAAGAAGGAATTATTGATCAAAAAAATTGTTAATAAATAACTTTCACTCTCAAATATAATTTTGAGAGTTTTTCTTTAC
>CANPPJ010000033.1:0-13089 GCA_947575965.1 uncultured Lactobacillus sp. | reverse complement strand
TTAATAAAAAAGAAAAAATTAATATAACTTTTTTTGTTCTTTATTATTCAATAGATAAAAAAATCCTCAGTCGATTAATTTCATCAACTGAGGACAAAAGCTTCATATATTTTATAGTCTATTAACAGGAAATGGATCAGTATTTACGCACTAATTTTTCAATTTATAATTTAAATATCTACTTGAAATAGTGTAAATCAAACTAAAACTAGGCTTTTTTACTTAACTATCATTTGAATTAACATCAAAAGTAAAATTATTCCAAAAAGCATCCCCATGACTAACTGTTTCCATGGAAAATCATTCTGCTTTTTTTCATAAGCTTTTCTTTGATTTTCTTCTACCTTATCTAATCTTTTTAACGCATGTCGTTCAGCAAGCGTATTTTTTATTTTTTCCTTATTCACCTTTCAAGCCCTCAATCACTTCTTTATACTGGTCAACGCTCACATCCCCAGCTAGTAATCTTTGTTGATCAATAAGATTTCTCATGGTATTTGTATCAGACAAAGCATCAGAAATTTTATCAGCCATTTTATCAATCTCAGTATGTTTAAAGATATTATCAGGACTAATAAATTTAGGATTATGTAGCGTATCTTCAAAACCCAGAATTAACATATTTTGTTCAAAAGCACCGCGAACCGCATCCAAAATTTCATTACCATGATTTATATCTAGATAAATATCACTAGTTTGATACAATTCCTGAATTTGTTTAGTTGTAGCATTGGGGTATAAACGAACATTATTATACTTTTTGAAAGCTAATAACTTAGATGACATTTCAGTAATAGCCGCAATATTAAAATGAATATTTGGCATTGCTTGAACTACTTCATCTAAATGTTCAATCTGGTCTGAATTAGTCAAAATAACTGCTTCAGGACGCATCTTGTTTCCTCTTGGATGAGGATAAATCATACCTAAAAATCTAAAATCAACATTTTTATCATTCGGTAATTTATCCTTCCACGTTTGCCAATCTACATAATTTTGGAAAACAATATGCTTAGTTCTGGTACTATTGTCCATTAAATACTTCATATTACCTGGTAAATCGTTAGCAATCTTTTCATGCCAAAACAGCGTATCACTACCATCATTTTGAAGACCCAAGCTTACCATCATTGACTGATTCAAAGTATTGTAGAAAACATGATCAACTTGATACTTCTTTTTTCTTAAATAGTAAGTCACAAATTGAGCTAAATTGGCAAAATATCTTTCAACATTTTCTTCATGGAGGAGAATATCACCAGAAACCAAATATTGCGTAATAACTTCCTTACCTTCTTTATTGAAGTATCGCTTCAAAACTTGTTGCCCATTGTTAACATAAGTTTTAGCAAATAGTTTACCTTGACGATTATAGTGATCAATCCAGCTCAAGTTTCCATTCTTATCAAGCCAGTGAACTTCTTTAATTAATCTAGTATTATCAGTAGCCACAAAGAAAATATCGGCTCTTTTTTGATGAAGATCATAAACTTCTCCCTTACTTGCAGTTGCTACAATCCGATGAAATTCTGGCACCTTTAGACGGTTAAAATACAAGGGAATATTTTCATCACCAAATCCGCAATAGAATTTAAACGGAGAGTCTACCTCAATTGGTAAAAAACCATCATCATTAATTACCACAGAAGGAATTTTAATATTAGCAAAAAGCTGTGATCTCAAAAAATCAGTTGATTCTACGTCTAAGTTTTCAAATAAGTTAATCATTGACCAATTCCCCCACTAAATTTTTCCATTGTTTAGCAACATTTTCGGTTAAATAAGGTTCTGCTATTTGATATGATTTTTTATTAAAGCTATCTACATCACTCTTAGTAAACAACTCAATAATTGCCTTTGTTAAAATTTCTTCTTTTCTAAAGTCAGTCCATTCTTCATTATATGGTAAAAGCATTCCATTTTTTCCATTCTCAATAAAAGTAGGATTTCCATAAGGAACGTCAAAGCCAATCATTGCTAGTCCAGATCCCACAGCTTCAAGCAGTGAAAGACCAAAACCTTCGCTTGTTGAAGCAGCAATATAAGCAGGATAGTTTCGATAAACTTTTGTTAAATCTCTTTGGCCCATAATATGAATATAATCTTGTGCTTGATTTTGATTGATTAAATTAGTAAGCATCCCTGATTCACCACCAGTTCCATAGATATCTAAAGAAAGATCAGGAACACTATTTTTAGCAGCTATTACTGCATTCACAATCCAATCAATATGTTTTTCTTTTGCTAAGCGAGAAGCTGTAATTAAGGCATGCTTCATTCTGCCTTGTGTAGGATGCTCTAACTTATTTAGACTTCCTACCGGAATACAATCAATGCGTGGTTCAATATTATAATATTTTTTAAATTGATTTTTTAAAATCTTCTTTTGTTCATTTGTAGCTACAACAAAGCTGTCGACATATTTCGCATGTTGGAATTGATACTCATAAAAATTATTCCATAAGATATTTTGATCAGTAGTATAGTGCTTATCAAAATGATCAGCATGAACTACCACTACTAATTTAGCTGGACCATGATTTTCAAAAACTAATTGACCATTAATTAAGTTCTTATCTTCGTCTTCTCTGTCTAGAATAATTACGTCTTTTTTAGTAAAGTTCAATTCCTTAAGCATTTTCAGATAAAGGTCATCTTTACTGTAGATAACTTCACCATTTGCAAATTCAAATGTTTCTTGATCACCATTTAAATGTTGTGTATAAGCAATTGTGCCATCTTCATTATAAAATTCCCTAAAAGTAACGCGATTATCTTTATCTGCCCCTAAATAATACTCACAGGCATACTTAGTGTAAGAATAAAAGTCTCTCTTAAGTAAAGTATTATTTTTAACATAGCTAACCTGATCAATAGTACGTTTTTCGGCATCGCTTAGTCGAGCTACTAGTTGTAAGCCGTCATTTAATTGATAAAATACTTCTTTTCCAACAGTCTTTACATTACTACTTACTTTTTTTAAATTAAGCTCATTTTCTAGAGTATCTAAAGAATAATTAGATGTTGAAATCTTTACATCAGTAAAGAAGTTATATAACCAGATAATATTGTCATTATCAAAACCCAAATTGGCGGTTAAATCTCCGATATTATTCCCTAAAATTAAATCTGAAAAAATAAATTTTCGTTTAATTCCCACTTTATCAAAACTTTGATCACGATATTTTTGAGCGTATTCTACTCCAGAGCTAGCCCAACCTATTCCTAAATTTATGTTATATACTGTCATAATTTTCCTCTACTAATTAAATACTACAACTAACTGTCCTTTTTCATTCGTAAAAATCTTACTTAATAAAAGATTATCAAAGGTAGACAAGGTAATTTTATCTAAGAAATCTTTATACGCTTCAAAAGCCTTTTCTTGGTGGAGAAGATCTTGCGGTCTTCCACTTCTTCCCCATTGCTGTGCATTAACCTTTATTTTTTCAATTCTATCTACTTGATCAATCCAATTTCCATCCATTGATGAAATGATTACTTGTTGATAAAAATCATTCGCTTGTTTTTTGTTAATTAATACATGTTTTTTCTCATCAAGAATTTTATAAGCTAATTCTTTCAAAAAGTCTTTTATCGCTTTTTTAGTTTTCAAATTATCTGGTACGTTAACCTGTTGATAAGTAACATGCTGGTTAATAAAGTACTTTAAATCACTCTTATCTGATAAATCCTGTTTTTCTAAATAAAGATCCAATGCATTATCGATGATCCGATCTACATCTTCCTGTAAATCATCAGTTTTCATAATTTTGTCTCTTCTAGTATAAAAATTCTTCCGTTGAAGCGATAAAATTATTTCCATCTTGTTAGTTTGACTTCTCATCAACTCATTAAGATCTTCTTTACGAGTTCTCAGCATGAGCAAGCTAAATCGAATTCGCGGACCTGAAAGAAGGGTAATATCTTTTCCCTTTGACTTCTTCTTCATTAATTTGCGGTAATACTTCTTCTGACGAGCAGTGTTATTAGAAGAAATAAATGAATCTTCTAAGGAAATCAAAAATTGACTACTACCTGGATCTCCTTGTCTGCCGGCACGCCCTGCTAGCTGCAATTCCACTCTTTTAGGTAACATTTCAGTTCCAATTACCGCTAAGCCACCCAGTTCCTTAACTCCTGGACCTAGCTTAATATCAGTTCCTCTACCAGCCATATTTGTTGCAATAGTTACAGCATTTTTTTGACCTGCATTTTTAATAATTTGTGCTTCATAGGCTGCATTATAGGCATTTAACACATTATGCGGAATACCAATATTGAGGAGCAGTTCTGAAATAATTTCTGAGTTTTCTACAGAACCAGCAACAAGTAACACAGGTCGACCAGTTTTATGCATTTCTACTACGTCATCTACAGCTGTCATTAATTTATCTCTTGTAGTTAAGAAGATAAGTGGACGATAATCTTTTCTAATTACCGGCACTCTTGTAGGGATAGTTACTACTTTTAAGTTATAGGTCTGTAAAAACTCTTCCTCATTAACTTTAGCGGTTCCACTCATTCCACTTACTTTATTAAACAATGCAAATAAAGCTGGAAATGTTATTGAAGCTGCTGTTTTCTGAATTTTAGTCAACTCAACCTTTTCTTTAGCTTCAACAGCCTGGTGAATTCCTGTACTTACCTGAACTCCACGTTTTAATCTACCACTATCTTCATCTAACAAGACCACTTCGCCTTTTACAACTAAGTAGTCATGTCCTCGTCTCATAGTTAAGTGCGCACCCATCGCTAAAATAATATGGCGATAAACACTCCTGCTATCATTAGAAAATAGGTCATCTAGTTTAAAAAATTGCTCAGCTTTTTCAATACCGTGGGCTGTTAACCAAAATAATTGATCATCCTTTTTAAATACATAGTCCAACTCGGGATCTAACAATCTCACAAACTGATCTGCCAAATGATATAGATTGGATTGAACATTAGGACTAGAGGAGACCACAAATGGAGTCTGTGCTTCATCTAATAAAACTTCATCCACTTCATCGACAATAACATAATTAAATGGGCGTAAATATTGATTTTTTTTGGAGCTGGCAAGATTATTAAACAAATAATCAAAGGCTAAAGAAGAAGCAGTGGTATATACAATATCTGAGTTATACCATTTTCTTTTAGTTTTAGCAGTTATCTTCTTTTTACCATCTTTATCTTCTGCGAAAGCTAAACTCACACTTAAGCCTAGCCATTCATAAACTGGAGCTAACTCTTTTTTATCACGAGATGCAAGATAACCATTTGGAGTTACTAGCATGGCGCCTTTACCTTCTAAAGCATTTAGATATAGTGCCATTGTTGCTACTAAAGTTTTACCTTCCCCAGTTTTCATTTCAGCAATAGAACCATTATGTAATACAATTGCTCCTAAAACCTGCACATCGTAAGGAAACATCCCCAAAATTCTTTTATCTGCTTCCCTCACAGTCGCATAAGCTTCTGGTAAAATATCGTCTAAACTTTTGCCTTCTTTAAGTTGCTTTTTAAAAATAGCAGTTTGTCCTTGCAGTTCTTCATCACTCATTGCCTGCATTTTAGGACCTAATTTATTAATTTTATTTAATAATTTCCTAGCTTTTTTTAGTCTTAACCTATCTGTTAGCATTACATCATTCCTTAAAATAATTAATAGCTTCTTTTACCATTCGAACTTGATCAGGTTCTCTATAAATTTTTGAAAGATATGTCTCCTGTAAATTATGATATCCTTCATCTACAAATGCCTTCGAATACACTACCGTACAGTTTAAGGATTTAAAATTTTCTAAAGATTCATCTATTTCAGCACTACTGCTAAAGATGACTAATTCTTTATCTTTATGGTCATTAATATAATCTTTCACCAGTTCAAGGCCATGTTGTTTATTTTGCCAACTCAAATATCCAATAGTTAAATTTGCTCCTACATGACTCGCAATTTTAAATGGCGCAATAATTCTAGCTCGTTTAGAGTCATCAAGTAGAATAAGCCCTTCTTTTTGGGAATTTTTATTTAAATAAATAGAATGCGGATAAAAGTCATTAAAAACTTCTTCTAAATCCAAAGGAGAAATTTGAATTTTTTTAAAATTAATCTCTTCTACTCCACCATTAATTATTTCAATAGTGTATTTCACTGCTCGAGTTGGATATTTAAACTTTTTTTCCAAACTAGTGAAAATAACCTTATCAATTTCATTCCCCTGAATATCAAAAAAACGTATTCCAAAAATTGCACTATTTTCTGGCTTAATCTTTGCACTAATTTTTAACAAGTATTCTTGTCCATTCAGCAGGAGTGGTAAACTAGGAACTTCTTTTGTCGCCTGATAATTTGCTATTGATGACCAGCTAATAAGAGTTTTTCCTGAAGGCATCAATTTATTCTTAAAAGTGACTTCATTTTTAGCGTTTTTCTTAAATGCCGTTCCATATAAATATGTCTCTGACATTCTATCCCAATAAACTTGATTAATTACGTTTTTCATTATCTCGACCAAAATCTTCTCTTAATAGTTCATTTAAACGATCAATAAACCAATAGTTAACTTGTGGATCATCATTATGCCGTCCGGGAAATCCTTTAGCTGAAAACTGGGCTGCTTGTTTCACAGCAGGAGACTCTTTTAACTCTTTTACTGCTTTATCGTCATAGTCATCATTAATCATATAACCAGCAAAAAAGCGTGTTTTTGAAAGATCTTGCTTATCAAATTCTTTCCAAAAATTCTCATCAATTTTTTTCAAGTCATCTCTATCCGTAGCTGGACCGATACCTTTATCAATATCGAACATAGTTTCAAATTCATCAGGACGATCTAAGGCAGTCCTTGAAGCAATATAGCCCAAATTTACTAAAGGTTTTGCGACAGTAATTGCATGAGCACTCATTTTAGCTCCATATTTTATTGCAGGATACGTTCCCATTGAAATTCCATTTACTAGTAGTTGCGATTCATCAAAACCCAATTCATTCAATTTTGACTTAATTGTTTTAATAATTTCTTGCTCAAAAAAATTATCCTTATCGTCATAAAATTGACCAATATTTAATCGCATATCAGTAAACAAAAGCATCGGTGCTTTTAACCCTTTAAACAAGAAATATGCCTCAAAACCTTCTGCTTCACGCGCACCGGAAAAATATACATTTAATGGGGGCTTCAAATCTCCAGGATTAAAGTAATAGGCAATATCATCCCTATTTTGAGGATTAACTATTCTTTGTCCACCGGCAATGAAATTTCCGGCCCCATCTCGGCCCCAACGTGAATGAAGCACACCAATGATTAAGTCGCCACTCCCCTTGACTTCTAGATTTAGAGTTGCAGTCCGATAGTGGTCAGATGCTTCAATTTGAGAAAAATATTCATCTTTATTAAAAGAGCTTAAGTCGATTACCCTTTGTTCTTTGACATCTCCATCTGTACCAGGTTGCTGAATAAAAATTCTCAGTCTAACTTGAAAATTAACATTTTTTAATGAAAGCCAAAAATTGATCTGCTTATCAGGATCGATAAAGACTCCACTTTTATAAGTACCTAAATTTACCCATTCATTATGGGTATCTAGATTTACTTTAAGATGACCCTGTTCTTCAAACTCATAACTCTTAACCACGTGCTCATTTAATTTCAGTTGACTCGGAAAAATCCTTAATCCAAATTGTCCAGAGAAGTAACGAATTGGAAGTCTATCAATTAAGTACTGGGGTTCTTCTTTTATTTTTTGAGCAGCAATACTTTTCAAAAAATATTTTTCATGATTATCCAATTCTGTATTTAAATTAGAACTGTATAAAACATGATATGGGGATACTAAATTCTTTAACTTCTTCAACTGGTCACTAGTTAAGTTAGTTTTACCAGTAACTAAAATTACATCGTAACTTTTTATCCCCTTTTTTTTCGTAGCCTTTTTTTCCTCAAAAGAAAAGTCGTTAAAATGCCATTCCATATCTTCTGGGATTGTATATTTTTTCTCCCAGTTATCATTTCCTAGTTGCAAAACTCGCATTCTACTCCGCTTTCCTTTCTTTAAATACTTCTTTCCATTTCTCAATGATCTTTTCTTCTGAATATTGATTCATTACTTGCACATTATAGACGACAGTTTGATTCCAACTATTTAAATTAACTAAATAGTCATCAACTACAGGTAAAAGTTCACTTATTTTCTTTATAATTCGTCCATTTTTATTATCCACAACAGTAGCTGAAGAAAAGTTTTGCACTTGTGGAATTCCAATACTTACACCCGATATTTGCATTAATTCATCCGCTTTTCCCCAATTTATTAAAAGTCTCAGCTTATCTAAATTACTTAATACATCTGAAATATTGGTTAAACGGGTATGCACAACATCAAGTTCTGGTAAACTAACTTCATCATCAAGGCCATCAATTGCAGCATTTTCTGCTTGTTCTGATTTTCCGATAATAAAACTGTTTTTGTTTTCTTTTTTTATTTGCTCAATAATTTTATTTACACGATCAGCTTTCCAAAAATCATATGTAAATATTTTCAAGCTGTAATTATCTGGATTTTTTAAGATATAGTTACAAAGCTTTTGAATAATTTGATGAATGTCTTCGTCATTTGCGTTTTCTGCAAAGAAGCCAATCTCCTGTATATTTTGTCTTTGACTATGACCAAGACGAAATTCCGAATTAAAGACAGGAATAACTGAAATATCGAACTGTTCTTTATAATCTTTTTCTAGATTTTGTTTAATTTCATTACTACTTACAATTACTTTTGCCTTAGCTAGGCTACCTACCTTTTTACTATAGGGATGATGGCTATTAATTAAATATAAGGGTTTATACGGCTCAATAATTTTATTACTAAAACTACTCTCATCGTCTACTGTTACAATCATTTCATCATTATTCTTAACATTGATTTTTAGGTATCGAATTAAAATCTCGTCAACCAAATCTGTAATATTTTCATATTCTCTTCTTTTACAAAAGTGGGTTTCTGGATTAACCGTGATTTTGCCAGTGTTTTTGTCTTTTTTAAAACGCCAATTACCGTATGGATCAAAGTAGATAGTTTTTTCATCATCATCTTGATTAGAGATAAAACCACGACTATCTATGCCCAAAATAAATGCTTTATGCTCACCATTTTCAGGATAAGCGATCCTTAAAATATGACCATCAATATCATAGAAAACTGTCGCATATAGTTGATTCTCTAAAACAATTAAAGTTCTGAAAGGACCATAATCAAAAATTGCATTTTTAGGCCAGTTAAAATCTTCTAATTCTAAAACCTTATTTTCAAATCCATGAACTCCTTGTAAAAAATCATATACAGAAAATAGGCTATTAGGGAAAAAGGTGATTTGATTTAATTTACTTAATAATTGAGGCTGATAGTCTGTAATTATCAGACCAATTTCTTCGTCAAATTTTTTTAAAACAGTCATATATTCGGCTGCATCATAGTTTTCAATACTTGGAATATTAATTGACCAATCATCATATTGTTTGTGCCATGCAGGAATAAAATATTTCATTATTGATTATCATCCTTTAATAAACGATCGTAACGATATGGGAATAAAATAGTATCAATTTGATCTTTAATTCCTCCCATAAACATTGTAATCATAACAACATTCATTGGAATAATAGCAAAGCCAGCATAATTACCTAAAAAATTAGCTCCATATAAACCAAAAACAAGCTGGAAGGCATTTAAAACGGCTCCTGGAAAGGCAATAATCCATATTAACCGTTTCAAATATTGTTGTGTTGGACGTCCAGGAGCAATATTTGGAATATAGTAGTGATTATTTCGAAAACTCTTGGCCTGTTCTTTAGGATCGAAATTTACAAAAGTGAAGAAATAAAAAATCAATATTCCCATTACTGCAGAAAAAGAAGCTTGAAATACCCAATTATTGATCAAAGACGTAGAACTAAAGTATCTTCCCACCATTAAAGGAAGGGTCAAAATAGCCATTCCTACCATATACATCATCATGGCAGCCATGTTTAATCCTAATGGTACTGTCATCAAATTACTAGAAGCAGGGAGACTAGGATTAACTACTTTTAAAGGATAGTAGGCTTTAGTAAACGCGAGCCAAAATTTTATTAGTAATAAAATAAAAATAGCTAAAGCTGCTAACCAAACCCATGCATATTTCATGGTTAAAAGAAGCTTTACATTACTAATTATATTGGGAATAGCCCCATTAAGAATGCTTGTCAAAATAACTGGTGCACTTGCTCCGACCCCATATTTCATATTGCGGTAACAAAGCCAAACTACTAAACAAGCCCCAGCACTTAATATCAGAATCATTTCAAAATCTTCTAATCCATCTCGCCGATTAGTAAAAGCAAAAACTAATAGTGCTGCTTGAATGATAGTGATAATCATAGTTAAAAATTGCATCAAGTACTGCACTTGCTTTGGTGATAAGGCATCAAAACCAAAGGAATGAGTAAAACTTAGAAGCTGAATAATTAACATCGAAAACATTAACGGATTCAGACCGATTGAAAAAATAGATATCCGTGTAAAATTGGCCCCACTAAATGCTCCTAAAATTGAAATAGGAGTATTTTTTACAGCTTCCATATACTGTTTAGTCACTTCTGCAAAAGGAAGCGGAATATATAATCCCATTACATAAATTATTACTATGAATAGACTAAAACTTACTTTCTTTACTACATTTAAAAGATTTTTCTTTTCCAATGAATTTCTCCTCGATAAGTGAATTGAACCTTCTACTCTTTCAATCCTTTATTTCTTATACACATATCTCTTTATATTTAGTGTTATATTTTCCATTTTATACTCTATATATTACATTATAATAAAAAGGATTTAAGTAAAGGTATATAGAAGAAGAAAATAATATAAATTGTTATTTTTAAAACTCAGTTTTTCTAGCTAATATTTTTTATTACTTAATTAAGAATGTTATCTATCTGCTGGTTATTAGGAGTTATATTACTATAATCTTATTTTTATATATTGTGTTTATATTCACAATGTATAAAATATTTATTATATTATTACTATTATCATGATCTACATCATTGTCATACCTAGCTTCTTTTTTGAAGTCTTTTTATTTGTACTTTGTGAAATATGAGACTATTATACGCATGAACAGATTAATAAATAACATATTAATTTTGTTTGTTGTAAATATCTATTTATATGTAAATATTTAAAGGAGAAGGAAAATGGAGAATTCTCATAAAGCAGGATCTGCTAAAAAGCAAGCCTTTATCTCCATATGGACCCTAACTCTAATGAACGTGGCGATTATCGCTGGTTTAGGCAATGATGTCCAAGAAGCCTTTTATGGTTTATCGTCAGTTACCTATTTTGCAATCGGTGCTATTTGCTTCTTCATTCCTACAGCCTTAGTAGCTGCAGAGCTAGCCTCTGGCTGGAGCAACCGTGGTGGTATTTTCCGCTGGGTTGGCGAAGGTTTAGGAAAAGGATGGGCATTAACTTGTCTGTTGATTTTATGGTTTCAGGTAATGATTAACTTCGGGATGGGAATGCCGAGTTCAGCTGCAACTATTTTGTTCTACACGCCAATGTATAACAAGGCAGTTGCCTTTGCTCAAAATCCTACCCACGTTGTGTTAATCATGACTGGATGGATTATTTTATATTGGATTATGGCCATTATTGCTAATAGAGGTGTTAAAACTTTTACCACCATTACAAAGTATGGTGTTTTAATTGGAACCCTTATCCCATTAGCTATCATGATTATCTTAACCATCGTTTGGTTGTGTCAGGGACATACACCTGCTATTTCTATGGCACCAAAACAATTAATTCCAAAATGGAACGGGATGAGCACTTTAGCTCTCGCAGCCGGTGTGTTCTTCTCTTACACTGGAATCGATGAAAATGCGGCCTTTATTAAAAAATTAAGGCATCCAGAAAAAGACTTTGTATCTTCAATCTTCATTACTTTGATCTTGGTATTCTTAATCTTCGTAGTAGGTACCGTAATCATCGCAATGATCGTTCCAGAAAAACAAATTAATGTTTTATATTCATTAGTTACAGTATTTAAAGTTCTTGGTGAAACTTTCGCCTTTCCTTGGTTGTATCTAGTTCTAATGTGGGTCGGACTTTTCAATTTAGTTGCCTCTACTGTGACTGAACTAGCAGCTCCATCAGTTATGCTTGCACAAGCTGGTGGCAGTGGATTTTTACCAAAATGGTTACAAAAGAAAAATAAACATGGGATGCCCGCTCGCCTAGTTTATGTTCAAATGGCTGGAATGACTATTATTGCATATTTATTCAAATTAATTCCAAACGTAGAAGGATTTGTAATTTTACTAACACAGTGTGTAACTGTTCTATATCTTTTCTACTACATTCTAATGTTTGTGGCATTCTTACGCTTACGCTATCAACAACCTAACCGTCCTCGTTCATTTAAAGTTCCTGGCGGTAAGATAGGTGCTTGGATTATTGCCGGTGTTGGTCTTATTTCATCAGTTTTCGGTATAGTTCTTGCCTTTTATCCACCAGCACAAGTTAAGGCAGAAGTTGGATCTCCAGTAACTTATGTAATTGTTATTGCAATTTTAGTTGCTGTTGTTTTACTTACATGTTTAGGCCTTTATCTTCTTTCTAAAAAACACCCAAATTGGGTAAATCCAAAAAACGAATTTGCTCCATTTACGTGGGAAATTGAAGGATTGAAGAAACCTGAAAAAGTTACATCAAACATTCCTACTGTATTAATGTCTAAAGGACAGAATCCAATGGGGATGCCAATTAAGCGCCCATATAAACCTGATCAGCAAGTATCAAAAACGGTAGTTGATGCGGATGAACGGAATGAGTCAGCTGCAGAGAATCAAAGCTAATTTCTAGTAAAATAAATATATTCTTTCCTGTTGGTAAATAGTTACCCTATTTCACCAACAGGATTTTTTAGTCATTCCTAAATTAGTTGTTTAAAAATAACTACTTAATTTTAACCGTAAATTGCAATAATAAATTGAACACTTAAGCTGCTTGATAGATGTGATCTAATTCTCTTTCAAAGATTTCATCTGGTGTATGATATGCTAA
>CANPPJ010000032.1:0-13143 GCA_947575965.1 uncultured Lactobacillus sp. | reverse complement strand
TCTGAATTTGTTAATGATCATTGGGAAACCGTTACGGGGCGTTTTCGAGTTTACGATACTTATGAAGAATCAATTGAGGCACATACACGTCTATTTGTGAATGGGACTACTTGGAATAGCAACCAATATCAGCATGTTTTAGCTGCCAAAGATTATGCCACGCAAGCGCAAGCATTAGAAACAGATGGATATGCGACAGATCCAGGTTATGCAAAAAAATTAATTGATATAATTAAAGAGTTCAATTTAACACAGTATGATTAAACTAAAAACGACAATAGTTAAGTAAATGCTATTGTCGTTTTTTGTTATAATAGACAAGTCTATTTTAGCGTTTGAGTTAACAGAAAAGGAAGAAGCAATGAGCGAAGAAACAATTCTTGCAGGATTAAATCCTCAGCAGAAAAAAGCTGTGCAGTGTACTGAAGGTCCACTTTTAGTAGTTGCTGGAGCTGGTAGTGGAAAAACATCAGTTTTAACACGTCGAATTGCCTATTTAATTGAAGAAAAGGGCGTTGCGCCATGGAATGTTTTAGCCATTACTTTTACTAATAAGGCTGCAACTGAAATGAAAGAACGTGTTCAAAAGTTGTTAGGCTCAGCAGCGGATAGTGTTTGGATGTCAACTTTTCATGCTTTATGCGTGCGGATCTTGCGTCGGGACGCAGAAAAAATTGGCTACTCTAATAATTTTTCGATTGCTGATTCTGCAGAACAATTGACACTAATTAAACGAATTGAAAAGGATCTTAATATTAATCCTAAAATGTATGATCCAAAAGCAATTTTAGGTGCTATTTCGAATGGAAAAAATGATTTACTTACTCCAAAAGATTTTAAGGAGCAAGCAGCTAGTCCATTTGAAAAGATAACAGCCCAAGTGTATAGCGAATATCAACATCGCTTAAAGCGTGATCAAATTATGGATTTTGATGATTTAATTATGCAAACGCTAGTCTTGTTTAAGAAGGACAAAGAAACTTTGCATTATTATCAAAATAAATTCCGCTATATTTTAGTCGATGAGTACCAGGATACGAATGAAGCACAGTATCAACTTTGTGTTGCTCTAGCTGCTCAATATAAGAATATTTGTGTTGTTGGGGATGCAGATCAGTCGATCTATGGTTGGCGCGGAGCTAACATGGAAAATATTCTTAATTTTGAGTACGATTACCAAGATGATGAAGTTACTACTATTAAACTAGAGCAAAATTACCGCTCTACTGGCCATATTCTTGATGCAGCTAACTCGGTGATTAAGAATAATATGAAACGTAAACCTAAGAAACTTTGGACTGATAAGGGCGCTGGCGATAAAATTAATTACTACCGTGCTCAAAGTGGAAATGATGAAGCTTTGTTTATCATTTCAAAGATTAAAGAGGAAATAAAAGAACATCAAAGAGACTACAAGGATTTTGCTGTTCTTTATCGGACCAATGCTCAATCACGTAATGTCGAAGAAGTCCTAGTTAAAGCTAACATTCCGTATCGGATTGTTGGAGGACATAAGTTCTACGATCGAAAAGAAATTAAAGATATTTTGGCTTATTTAAAAGTTGTCGCAAATCCTGCGGATTCAATGAGTTTTAATCGAATTATTAATGTACCAAAACGTGGTTTGGGTCCAACTACGATGGCTAAGTTTAACGGTTTTGCTAATGATAATGACCTTACAGTAGAAGAGACTTTTAAGAATTTGAGCTTAGCACCAATTACGGGTCGCCCAGCTAGAACACTAGCTACTTTTGGAACTGCTTTAAAAGATGCAATCGAATATAGTAAGACACACGGTGTAACAGGTTTAACGGAAAAAATATTAGCGGATTTCGGTTACAAAGAAGCTTTAGAAAATGAACACACAATTGAAGCAGATACTAGATTAGAGAACTTAAATGAATTTCTGACTGTTACTAAGCGTTTTGATGATAATTATGAGCCCGAAGATGAAGATTCAACAGCTTTAGGTGATTTTCTTTCAGAGATTTCATTATTAAGTGATCAAGATGATTTAGAAAATCAAGATAACCAAGTTGCATTGATGACTCTTCATGCTGCTAAGGGACTGGAGTTTCCAGTGGTCTTCTTAGTCGGAATGGAAGAAGGACTTTTCCCACTTTCAAGAGCAGCAGAAGATCCAAGTGAGCTTGAAGAAGAACGTCGTCTGGCCTATGTAGGAATTACGCGTGCTGAAAAGAAACTCTACATAACCAATGCTTTTTCTAGAATGATGTACGGGCGTCCGCAACGTAATCAACCATCACGCTTTATTGATGAAATTGAAGATAAAGATTTGGAATTTATTAACCCAATGCCATCTAATTCTGTCATGTCTGTTCCTTTTGCTGCTAATAGAAAGGAACAAGCAAACTCTCATGTTTACCTTCCAAAGATTAAAATTGAGGAGGCTAAGAAAGCAACTGGTGCAGTTGGAGCTGAGAAAAAGTCCTGGAATGTCGGTGACCAAGTTTCCCATAAGGCATGGGGAAAAGGTGTTGTAGTTAAAGTTAACGGTACTGGCGAAGATATGGAATTAGATATTGCCTTTGCAAGTCAAGGAGTGAAACGCCTTTTAGCTGCCTTTGCACCAATTAAAAAGATATAATGAAATAGAACAGTTTGATTTAGAGAGGGGCTAATATAATGGCAGTTTTAACTCATAGTGAGGCTTCTCAGAAAGTCGATGAATTAAGAAAAAAGCTCGATAAATGGGCAGATGATTATTATGCAAAAGACGCTCCAGTAGTTGAAGATGCAGTATATGATAAGACCTATCAGGAATTAGTAGAATTAGAAGAGCAATTTCCTGACTTAGTAACTGCTAATTCAATTACCCAAAGAGTTGGTGGAGAGATTAAAAGCGATCTTTCTAAAGTTGAACACCCCGTTCCCATGCTTTCAATGGGGGATGTTTTCTCAAAAGAAGAGCTTAAAGAATTTGACAAAAGAATTACGAAATTAGTTGGTCATCCAGTAGCTTATAATGTGGAATTAAAAATTGATGGATTATCTTTATCCTTAGAATATACTGATGGAAAATTAACACGTGCTTCTACAAGAGGAAATGGCCGTGTTGGTGAAGATGTGACAGCTAATGCCAAATTTATTAAAGATATTCCGCAAACTTTACCTGAACCTTTAACAACTGAGGTTCGTGGTGAATGCTACATGGAGAAAGAAGCATTTGCAACCTTAAATGCAGAACGTGATGAAAAAGGAGAGCAAGTTTTTGCTAATCCTCGAAATGCTGCTGCTGGTTCTTTAAGACAATTAGATGCTCGAATTACTAAAAAAAGAAATTTAAGTACTTTTATTTATACTTGGGTTAATCCACCAAGAAACATTACAAGCCAACATCAAGCAATTGATGAAATGAATCGATTAGGATTTCATACAAATCAGTCTGGGCGACGTTTTGAATCAATGGACGAAGTATTTAAGTTTATTGATGAATATACCGCTAAACGTAATGATTTAAGTTATGGAATTGATGGTATTGTTTTAAAAGTTGACGACTTAAGTTTACAAAATGAACTGGGTAATACTGTAAAAGTACCTCGCTGGGAAATTGCCTATAAGTTTCCACCCGAAGAGCAAGAGACTGTTGTTAGAGAGATTGAATGGACAGTTGGCCGAACTGGAGTAGTAACGCCTACTGCAGTAATGGATCCCGTACAGCTTGCTGGAACCATTGTATCTCGTGCGTCTTTACATAATCCAGACTATCTGAGAGAAAAAGGCGTAAGAATTGGCGATACAGTTAAATTGCATAAAGCTGGAGATATTATTCCAGAAATTTCTAGTGTCGTTTTAAGTAAGAGACCTAAAGATAGTAAACCTTATGAAATTCCAAATGTTTGTCCTTCATGCGGGGAAACTTTAGTTCATTTGCAAGATGAAGTAGCGCTTCGTTGTATTAACCCGATGTGTCCAGCTCAAGTTGAAGAAGGAATAATCCATTTTGCTTCACGTGGAGCGATGAATATCATGGGACTTGGTCCGAGAATTGTAAAACAATTAATTAATAAAGGATTTATTAATGATGTAGCTGATTTATATCACCTAACACCGGACCAACTAGGACAATTAGATCATTTTAAGGAAAAATCGATTGATAATTTATTATCTTCTATTGAAAATAGTAAGCAGAATTCTGCGGAATTGTTACTATACGGCTTAGGAATTGATCATGTTGGTGCAAAGGCCGCTAGGTTAATTTTGGAAAAATATAAAAATTTGGAAAAGGTTAGTCAATTAACAGTGCCAGAGTTAACAAGTATCGATACAATAGGAGAGACGATTGCGGAATCATTAACGGCATATTTTAATCAACCGAGCGCACAGAAACTATTACAAGAGTTGCGTGATAGTGGGTTAAATATGAAATATTTAGGAACAGTTGAAGAAGAAGCACCAGATAATTTCTTTAAGGAAAAAACAGTAGTTTTAACTGGAAAATTGTCTGCTTTTACTCGAAGTGAATTCACCAAAAAGCTTCAAGATCTTGGTGCAAAAGTCACAGGGTCAGTTTCTAAAAAGACTGATTATTTGATCTATGGAGCAGACGCAGGCTCTAAAAAAGACAAAGCTGAAAAACTTCAAGTTCCAATGTTAACTGAACAAGAAGCAATTGCAAAAATTGAAAAATAAAGAATAAGAAGGAAAAATAAATTGAAAAGATTTTTGCAAATAGCACTACTATTAGCAACTGGGTTAAGTTTAAGTGCATGTGGCAATTTAAAAAATTCTGATCTTGCTAATAACCCTACTACTTCTACAACAAAGAAAAAAAGTTATCAAACTACTAGTACCAGTAAAAATGGGTACAATGTTCTTTTAAAAGATGGAGAATATGTGACTAGTCCAATTGGAGGAACAACGGAAAATACTAGTGATAATAATGTAGATGGTCGTGCTTTAGAATCTGGGTTAATTGATTTATCTCACAATACTTTTTCAAGTAGTAAGTATGTTTTTCAAGAAGGACAAAAAATCTCTGTTGCTGATGCTACTGATTGGCTAGGGAGAAAGTCTAAGAGTAATCCAGAAGGTCTAAATGCAGAAAAAAGTAATAAAAAGAATTCGTATAATCCAATTATTTTAGATCAAATTTTAGAACAAGATTTTTTGACTAAATCTAATTCTAGTTACAAAATGGATGGTATGAGTGTTGGGCTAGCTCTTAACTCGGTTGATTACTACCAAAAAGTTAAAGATGGTCCCCAATATCATAAAGATATTTCTCGTGCAGAACAGGAGACTTTTGGTAAAGAAGCAGCTAATAAATTAGTTTCGTATTTACGTAAAAAGAAGGGATTAAAAGATATCCCAATTTTGGTTGGACTTTTTAGTAAAACCAGTAAAGATTCTCTTGTAGGTGGAAATTACTTTGCATATGGAATTGCTAATGCAAATAGTAGTAAAATAAATGATTGGAAAACAGTCAATAATCGTAGTCAAGTGCTACCGACTGTTGGAAGTGAAAAAGCAATCAATTCTACTGATGCAGCTTCATTTAGTGATTTTAAAGCAGCTATTCAAGGTTACTTCCCTAATATTAGTGGGGTAACAGCGACTGTTCATTATCAAAATAAAACTTTGACACAAATGAACATTACTGTAACTACACAATTCTTTGGTTATGCGCAGATTGAGAGTTTCTCAAGACTTGTATTGTCAGCTGCTAAGAAGTACTTACCTAAGGATGCACCAATAGAAATTAAGATTAATTCTGTTAATGATACGCAGGCATTAATCGCTAAGAATTCCGCAGACGATAGTTATTATGTCCACGTCTTTGGCGGTGAATAGGAGGCAAACGGTGAAAATTACAAAAGATGAAATCAATCACGTTGCAGCACTATCTCGACTTGAGTTTGGTGAAGACGAAATTGATAAGTTTACTGAACAAATGGGTGACATTATCAATATGGCACATCAATTAGCCGAAGTTGATACTGAAGGAGTTCCTGAAACTGTTCAAGTTGTTGATCGAGAGACTGACTTTAGAGAAGACAAGCCTGAACATTGGGAAAGTCGCGCAGAATTAATGAAGAATGTTCCTGAAAAAGCTGATGGCTTCATTAAGGTGCCAGTAATTATTGATAAGGATGATAATGAATAATGAATTACTTAAATGAAAACATTGACTCATTAAATAAAAAATTACAAGATGGCGAAATAACAGCTGAAGACCTAGCTAAAGAAACAGTTAAAAATATTAAAGAAACAGACAAAAAGATTAATGCCTGGATTACTGTTGATGAAGACGCAAAGCCAGCAGAAAATTTAGATTTTAATAAAAATAAATTAGCTGGGATTCCTATTGCTATCAAGGATAATATCATTACTAATGGTATGAAGACTACAGCAGCTAGCCACATTCTTTACAACTATATGCCCGTTTATGATGCTACTGTAATTAGCAAATTAAAGAAGGCGCAAGCAACTTTTGTTGGTAAGACTAACATGGATGAATTTGCAATGGGTTCATCCACTGAACATTCTTACTATGGTGAAACACATAACCCATGGAACTTAGATAAAGTTCCTGGTGGTTCATCTGGTGGTTCTGCAGCTGCAGTTGCGAGCGGTGAAGTTGTTGCAGCTCTTGGATCAGATACTGGTGGTTCTATTCGTCAACCAGCTGCCTTCAATGGTATTTTTGGTATTAAACCAACCTACGGTAGAGTATCACGTTGGGGACTTATTGCTTTTGGTTCTTCCTTGGATCAAATTGGTGTAATGAGTAAGCGTGTTAAGGATTCAGCTGAAGTATTAAACGTAATTGCTGGTCCTGATGAACATGATGCAACTGTTTCTGAACAAGAAGTACCTGATTACACTAGCTTCTTAGGCCAAGATGTTAAAGGCTTACGTGTGGCTGTTCCTAAGGAATACATGGATGCTGTTGACGGTGAAATGCGCGAAGTTATCCAAAAACAAATCGATGTTTTGAAGGATGCCGGTGCAATTATTAACGAAGTTTCATTGCCACATACTAAGTATGTTGTTCCTACTTACTACATTGTTGCTTCTAGTGAAGCTTCTTCAAACCTTCAAAGATATGATGGTATTCGCTATGGCTACCGTGCAAAGGACACTAAGAACTTATTAGATGTTTATGTAAAATCAAGAAGTGAAGGCTTTGGTGACGAAGTTAAGCGTCGTATTATGCTTGGTTCTTTTGCTTTATCAGCTGGTGCATATGATGAATTCTTCAAGAAGGCTGCACAAGTTAGAACATTAATTTGCCGCGACTTTGAAAAGATTTTTGAAGAAAATGATGTTATTGTTGGACCAACTACTACTGAGCCAGCATTTGGTATTGGTGAAGAAATTTCTGATCCAATTAAGATGTACAATAATGATATTTTAACTATTTCAGCTAACTTGGCTGGTATTCCAGCAGCTAGTGTACCTGCAGGTTTAGTTGATGGTATGCCTGCTGGTCTTCAAATTATGGCTAAGCGTTTTGATGAAGGAAATGTATTTAAAGTTGCTGATTTCATTGAACGTAATAATAAATTCTACGAAAAAACACCTACAGGAATGGAGGATTAATTAATGAATTTTAAATCGACTATTGGTCTAGAAGTCCACTTCGAATTAAAAACAAAGAGTAAGATTTTTTCTCCATCACCAGTTAGTTATGGTGCTGAAGCAAACACTGAAACTAATGTTATTGACTGGGCTATGCCTGGTGTCTTGCCTCGTTTAAACAAAGACGTTTACCGTCTTGGAATTATGGTTGCTTTAGCAACTCATTCACATGTTTTACCAGTAACTCACTTTGATCGTAAGAACTATTTCTACCCAGATAACCCTAAAGCTTACCAGATTACTCAATTCTTCCAACCACTTGCTCGTGATGGTTATATCGAAATTGAAGTTCGTGGTAAGAAAAAGCGTATTGGTATCCATGAAATGCACATTGAAGAAGATGCTGGTAAGAACACACACGGTGCTAACGGTTATTCATACGTTGACTTAAACCGTCAGGGAGTCCCTCTTCTTGAAGTTGTTTCTGAACCTGATATGGAAGACCCAGAAGAAGCTTATGCATATTTGACTAAATTACGTCAAATTGTTCAATTTACTGGTGCTTCTGACGTTAAGATGGAAGAAGGCTCAATGCGTGTTGATACCAACATTTCTATCCGTCCTGCAGGTCAAGAAAAGCTTGGTACCAAGGTTGAAATGAAGAACTTGAACTCATTTGACCACGTACGTCGTTCTCTTGCTTATGAAGAAAAACGTCAACAACAAGTGTTACTTTCTGGCGGTAGAGTTCAACTTTCTACTCGTCGTTTTGATGAAGCTACTGGTAAGACTGTCCTAGAACGTGTTAAGGAAGGGGATGCAGACTACCGCTACTTCCCAGAACCAGATATTGCTCCTTACCATATTAAGCAAAGCTGGATTGACGAAATTGAAAAGAGTTTACCTGAATCACCATTTGAACGTCGTAAGCGTTACGTTGAAGAATATGGTATTAAGGAATACGATGCAGACGTTATTTTGCAAACTAAGGAATCAAGTGATTTCTACGATGCAGCCGTTACTGCTGGTGCAGATCCAACTTTAGCTGCTAACTGGTTAAACACTCAAGTTAATGGTTACTTGAATGAAAATCAAGTTGGCATTGCGGATATTAAGTTGACGCCAGAACACTTAGCCGAAATGATCAAGATGATCAAAGATGGTACTATTTCATCTAAGATTGCGAAGAAAGTCTTTAAGGAATCTATTGAAAATGGTACTGATCCTAAGAAATACGTTGAAGATAAGGGTATGGTTCAATTATCTGACGTTTCTGTTCTTGGGCCAATGGTAACTAAGGTTGTTGATGATAACCCACAATCTGTTGAAGACTTTAAGAATGGTAAAGATCGTGCGATTGGATTCTTGGTTGGTCAAATCATGAAACAAACTCGTGGTAAAGCTAATCCTAAAGTTGTTAACCAATTGCTTAACAAGGAACTTCAAAGTCGTTAATCATTTTAGGGAGGCGAGAGGCGATGACGAAAAAAGCACGATTGATCTATAATCCTGTTTCAGGTCATGAGCAGATGCTTCAAAATGTAGCAGATATTTTAAATGTATTAGAACAGGCTGGTTTTGAGGCCAGTGCTTTTAGAACTACGCCAGACCCTCTGTCTGCTCAAAATGAAGCAAGAAGATGTGCCTTAGCAGGTTTTGATTTGCTAGTTGGGGCTGGTGGAGACGGTACTATCAACGAGGTAGTTAATGGAGTTGCTCCATTAGAAAAAAGACCCAAGCTTGCTGTTATTCCAGCGGGAACCACTAATGATTTTGCTCGCGCATTAAAAATCCCTAGAGATAATTTAGTTGATGCAGCTAAGGTGATTTTGACAGGGAAAACACAAAAGATGGATATTGGGCGTGCCGGTAAGCAATATTTTATGAATATTGCTGCTAGTGGTTCATTAACTGAGCTTACTTATGGTGTGCCATCAGAAGTGAAATCCGTCCTTGGTTATAGCGCGTATTTGCTTAAGGGGGCAGAAATGCTACCAAAAATCAGTAGCAATAAGATGCGTTTAACCTATGATGAGGGAGTCTATGAGGGAGACTTATCAATGTTTCTTTTAGGGATGACCAATTCAATTGGCGGATTTGAGCGGATTATGCCAGATGCTCAATTATCAGATGGACTATTTCAGTTGATTGTAGTTAAAACTGCAAATCCAGTAGATGTTTTACGTTTAATGGCTATGGCTTTGAATGGAAATCATGTTAATGATCCACAGATTATCTATACTAAGACTAAAAATTTGAAAGTAGAATTATTAGGTGAGAGTAAAGATAAGGATCCGATTCCTGTGAATTTAGATGGTGAGATTGGTGGTCATTTACCAATTGATTTTGAAAATCTAAAGCAGCATATTGAATTTTATGTGGGTTAATATAAAATAGAGACTAATAATTTATTAGTCTCTATTTTTGTTGGAGAAAAAATTCATTCATAAATTAAATACAGATGTTAATGGAGTTGCTGAATGGGCAATCATTTTTTATACTTTTTTCCCTTAGTGGGCTTTATTGCTAGTCGGGTATATTTAATAAAGAAAAAATGAAAGCTAATGCAGTTTCCTTTTATGCACTAATGGGATTATTAATAAATGTAACTTTTTATATGATTTTTGGAAGATAGGGGTAATTTATGGCGGTAAAACTAATTGCAGTAGACTTAGATGGAACTTTACTAACCAGTGGAAATACAATTTCACCTGAAACGTTGAGAACTTTACAAGTGGCGCATGGGATGGGAATTAAAATTGTTCTTGCTTCTGGGCGTCCTCTCTCTGGGGTAATGCCTTTTGAAAATCAATTAGGACTTGAAGGAGCAGAAGAATATGCAGTAGTTTTTAACGGTGCTGTTGTACAAGATTTGTCTGGAAAAGTTTTAATGAGTCAAGAGATGAATTATCGTGACTTTGAAGTAATGCTTCGCCTGCAAAGACTTGCCCATGTGAACTTACACTTTGAGACAACTGAACGTTTTTGGACCTTAGATCGTGATCTTTCAGTACAAATGCAAATTAATGCCGCTTTAACTGATAATGAAATTAGGGTTCGTGAACGAAAAGAAATTCCTCAAGATTTTACCTTTAATAAGGTAGGATTTACTTGTGCAAAAGATAGCGATCAAATTGAGAAGTTATGGAATTCTATTCCCTACTGGGCTTTCGAATCCTATGATATAGTTCGTAGTTTAGATAACTGTATTGAGCTAAATGGGATTGGGGCTTCAAAAGGAAATGCTTTAATGGATTTGGCGCAACGTTTAAAAATTAGCCCCGAAGATGTCATGGTCTTTGGTGATCAAGGTAATGATGTTTCTATGTTTGAGAATCCAAGCTTTAAGAAGATTGCAATGGGAAATGCAATTGAAGATATTAAGGAAAAAGCTGATTTCGTAACCGATGATAATAATCATAATGGTATTGCAAAAGCTCTTAAAAAGTTTGTGATTTAAATGTAAGGATATACCTCTATAAAAATTAATAATTAAAAGAATACACGATTCTATGAGTAGCTGATTTTATAGAATAGTGTATTTTTTAATATTTTAATATTAGATTTTGGACTGATTAAAGTGCACTCTTTTTATATAATACATATTATTTTTAATGATAACTTTAAACTAATAAATAACAAAAATGTTATTTTTCTGTAGACACTATTTACGATACTAAGTGCTTTTTCTTTAATTTAATTACAAATGATATATTATAAATGTGTATAGTAATGTATTATTTATGTGTTCTATTAATATTTATATAATTGTAATTTATGATATGGATTGGGAAAAAGCATGGAAGAGAAAAATTTTAAAAATAAAAGAAAAGATAGTCAAAAGAAAAAATATGTAGACCCCAACAGATTAAAGGATCAGAGTGATAATTCAAAGTCCTATATTAAAGAACTTGCTGCATTAGCAGCAATTTTAGGTACCGGAACAACTGGTATTGCGATTTTACCCAATGATCGTGTATATGCAGCACAAACTTCTGTAGATGCTAAATCTCAAATTGTGGGATCAGTATCAGAAAGTACCAAAACTGGGGTTTCAAATCAAGTAAATAGTAAATCTACTGAAAAAGAAAATAGCATTAGTAATTCGGAAGCACAAAGTTCATCTACTTCTAAGAGTCTCAAAATTTCAGAAAGTGTTTCTGACTCTATAAGTCAGTCTGAAAGTATTTCCCGTATCGTATCCCAATCTCAGAGTTTCTCACATTCACTGAGTCAATCGGAAAGCATACTTAATTCTCTAAGTCTGGCCAAAAATAAATCAACAGAAAAAAGATCTAATACTCAAAAGATAAATACATCCCATCTATCTTCTAATGAACATAGTACAGTATTAAAAAGTAATAAAAACGTTGAAGAGAATTCTACAGGTATTAATAAACCAGCTAATCCATCACGTGTAAGTGAATCTACAATTACTTCTGCATATACCTCACCTTCGAATAATATTCCAACTACATTGCAGGCGAGTTTAGATTTAAATAAAAATATCTCTTCTCTTGTCAATTTGCCTCTAGCTACGAATAATACAATTGAACGAAATAATTCGACTGCAAATTCTCAATTACCAATTGCTTTAGGTGCTAATTTTGTGACTTTAGCGACAACAAATGACACAGTTGTTAAACCTACTTTTTCTGGTACAGTGATGATTAAAAATGCTGATGGCAGTAATGTTAATGGAACAGACTTTAAAGATGGGGCTGTACCTACCTATACATTTCGCTTATCAACATATGGAGACTCTACCGTTACGAACCCTCAATTTATAATTATGATTCCCAAGGGATTTACTGCTACTACGGCTGATTTTTCTACTTTAACTAATAGCCAAGGCATTGATATCTTTAGCGGTGGAGGATTTGCAGGACCTTATAATGGAACATCGACAATAAAGGAACTAGGAAATTACGGTCCAAATGGTGAACAACTATTTATGATCACCTTAACTGGTGCAACACCAACTTGGGGGAATAACTTTGGTGGTCAAGTCAAATTAACTTTAGATGCAAATGCAAAAGGTGTAGTTTCGTATAATGTATATGGCGCTCCCTTTGTTTCTGAAGTATCTAATTATGCGGTAGCAAATGGAACAAGCCCCTATGGAGGTGGCTCGTATACTTTTAATGTAAATGGGCAAGCAATTGAGGTTGTTAAAAACTCTACTGGTATTAATAATCAACAAGGCTCGATTAATTATAGTCTTAACAACACTGTAGAATTACCTCAATTTACAGGAGTTGCTTCTTTCGGTAATTTAAATTCATCTGGTGCTTTTGTTTCTGGTAATAGTATTAACTACACGAGTAATACGCCACAGTCACAAATACCAACACTTTCTGTTCGTCTTTCTACACTTGGTGATTCTACAGTTAATAATCCACAATTTATTGTAATGATTCCTAAAGGTTTTACGTCGAGTACAACTGATTTTAGTTTAATAGACAAAAATGTTGGTAATTATTTTGGTGGTCAATTTAATGGATCTAATCAATATTCGCCAAGTAACTATTCAATTGAAGATTTAGGAAAAGTCGGACCAAATGGAGAGCAGTTGTTTAAAATCCAGTTAGACTTTAA
>CANPPJ010000031.1:0-13794 GCA_947575965.1 uncultured Lactobacillus sp. | reverse complement strand
TTGATTGATTCACCATATAATTCATCAGGAATTACAAGTAAAACATACTTTCCTTGAGACATAGCGTAACCTAATTCCATCCCTAAACCAACGTCTTCTTCTTTAGGAACGTAAACGCCAAGCATAACGTCACTAGTTTTAATACCAACTAAGTCACCGCTGTAAGTTGCTTGAGCCCATTCTTTATCATGTAAGTATTCGGGATGTTCGTCAACACGAATATCTTTATATTGATTTTGAAGAGGAACATAGCTGTTTTCTAAATCAACTGTTGGATTAGCATTAAGAGCACTCATTGCATCTTTGTAAGCCTTGTTTTGAGTCTCAGTAAACCAACCAGCACCAAAATAAACTGTTTTTTGTTTTGTCATGGAAAACCTTTCTTTCTTATCGGTGTAATATTTTTTACATTAACTAACTTTAACAAAATTTGTCCAAAAGAAACACCTACTTTTGTATTTTTGAAATCGGTTTTATATAATGAAACTAGAAATTTTTGCTTAGGAAAGGCGGAACCTACTACGAATACTAAAAAAAGTCTTTTCGATCCAGAAGCTGTCTTTGTAACAGACTTAACTGATCGGAACGAGATATTCAAGACCGTTTCTCAAAGATTATATGACTTAGGCTATGTTAAAGAAGATTTTTTAGGCGATATTATTGAACGTGAAGATAAGTATCCAACTGGGATTTCGATGAGACCTTTATCTAGAGAACTTCCAGATGTTGCAGTGCCTCATACTGAAGGGGACTATGTTAGCGCACAATTAATTGTACCGATTGCTCTTAGAAATTCAGCAACTTTTAATAATATGGTTAATCCAAGCGAAGCATTGGAAGTTAAGTTCTTATTTTTGATTTTAAATAATGATCCAGATATGCATTCAACTATTTTGGCTAAAATTATGGACTTTCTAGCTGGAACTTCAGTTGATGATTTAAATGAATTATTTAATTCAGATTCAAATGAAGAAATTTATGATTTTTTAGAGAATAATTTTGAAATTGAAAAATAAAAAGAAGCTGCTTTGCAGCTTCTTTTTGTCTCCAGATTAAATTATTAAACTTCCGGATAATCAGTACTTGAAAATGAAAGTGAAAAGTAATCACACCGTTTATAGCCAATAACTAGTTCAACTACTTCACCTGTAGTAGATAAAATAGTTTTTTTGACTTGTCGTACAACGGGATAATCTTTAGCTATTTTTAGTTGCTTACTAATTTCGCTATCAGCTTTTACAATTGTGTCTGTTTCAGTAAAGGGCTCATCAAATAGATACAATTGCTTATCGCTTTGCAAAGTTCCATAGATGCTATGATAATTATTCGGATCTTTAGCTAAATCTCGGTTAATAAATTTAGCTGGTATGAATGAACGGTGCACTATAAATGGAGTGTCACCAATTAAACGTAAACGTTCAATATAGTAGTAACTATCATATTTAGATAAGCCGAGTTTTTTTAATATTTCACTGTGCTTTTCTTCTTGAAGTTTCAAAACTTTAACTGAATCTTCCTCTTGTTTAATTGAGAACACTTCATTATCACTAAGACGAACTAATTTATCTTTTCTTGATCGTGAAATAAAAGTGCCTTTTCCTTGATGACGAACTAAGTAGCCTGCCTTGACAAGATCCTTTACAGCTCGAATAACTGTAATTGAAGAAACATTAAACTTATCTTTTAATTGAGCTTCGCTATAAAATTTATCTCCATATTTAAATTTTCCAGAGATAATTTCTTGTTTTAGCTCATTTTCAATTTGTAAATATTTTGGAATATCCATAATCTATATCAATCCTCAAGATAGATTCTCCTAAGATCCATGATATCACTGCTTGAGAGCTTCATGGTAGAACGAAGATATTCATTGATTCCTCCGTATTGCTGGTTTAGGACATGTACAGCATGGTCTAAGTATTCTGGATATACTGACTGAATATCCTTAATAGACTGCAATACACGCTTGCTAGAGCCGTCAGCGGCTGCTTGCTTAAGCATTGCATCAACAAAACTTTTTGTTGTGATATTAGTCAGAGTATAGTCATATTTGATAGTAGTAAAAGGTACTCCTAATGCTGATAAGATCAACAAAGCTCCAAACCCTGTCCGATCTTTTCCGGCAGTACAGTGGAAAAGAAGAGCATTCTTGTCTTTATCATTTGTAAGCAAAAGGTCAAAGAATTTGCGGTAAGCCTTTTGAGCAGTTTGTCCATTGATCATATCTTCATAAGCAAAGAACATATGCTTGAAACCAAATTCAGGATCTTTTTCGGCATTCTCTTCTAAAGCAAAGATTCCCTTAGATGCATTAGTTAGATCATCACTAAAAACTGGATCAAAAACATATTTAGCGCCTTCTGGAACACGATCGGGATGATCATTTTTTTCTTTCTCGGTTCTAAAGTCAACGTCATACTTAACGCCATGCTTCTGTAATAATTCTAAGTCTGATGAAGAAAGATCAGCTAAATTACCAGTTCTAAGCAATTTGTTATATTTGATTGTCTGACCGGATATAGTTTTATAGCCTCCAAGTTCGCGGAAATTGCGACCATTTTGGATGCCAATTAATTTCGTCTCATAATTTTCGCTCATTAGTATTTTTCCTCACTATAGTTATTTAAGTACAGTATTAATACTTTAACACATTTTGTGACAGATATTTTCTTTTTCTCGGATTTATAAAAAGAAAACAGACTTATTAATTGTTATAATTAATGGTAAAATTACAATGTAAAGATGCAAATTCCATGCGGAGATGATTACTTATGGTAGAAGATTACGACAACATTTTAGTTCCTGTTGATGGTTCTGAAACAGCAGAGCGTGCGTTTGATAAAGCAGTAAAGATTGCTCTTGATAACAATGCTCATCTTGATGTATTGAATGTTATTGATACTCGTCAATTTATGGGAGAAATGCAGGATACTTTGATTTCTGGGGACACCATTTATCAAATGACGCAAGATTCCGAAGAGTATTTAAAGAGTTTAAAAGAATGGGCTAAGGAACATTTTAACTTTACTGATGTTTCTTACCATATTCGTTATGGCTCACCTAAGAGAATTATTGCAGTTGATTTTATTAAAGATCACCACAACGATTTGATTATTATGGGTGCAACTGGTATGAACGCAGTTGAAAGAATGTTAATGGGTAGCGTTACTGCGTATGTTAACCAACATGCTTTATCAGATGTGTTAATTGTTAAGACTGATCTTGACAATAACAAGGTTGCAAAGCCTAAGAAAAAGTATTTTTAAAAAACGAACATTATAAAATTCACTCTGTTGTCACTAATGGAGTGATTTTTTTATAAAATGGATCGATCCAATTTAACTAATTAATAATTACTAGCGCTTACATTAAAATAATAGTATCCAAGTACGAATATTTTTGGTATGATACTTAAGAACGAACGTCAGTACTAGGAGAAAGGAAGAACGATAATGATGAATTTCGATTACAACATTATAAGCTGTAACCAAGATTCAGTGGCTCGTTCTTGGGCTGGTTCCTTCGGGGAATCAGTCTTCATTGGTATTGGCGCTTTCGTTGTTTTTTTAGTGACTTTTCTGGCTCAATGTGATTAGCTCTTTTTGTCAGCTCATCATATTGGGTCTTTTTTTGTATTTGTCATTTAATGTTTTTCATTAGGAGGAAATGATGAAAAAGTTCAAAAAAGTCTTAGTAGGCCTTTTTGCAATTTTACTTGCTGTTGTTGCAACTGCTTGTTCTAATAAATCAAACAGTTCAAAGGATGGTTATACACCAAAATCATTGACTATCCAATTTGTACCTAGTCAAGCTGCTAATAAGCTTGAAGCTCGTGCTAAGCCTTTAGAAAAAATGCTTTCTAAAAAGCTTGGAATTCCAGTTCATGTTTCAATGTCAACTGATTACAACACAGTTGTTGAAGCTATGAAATCTAAAAAAGTTGATGTTGGTTTCTTACCACCTGATGGTTATGTATTAGCTCATAAACAAGGAGCTGCTGACGTTTTACTTCAATCTCAACGTTACGGCGTTAAGCAACCTGGTGGTAAGGCAACTAATAAATTAGTTGATTACTATAGAGCAGAAATTCTTGTTAAGAAAGGTTCTAAAATTAAATCTTGGAAGGATCTAAAAGGCAAGAGTATTTCAGTTCAAAACCCAACTTCTTCAGCAGGTTATGTTTTCCCAATTGCTGAACTTGGAGAAAAAGGTTTGGATGTGCCAAAGGATTGTAAGTTAGTTACTGTTACTGGCCAAGACCAAGCAGTTTTGAATGTATTAAATGGTGATACTGACGCAGCATTTGTGTTTGAAGATGCTCGTAACACTGTTAAAAAAGACAATCCTAAGATTATGGACCAAGTTGTCCCAATTTACTTCACTAAGCCAATTCCTAACGATACTATTTCTGTTAGAAGTGATATGTCTAAGTCCTTCCAAAAGAAACTTGCAAAGGCATTTATTGAAGTTGGTGAATCTAAAGAAGGTAAGAAGATTATCGAATCAATTTATAGTCACGAAGGCTACACTAAGTCTAAGGACAGTAACTTCGATATTGTTCGTAAGTACGACAAGATTATTGCCAAGGACAAGAAATAGTCAATTAAATAAAGCTTAGTTAGTAAAAGATAATTGTCTCTAAAAGACGATTATCTTTTTATGCACTGTAGTCAATTTAAATAATGTTAAGGAGATTTTTAAATTAAATGGCAGCTACTAATCAGCCGATGATTCAACTAAAAAACGTTAGTAAAATTTATGATAACGGAACAGTTGGTTTAAAGGATATTAACTTAAATATTGATAAGGGAGAATTTATAGTAGTAGTAGGTCTATCTGGTGCAGGTAAGTCTACTTTACTTCGTTCAATTAACCGTCTACAAGATGTTTCAGAGGGAGATATTATAATTGATGGCAAGTCAATTACCTCTGCTAAGGGTAAAGACTTACGCGAAATTCGTCGTGATATTGGAATGATTTTCCAAAGCTTTAACTTAGTTAAACGTTCAAGTGTTTTACGCAATGTTTTAACTGGCCGAGTAGGTTACTATCCAACTTGGAAAACAACTTTTAACCTATTTACTAAGGAAGATAAGCAAAAAGCATATGAAGCATTGCAACGTGTTGACTTAGCAGATAAAGTTTATACTCGTGCGGATCAACTTTCCGGTGGACAACAGCAACGTGTTGCTATTGCTCGTGTACTTACTCAAAATCCTAAGATTATTTTAGCTGATGAACCAACAGCTTCACTTGATCCTCAAACTTCACGTCGAGTTATGCATGATTTGAAGATGCTTAATGAAGAATACGGGATGACTGTAGTTGCTAACCTTCACAGCGTAGAACTTGCTAAGGAATTTGGAGATCGAGTAATCGGTGTTCGTGCAGGTCAAATTGTTTATGATGGTAAGATGAGTGAAACTTCTCAAGCTGTCTTTGACGATATTTACAATGGTGGAAATGGCAAGAAAGGGGAAGAAGATGCCTAAATCTAAGGAACAGCATTTAGCTGAATTGCCTAAAAAGAAATTCAAAATTATGAACCTTGTATGGGTCGTAATTATGGTTTTAGGTCTCTTTCTTTCAGTAGATGTAACAAATACCCATATTAGTGTTTTATTTAATAACTTTAGTCAATTCACTGATATTTTTGTTCAAATGTGTCACCCCGATTGGGGATATGCCGCTACAGCAGTTCCACTTTTAATTGAAACAATTAAAATGGCAATTTTAGGAACTGTAATGGGATCAGCCATCGCCTTTGTTTATTCTCTTTTAATCGCTAGAAATATTGTTAAGAATAAGGCCGTTACTGGAATTCTAAGAATAATTATGAATATTGTTAGAACTATTCCAGACCTACTCTTAGGTGCAATCTTTGTTGCCGTTGTAGGTATTGGTCCAGTTGCCGGTGTTCTAGCCTTAACCGTATTTACATTTGGTGTGGTTGTTAAATTATTCTATGAAGCAATTGAAACAATTGACCCAGGTCCAATCGAAGCTTTAACAGCCGTTGGTGCAAATAAACTACAAATTATTCATTTTGCTGTGATGCCACAAATAATTACTTACTTTATTTCTTATGTTTTATATGCATTTGAAATTAATGTCAGAGCTTCAACAGTTCTTGGATATATTGGTGCCGGTGGTATTGGTTTGTACTTACAACAAACTCTTCAAGTCTTTGACTATGCTAAGACCGGTATGATTATCTTAGTTATTATCGTTGTCGTAGTTATTATCGACTACATTTCTACTAAATCTCGGGAGGCGTTGATGAAATAATGGATACTACAATGAAAAAATTACCTCCTAAACCAGTGGATACTAAGAAGAAGGTTCAACACTGGACAATTGCCATTGTTACTATCATTTTAATTATTTGGTCATTTGTAGGAATGGATTTTGGCGGAATAAAGGCAAGTGCAGGTCAAATTGCAGGAGCTATTGTAGCCGGAATTTTTCATCCTGACTGGTCATATGTATATAACGGAAGCGGTGAAGATTTAATTTCTCAATTATGGGAAACAATCTGTATTGCTTTCTTGGGTACTTTTATTTCTGCAATTATTTCTCTACCTTTCGCCTTTTGGGCAGCTAATACGCGTCATAAGAAATGGTATACATCCCGTTCAGGAAAAGTTGTATTAGCCGTTATTCGTTCATTCCCCGAAATTGTTTTAGCTTTGATGTTTATTAAAGCCGTAGGACCAGGTTCTGCAGCCGGGGTATTAGCATTAGGTTTCCACTCAGTTGGTATGCTTGCTAAATTGTTCTCAGAAGCAATTGAAAACCTTGAAGAAGGGGCAAATGAAGCCGTTACTGCAGCTGGTGGATCTAAGTTTAACATTATTATGTTTGCCACAATGCCTAACTTAATGCCAGCCTTAATCTCTAACACTTTGTATCGATTTGATGTTTCAATCCGTTCAGCATCTATTCTAGGTTTAGTTGGTGCTGGTGGTATTGGTTATCCATTAATTATTGCCTTGCAATACCGTCAATGGAATCGTGTTGGTGTAATTCTAGTTGGGATTATTGTCATGGTTGTTGTTATTGACTGGATTTCTGGCTGGATTCGAAAGAAATTAGTTTAATTAATTAATAAAACGAGTAGTAAAATCGGAACTACTCGTTTTTATTTTGGTAAATTATAAAATTTTTTGTAATATCTACCTATAATATGCATAAGTACAGGAAAAAAAGAACTTTTTTGTTATAATGGAAGTTGTATTTCAAGGAGGACAATATGGATAATTTAACTACCATGACATTGGCTGACGATATGGCTTTATCACAAGAAAAAATTATCAACGGCCAACAAGACCTGAATACCAAGAGAATTTATAATGAAATTAATAGTTTGGATATTCTTGATAAGCCAATCGAAGAATACTTTGATATGACTCAAGATGAATACTATAATAGTGAATCTGATGGTAAATTAACTTTACTACATTTAGATAAACCATTACGTGAATTAAATGATCGTATTTTAACTAACCACGTAGATGGATATGTAGATCAAGATGAGATTAATTTAACCTATAATCATGAGGATCCATTGCAAGATGGTAGCTATGATCGTGCCACTGATTTACATGTACTTTTATATAGTTTAAAAGTCATTGGCGCTGTGAGAGCTATTGCTCCTAATGATTTGAAAAAGGTTTTGTCTAAAGATGCGGTTTTATCATTGGGTCTTGCCGCAAATGCTTTGGCAAATAATTAACCCCAAGGCCAACTAAAGGCCTTTTTTTGTGTGATGAGTGGGGAAGAGTATCATGAAAATTATCAAGAAAACCAAGGGTATGATTGATAAATTTTCCGGTGTTACCCGGAAGATGATGCGGAAGAAAAGTAATATTCCATTTGATGGAATGCAAAAGTATATGACTGTTGGTGAGTATAACGTTGGAGCGCCTGAAGGAACTCCACATGGTGAAGAATATAAGCTTATTGTTTATAAAGATACTGACAATGTCTTACACCAAGCTTTACGTTCGATTAATGCGTCTGATTTAGCACCAGCTTATGTTCGAAAGTTTGATAAAAGATTAAACCGTTATACTGCATTTGTTAATAAGCAGACAGGACGTCGTTATATCGTTGAAGATCAATTAGATCAGTTAGTAGATTATGTGAAAAAGCATAGCCGAGATGGCTATAACTCAATTAATATCGGTGTTTTAACCGATACACACTATAAAGATGCTGATAGTATTGATTTTTATGGACATAACGGACTTCGGCATGTTAAAGAGTTTAATTATCTTGAAGATAAAGATGTTTTAGATTTAAAAGCTCATTTAGGTGATTGGATGGATGGATCCGATCCAGGATTAGTTGGCGAAGCAGAGTTGATATCTTTGTCTAGAACGTTTAGATCTAAAAAAACTAACTTTGCTGTCATCAAGGGCAACCACGATGAAAATGATAAATTTGATGAGCATCATGATCTGAAAGCTAGTTTTCCGGAAAATGAATTTGAAGATATAATGTGGCCAAGTATGTATGCGCAAGATGGTATTCACTATATCACGCGCAAGCACGGGGTTGCATATTTTGATAAAGATGACGTCAGAATCATTACAGTCAATACATCTGATTTACCTTATGAGCTAGATGAGCAAGGTAAGAAAAAATACGATACTAAACTTGCTTTAGCGATTCGTGAAGATCAGATGCAAGAAATTATCGAAATTCTTGAAAATTCAAATGGTAAAACAATTATTTTCATGAGTCATGCAAATCCTATTACTCGCAAGGGAACGAATGCCTTGAAATTTAATGGGCGTTCTCTACATGAATTAATGGTTGCCTTCAATCAACGTGAAAAAGGCTATCTTAATTCGAGGGATGTTCCTCCTGAATTTACCCTAGCTAACAGCTTTGATTTCACAAAGATAAAAAATGCAAAAATAGTTGCATATTTATGTGGACACCGTCATACTGAAGACCAATATCGCATTAACGGTATACAATATATATTTTTTAATTGCTCGGCTCTAATGGGCCCTAACCATGCGCTTACTACGCAATATAATAAGCGCTGGAATAGACAGATGGATCATGCTAATGAAGCAGCTGGATATATAGTAAATGTTGATGTTCAAAGACATTTATTACAAGTATTTGGATATGGGGCTGCTTCTAAGAGACGATTCTATCGAATTTAATTTTTGAAATGTAAATAGCTTATAATAAGACTACTGTTTATTTTGAGGTGAAAGTTACTTATGTGTGGAATTTGTGCGTTTTTTGATCCTGAATTAAAGGATAAAAACTGTGCTATTCAAGGAATGATGGATACAATTAAACACCGTGGTCCATCTTCCGATGGAAAATATACTAATGATAAGGTGGCTTTAGGTTTTAGACGTTTGTCAATTATTGACCTTCGTGGTGGAAGTCAGCCAATTTTTAATGAAGATAAAAGTAGAGCAATTATTTTTAATGGGGAAATTTATAATTTTAAACCATTAAGAAAAGAATTAATTGATGCAGGTCATACCTTTACTACTAAGGCTGATACTGAAGTTTTGCTTCACGGCTATGAAGAATGGGGAATGGATGGCTTATTGAAGAAAGTTCGTGGTATGTTTGCCTTTGTAATTTGGGATGACAATACCAAGACTTTATATGGGGCTCGTGACTTCTTCGGAATTAAGCCAATGTACTACTCAGACCAAAATGGCAAGTTAATTGTTGGTAGTGAATTGAAGAGCTTCTTAGCTTACCCAGGATTTAAAAAGGAATTAAATACTGAAGCAGTTAAGCCATACTTAATGAACCAATATAATGACTTAAAGGAAACTTTCTTTAAGGGGGTTTACCGCTTCCCAGCAGGTCATTGGTTTGAATACAAAGATGGCAAAATGAAGACTCATCAATACTGGGATGCTAAGTATGTTGAAAATAGTCTAAGCTTTGAAGAAACCTTAGATAAAATCAATGAAGACTTAAAAGAAACTGTTGATTTATACAGAAATGCGGACGTACCAGTTGGTGCATTCTTATCTGAAGGTATTGATTCTTCTTACTTAACTAGTTTACTTGACCCTGAAGATGTCTTCTCAGTTTCTTTTGATGATTCTACATATAATGAAGCATCAAAGGCTAAGGCACTTTCTGACTTACACGGCTGGAAATTCTTTGCAGATAAAGTTGATGCAGATGAAGCAATGCGCGACTTCCCAGAAATGCAATATCACATGGACGAACCAGATGCTAACCCATCTATTATTCCATTATGGTACTTGTGTAAATTAGCTAGAAAGCATGTTACTGTTGCCCTTTCTGGTGAAGGTGCCGATGAATTATTTGCAGGCTACGTTAACTACGGCATGCATACCCATAATGATGTAATTAAGGTCTTTACTGCTGGCCTTAAGAAATTACCTAAGAAGAGTCGGGTTCGTTTAGCTCATAAGATTAAGAAGATGCCTAACTTCCCAGGTAAAGTACATATGTATACTAACTTGGCAGAGCCAAGTGAATTTTATGTTGGACAATCTGTCATTTATGATATGGACTATCCAACCATCTTTACTTCTAAAGATGCTAATGGTATTTTGCGTGATAAATACAAGAATGATTTGACAGTTAACGGTATTTATCAAGAAGACTTTAAGAAAGTTAAAAATATCGATGAAGTTAAGCAAATGCAATATATTGATCTTCACCACTTTATGCTTAATGATATTGAGCAAAAAGCAGATAAGATCTCAATGGCTCACTCTCTAGAATTACGTGTGCCATATCTTGATAAGAAGATTGCAGAACTTGCTAACTCAATTCCAACTAAATATCTAGTTAACCGTCACGATACTAAATATGCTCTTCGTAAAGCATCTGAGAAGGTCTTACCAGAAGAATGGGCTCAAAGACCTAAGCTTGGTTTCCCAACTCCAATTAAGCAATGGCTTAAGGAACCAAGATTTTACAAACAAGTTAGAGAATTATTTACTGAAGACTTTGTAGATGATATTTTTGACCAAAAGAAGATTGTTAAATTACTTGATGATAACTACAAGGGCGATGGTTCAGCTCGTCGTCAAATTTGGGCTATTTACACTTTCCTAGTTTGGTACAAGTTATTCTTTGTTGATTATGATGAAACTGTTAAGAAGTATCAACATGTTCAACCAGAAGTAGCAGAATTAATCGAAAGTGGCAGACTTGTTTAATTAAAGTTAGAGAGAAGTACGGATACAAAATGGTACAAGCAAAATTTACCCCTATTTTATTAGGTAGTGATATCAATGTTTACGGAATGGCCCGCTCCTTCAACGAGGCTTATGGAATTAAGGTTCAAGCTTGGGCTGCTAGTCAATTAGCAGCAACGCGCTATTCTAAAATTGTTGACGTAGAAGTTCATGAAGGCTTTGAAGAAGATCCAGGCTTTATGAACGTTATGAAGCAAAAGATTGAAGAATACAAGAATCATCCAGAACCAGTTATTTTAATTGCTTGTGGAGATGGATACGCAGAATTATTAGCTAAGCATAAGGATGAATTGAAGGATACTTTTGTTGTTCCTTATATTGATTATGATTTGTTAGAGAAGCTAATTTCTAAAGAAGGTTTCTACGAAATTGCTGAAAAGTATGGTCTTCCATATCCACACACTAAGATTGTGACTATGGATGATTATAAGGCTGAAAATTATTTGAATTTACCATTTGATTATCCAGTTGAATTAAAGCCAGAAGATCCAGTTTCATGGTTGAATTGTCAATTTGAAGGCCGTAAAAAAGCCTTTACTATTCACGATGAGGCAGAATTAGTAGATATCGTTGGTAAGATCTACACCAATGGTTATACTGAAGACTTGATTTTACAAGATTTCATTCCAGGCGATGATTCTAACATGCGTGTTCTTAATGCTTATGTTGATAAAGATCACAAGGTTAAGATGATGTGCTTAGGTCACCCACTTCTTGAAGACCCAACTCCTCAATCTATCGGTAATTACATGGCAATTTTGCCAGCCTTCAGCCAAAAGCTTTACGATACTGTTCAATCATTCCTTGAAAAATTGAACTATACTGGTATGGCTAACTTTGACATTAAGTACGATCCAAGAGATGGCGAATACAAATTCTTTGAGATCAACCTCCGTCAAGGTCGTTCAAGTTTCTATGTAACTTTAAATGGCTATAACTTAGCTAAGTGGTATGTAGATGATTATGTTGAAGATAATTTGAAAGATAAGCCAACAGTTTATGGAAATAAAGATGGGGCTAACTATATGTTGTGGCTTGGTGTTCCAAAGAAGATCTTTAAGGAATATGCTTACGACAACGGTTCAAAACGCTTAGCTGAAAAGTTAATTGACGAGGGTCACTACGGTACAACTGTCTTCTATGATAAAGATCGTAGCTTAAAACGTTGGTTATTGATGCACTACATGTTCCATAACTACTATGCTAGATATAAGAAGTACTACCAAGTAAATAAGGGGCAATATTTTGAAGAAGAAGCTAAAAAATTAGAAAAACAAGCTCTTCGTGATGGTCAACAAGAAAACCATGAAAATGAAATTTAATTAAAAAAATATCCTTAAGGAGTGTTGCTCTTTAAGGATATTTTTTTATTTTTTAAATGAAAACTGTTATTTTTAAATTGTATATATTATACTAACAAAAATATGGGTTAATTTGTATGATTAAAAAGGGAGAGTAATTTGAAGATTGGAGAAGCTTTACGAGAAGTTCGACTTAATCTAGGATTAAGTCAAGCTAAAATGTGTGAGGGAATAGTACAAAGACCTTTTTATGCACTTGTTGAAAGTGGAAAAAGTGGAATTAGAGCTGAAAGCTTAATAATGCTTTTAATTAAGCATGAAGTAGATATAAATTATTTTTATAATTTGGTAATGGACTCTTATGTAACGTCAGAAGCTCAAATAGATAGAATGCTACAAAATAAAATGGAGTATGCTGTTAATTCTAAAAATATTAAGAGTATAAATTATTACAAAAATAAAATTATTCGTTCATCCTCTGATGAAATACTAAAACTTAGAGCGCAAGTAACAGCTGCTTACTTTAATAATCAACTGGATAATATAAATGATGAAATATGTCAAAAAATATATAAAGAATTTGATAAAGAGAATTGGATTAAATCTCCAGCACTTTTAAGATTATTGGCTAATACAATGCCATTATGGAAGCATGAAATCTTATCTTCTCGTATAAAACATTTATTGCATACAGTACAGAGAAAAAAGTAGAGTCGGAATTAATGCTAGAAAGATATGTTAGAATTTTCGAAAACTATCTAGTAACTTGTTACGATCAAAAAAAGTATAAAAGTGCGGAAGATGCCTGCTTTATTAAAGAAATTATTGATTATATTTTAAATAACGTAACATCGTTTCATTTTATGATATATAGATTTCATGCGTATTATATGTTGGCATTATTTGAAAATGATCAACAGGAATTAGCTAATATTCAAAAAATTTTAATAGAATATGGATATGAAGATCTTATAGGTAGCTGGCCGACATAGCTGTAATAAATATAATACAATGCAATAAATATGAGCGTTGCTTATGCTAGGATGAAAAAAATAATAAATATAGGAGAAAAAGTTGTATGAAATATTGGAAAACTTTTACGCTGAGTAGCCTTGTATATTTAATTTGTTTTTTTCTTGATTACATTGTAGAGCTATTTAGTATTAATGAAACTAGTGTTAAGACAACAATATTTGGATTAAAGATAGTTACTAAAATGACAATGCACTCTCTTAACACTACTTTTTCTTTGACATGGTACA
>CANPPJ010000030.1:0-14086 GCA_947575965.1 uncultured Lactobacillus sp. | reverse complement strand
CCTGCAATCCAAGCTTTAGCTGCTGCTTCAGAACCAGATACATTTGAAGTGTAACTTGATTGAGATTGTGCCGGTTGTGCTTGTTGGGTTTGTTGTGTACTTTGAGCAGGTTGGGTACTTTGTACTGAAGAGTAAGTACCTACAGAAGTCTTAGGTGCTGAGTATGAACCTTGAGTAGTTTGAGTTTGAGCAACAGTATTGTATGAACTTGCTTGTGAAGTAAACAATTCTGAAGCAACGTTAGGATCAACAGTATCTTTTCCTAAGCGAGTGTACTTAGCCATTACCCATTGGTTTGCACCAAGATCATACCACTTGTTACCAGCAGCATCATATGCAGCTCTAATAACTTTCCAAGCAGTTGCATGTGGTAAGTATTGACCAGTCATTTGCTTGTCAGGACCGTATGAATTCCAAACAGCAATGCTCTTGTGTGGAAGGTAGTTAATTGTAACAACTTTTTCTTGTTGGCCAACAGTAACTTCTGCAGCCTTTGCAGTATTTTGAGTGTTATTTACAATTGCAGCACCTGCTAAAGTAAGGGCAGCAGCTGCAGCAGTTTTAGTTAAAGTAGATTTCAAATTTTTATTAAGCATATCCAAAATTAAATTCTCTCCTTGATAAATTCGATTTGAATCATTAATTCGTCATTTCTTTTTACAAGTTATATAATACATGCTCAATATTGCAGAATAGTTCCTAGAAAATTAAGGATATATTTCATCTTGTTACATTCCTGTAATATTTGCGCCTTAAGTTACAATAATGTAACGATGTAATCTTTCTGTAGCAAAACAAAGAAAAGAGAGTCATTTTCCTTAACTCTCTCTTCTTTTCTTTATCCATCTATTCTTAAATTGGTTAAATTTCTTTGTATCTGTAAACTTTAACTGCGGAAAGCTTGTAAGGAATCGTTTCTGATTCCAAGATAATGTTCCCATTAATTTATCAAAGGCCTGATTTAATTTGGTCTCATCTAATTTTATACGAGTATTTAAACGTTCATTCCAACTTTTAGTACTTATATGTAGTTTCTCTACACTAAAGATAGTAAGGATAAAGTCAGTTCCCATCACAATTACTATTATTAAAGCAAGATAGCCATGTGTTTTTATTTCTTCCCAAGTAATTAACTTTTGAATAAATGGCTGAATAACTTTTACAAGAAAGACTACCCCTATTCCCCAAAATAAAGAAATAATTGGGGCAACCCGGCCTTGAATATTTCCCCATAGATGAGAATAGTCCCATAACTTCATATGGAAAACATACTGTAAAAATACACTAGCGAAATACTCAAAAATTGTCGCTACTATTACACCAACTACATATAATAGGAAAATATTATTTTGAATCCGATAGGTACAGATTAAAATCGTTGTTACTGCAAAGCCATATACGGGACAATAAGGCCCAAACAAAAATCCCCGATAATCATAATGATGATCCTTAATCGAACAATAGATTGTTTCCCATATCCAGCCAATTACAGAATATGTAAAAAATAAAACAATAATTTCAGAAAAAGTAAACGGCATTTTTAATACCTCATAAGTAATTTTTAGACTCTCCTATATTAAAGATATCATTCTTTAATGAAATTAAGGCGTACAACACCTCTGGAAAAATTAACTAAAAAGCGTAAAAATATTCTTATCTGTAATTGAAAGGTACATATATAATGAAGAAACTTAATAAAACAGCTAGTAAATATGCTAATATTCTACGCTTTTTTACCATAATTGCTTTAGGAATTTTAGGAGCCTTAATGCTTATCCTGATGTTTAGTCAATTATTTGCAATAGGTCGTATTATGATTAGCAATAATTTAATTAACATACCTACGAAAGTTTTAGATGAAATAGTCACTTTCTTCTTATTCTTTGAATTTTCAGCTATGATTGTGACAGCCTTAAAGCATATGGGTCATACAAGCTTAAACTTTTTAATGAGTCTAGGAATTACAGCCCTTTTAAGAAATTTAATTACTGCGCATGGTGAACCAATGCAAATTTTAATTCATGCAGTAGCAATCCTATTGCTAATTATTGGAGTAGTAATTTTGAACAAACATATCAAATTATAGATTTAGTTCATATGCTAAACGACTAGGATCCTCTGGATCTTCATCAACCATAATAATCCCACGTTCAATAAAATTATTTTTTAAAGCTAAATGTTGCATAATTTGATTTTTACGTGATGTATCAATTCTAAAATTTTTAATTCCTTGATTTACCATAATTGAAATCAAATCTGAAAACATAAAATTAGCTAAATGCATCCCGCGATACTTACTACTAATAGCCAAGCGATGAAAAGTAGCATAATCATCGTTAGTATTTTCCCACTCTCCATTTATTTTCTGATAAGTTGGCTCTATTCCAACAACACTTGCCGCATAGCCTGCCACCCTATCATCTACCATTAAAACCAAGGAACTTTTATTTTTGATATCAGTTAAAATTGTATCTTCGTCCGGATAGGTTCCCTGCCATTGACTACTCCCGCTTTGCTTTAGAAAGTCTTTTGCTTCATTAATAATAACCATGATATTTGATAAATCAGCGTTAGTGGCATAGCGTGTATAAATTAAAGTCATAATCTCACTCATTTCATTTTTCTACTAGTATACCTAAAAAAGCAGAGCCCCAGCCCTGCTTTTTTAGGTTATATTGAATATTAGTGTAAAAAAAGAGCCTGCCAAATAAAGTTTTCTAAAACTTTATTTGAAAGACTCTTAGTTAATACCCTGTGTGCTGAATGCCAGGATCGAACTGGCGACCTCTTCTTTACGAGGGAAGCGCTCTACCAACTGAGCTAATTCAGCATTAACACTAGAATTATAACAAAGATTTTCTTTCCCTGTAAAGTATCATAAAAATTTTACAAATAAAAAAAGTCGAAGTACCACTACTTCGACTTTTAATTAAAAGTTAGCCGTATCTGAATCAGTAGCTAAGCCGCTAACTCCATGCAAACTATCTAATTTGCTCATCTGCTCATCATTTAATTCAAAATCAAATACATCAATATTGGCTGCAATGTATTTATCATGAACAGATTTAGGTAAAGGTAAAAATCCGTGTTCTAGCGACCAACGAATTAAAACTTGAGCTGGTGATTTTCCGACTTCATTAGCTACTTCGCCAACAACTTCATTTCCTAATAAACCACCAGTGCCTAATGGACTGTATGCTTCACTTAATAATCCTAACTCTTCATTTACTTTCACCACATCTGATTGTAAATCGCTTGGATTAAGCATAATTTGGTTAACGACTGGTTTTATTTCTGCAGTTTTAAGCAATTCCTCTAGGTGATGCTTTCTAAAATTAGAAACTCCAATAGCTCTAATCTTACCCGCCTTAACTGCTTCTTCCATAGCTCTCCAGCTTTCTGCATTTGCTTCAGCCCAGTGTTCTCGAAGAGCCAGTGGATTAGGCCAGTGAATTAAATATAAATCTAAATAATCTGTCCCTAAATTTTGCAAACTTTTATCAATTGCAGCTTTTGCTTCCTTATAACCGTGATCTGAATTCCAAAGTTTAGTAGTAATAAATAAGTCATGGCGGTTAATGCCACTATTCTTAATTCCTTCTGCTATACTTTCTTCATTTCCATAAGCTGCAGCAGTATCAATATGTCTATATCCACTATTCAATGCTGCTTCAACTACGTGTTTTGCCACATCCCCGTCTGGAGTTTGCCAAGTACCAAAACCAATAATCGGAATTTTGACACCATTATTCAATGTATATGTATCTTCAACTGAATTAAATTTCATATTTTTCCTCATTTCTTTAATTACTTACATTATAAAAGTACCTTTTGCTTTTTTCATAAAATTTGGCTTTTTACAATTAATTTATTTAAATAAGTCATTAAAAGCTTCAGACATTGTCGGATGAGTATAAATCTGATCTCTTAAAACTGTATAGGATAAATGGGCCTTCATTGCTAAAGAAATCATGTTAATCAATTCATATGATTCAATTCCATAAAGTGTAGCCCCTAGAATTTTTTCAGTTTCTGGGTCAACGAGTGCCTTAAATAAACCTCTATTGTCTTTTGCAACTTTTGCTTTAGGAATTGCTGTAACTGGCAATTTAAATAACTTGTATTCTTTTCCTAATTTATTTGCTTGCTTCTCATTTAAACCAACTTGAGATAAGGCGGGTGAAATAAATACACTATAAGGAATTACCTTTCGGTCACTGACCATGCGAGCACCCGTACCAAACAGTTGATCTTTAATAATTCTAAAATCATCTAAAGAAATATACGTAAATTGAAGACCACCTTTAACATCCCCGATTGCCCACACATTCTCCACAGTAGTTCTTAGAAAATCATCTACTTTTATAGCGCCACGATCAGTTGTTTCAATCGCAGTATTTTCTAAACCTACGTTTTCAGTATTTGGTTTACGACCAGTTGCTACCAAAATTCGGTCTGCACTAATCGTCTTTCTTTTTCCATTTATTTGATAGGTAATTTTTGCATCACTTGTTTCATCAGTAATCTTTTCAATATCAGCGCCAAGTTCAAACTTAATACCAGCATCTTCCATATCTTTTCTTACTGCATTACTAATATCCTCATCTTCACGGGCTAAAAATTCCTTATTATGATCAAGCACTGTAACTTTACTACCATATTTTGCAAACATGCTAGCAAATTCCAACCCAATATATCCCGCTCCAATAATTGTTAAATTCTTTGGCATCTTCTTTTCATCCATGGCTTGAGTTGAATCAAGGATATACTTGCTTTCTTTTAAGCCAGGAATTGGTAACATCACTGGAACTGCACCAGTATTAATGAAAATACGGTCTCCTTTATACTGAGCTTTTTTACCATTAGGAAGTTTTACTTCAATTTCATGATCAGCAATAAAATGCGCTTCTCCATCTAATACAGTTACAGTCTTTTCGTCTGCAAGCATATGATAGTTTTTCTCCCGCAATTGTGCAGTCATTTCATTTTTACCATTTACTGAATCTACATAAGAAACACCATTTGCGGCTTCAATAATTAATCTTTTTGAAGGTAGGCAGGCAATATTAATGCAAGTACCTCCATACATCTTATTAGATTTTTCAATTACTAATACTTCTTCTCCCTTTTGTGCTAGAAACTTAGCTAAAGTTTTCCCACCTTTTCCAAAGCCGATAATTATGTTTTTAATTGTCTCCATATTATTTCCCCTTACTTTTTACAAGTTTATTCTTTTAACTATTATTTTATACATATAATATTAATTTGCATCTTTTATGCCTATAATTTTTATATAAAATCATTTTATTTATAGGTAAAAAAATGGGAATTATAGAACAACATATAAAAATGGCAAAAAAGCATAATGAAATAATAGAGAAAAAATATAGGGCTGAGATAAATCATAGTGCTATACAAAGTAAGATATTTACCAATGTCTCAGAAGAGAAATATACAGGAAATAATTACCCTACTTTAAGTTTTAAAAATAGAGATTCAGCACATGCAGGAATATCTCTAAAAGAAAAAGATCCTAACCTAAAGGTAGCTATTCTTAATTTTGCAAATTACACCATCCCAGGAGGAGGCTACTTACACGGAGCACTAGCTCAAGAAGAAGTTTTATGTCATCAATCAGATCTTTATCAAGTTTTAACCAAATTTTCTCAATACTATAGATGGAATCAAACGCATCTCAATCAAAACTTATATGAACATCGTGCTATTTATACTCCTAATATTGTATTTACAAATTTAGACGGAAGTTTTGTTAATACACTAGACGTTATCACTTGTGCCGCTCCTTGTTATACTATCGCCAAACATAATAACATTTCTTATGAAAAAGCTTGTATAGTACTTAAAAAAAGAATGGAATTTGTAAAAAACATCGCTGAATATGAAAGAGTAGATAAATTAATTTTAGGAGCTTGGGGAGCTGGGGCGTTTGGCTTCCGTGGAATTGAAGTTGCTAAAATGTGGCATGATGTATGGCGCACTCCTTCACCGATTAAAGAAATACAATTTGCAGTAATAGATCATTTAGGATTTCAAAATGCACAAATTTTCAAATCAGAATTTTTAAACTAATCTAGTATGATAAAATTAACTTGATTCGGTTATTATTTATTTAAAAAGGAGTAACACGTTAATGCGAGTATTAGTTATCGGCGGAGCTGGTTACATTGGTTCTCACGCTGTTAGAAAATTAATTGAAGAAGGAAACGATGTTGTTGTCCTTGATTCTCTCTACACTGGTCACAGAAAGGCTGTGGACAAGAGAGCTAAATTCTATCAAGGTGACATTGAAGATACTAATTTAGTAAGCAAAATCTTACGTGATGAAAATATTGACGCAGTAATGCACTTTGCTGCTTACTCATTAGTTGGTGAATCAGTTAAGAAGCCTTTGAAATACTATGATAATAATGTTTCTGGAATGATTTCACTACTTCAAGCTATGGAAGATGCTAAAGTTAAATATTTAGTCTTCTCTTCTAGTGCTGCTACTTACGGTATTCCCAAAAAATTACCAATTACTGAAGACACTCCATTAAATCCAATTAACCCATATGGGGAAACTAAGATGATGATGGAAAAGATTATGCACTGGGCTGACAAGGCTAATGGCATTAAGTCAATCGCCCTTCGTTACTTCAATGTAGCTGGTGCTTCAAGTGATGGTTCAATCGGTGAAGATCACGGACCTGAAACTCACTTGATTCCTAACATTTTAAAGAGTGCTATTGCAGGCGACGGCAACTTCACTATTTTTGGAGATGACTATAACACTAAAGATGGTACTAACGTCCGTGACTATGTTCAAGTTGAAGACCTAATTGATGCGCATATCTTAGCTCTTAAGCATGTGATGGACACTAATAAATCTGATGTCTTTAACTTAGGTACTGCACAAGGATACTCTAACTTAGAAATTCTTGAAGCTGCTAAGAAAGTTACTGGTATCGACATTCCTTATACTATTGGTGCAAGAAGAGGCGGAGATCCTGACTCCTTAGTTGCTGACTCAAGCAAAGCTCGTAAAGTTTTAGGCTGGAAGCCAAAACATGAAGATGTTGATGACGTAATTGCTACTGCTTGGAACTGGCACAAGAGTCACCCAAAGGGTTACGAAGACAAATAAATATTAAAAATCCATTCAATCATCACGATTGAATGGATTTTTTATTGCAGTTTATTAACGCATTTTCTCATTTCTTCAATATCTAAAATACTGTAAGCAAATTCTTTTCTCACTAATTCATCGGGCAGATATTCATCATATTTATCAAATACTGGTACTTCATTTGGATAGACGAGCTCTAATGGGTCAAAATCTTTATTAGCTTCTTCTACTAAAATTTTTAAAAATTCTTCCTTACTTACGTCCATTGCAAATTGCATAAAATACGGACGACTAGAATTAAAGCCACGCAAACCAATTCGCTTAGCACACTTAATTTTGATTAATCTTTCTAAAGCTAAAAATGCATATGTCCCTGTCCACGGAAAGAGACACCACATTTTTCCACCTAAGTTAATCAAGTTACTCTCTAGCATCCCTGAAGTTTTAGCAGTATCACGTACTTCTTTAAGACGCGCAACAGCATGTTTCATTAAATATGGGTATTGCTTTTTCTCGGTTAAAATTTTATTCATTCTTTGTAAAATCTCAGGTTGAATATCTCCTGCAACATCCCCGAAATATGCCGGAATTCTTCCCTTAACAGGATGGCAATATACTTGATGTCGTTTACGATCTACGTCCTCTACTACCCAAACACGACCCGCTATCGCTATTTTATCTCCAACCGGCGGTGGTTTAACAATAGTTCCCAACTCTTCTGACTCTGACTTAACAGCATATTCTTCATTTTCTTGAAAAACAGCATAAAACTTAAAATTATTAACTACACGCTCACCGCTTAAACCTACAATTAGACCACCATTTTCAGTTTGCTGAATATGATCTTCTTTAATTAGGTGTCTAAGTAATACTCGATAATCATCTTGACTAACATTCCGAAAATAATGCAGTGTCAATACTCGCGAAGCCAGCTCTGCAGGCGTCATTTCACCATTCGAAGCTAAGATAGACATTGTCTGATGATAGAGCAAACTATACGGTAAACGATTTGGTTCAGGAGGTTCTACCCATCTTTCTTCTAGATACAGTTGAACTAAAGCGATTCCTTGTAATAAAGACCATGGAATAATCTCAGGAAGCATAGCACGGGACTCAGGATGTGATTCACGCATTACAAACCACATTTCCGAAGGATTGCCTCTACGTCCTGTCCTTCCCATTCTTTGTAAAAAGCCAGATACAGTGAATGGCGCATCAATCTGAAAGGCACGCTCTAATTTTCCAATATCGATACCTAATTCAAGTGTGGCAGTAGCACAAGTAGTCATCAAAGAGTCTTCATCTTTCATTTCTGCCTCAGCTGTTTGCCGATAAGCAGCAGACAGATTACCATGATGAATTAAAAAACGATCTGGTTCATGTTTTACTTCACAGTACTGCCTCAATACCTGACAAACTGTTTCACACTCTTCACGGCTATTAGTAAAGACTAAGCATTTTTTGCCGCGTGTATGTTCAAAAATATAAGCCATTGATGGATCAGCTGTGTTTGGAGCTTGGTCACTTTTTTCATCTAAAACTGGTTGAGCGGGATCAAAGTCATTACTATCAGCCTGTGGGCCATTATCATAAAAGTGTTCCATTGATAGCCGCCAAACTTGCCCGCTTCCTTCTCCTTTAGGAGCTCTAGTTTTACGTTTAGACCCAGCACCTAAAAATGCAGCAGCAGATTTTGTATCACCAATTGTTGCAGAAAGTCCAATCCGACGAGGATCAACGCCCGCCATTTTAGATAATCTCTCGATTAAACAAAAAGTTTGTCCCCCACGGTCAGATCTCAAAAAAGAATGTAATTCATCAATTACAACATATCTCAAATCATGAAACAAGTTGGGAATATCCATATGTTTATTAATCATCAATGACTCTAAAGATTCTGGTGTGATTTGTAAAATACCAGAGGGATGTTTAAGTAATTTTCTCTTTTGTGTCTGAGTCACTTCGCCATGCCAACGCCATATTGGAATATCAACATCTTGGCAAAGTTCATTTAACCGTTCGTATTGATCATTAATTAAAGCTTTTAGTGGGGAAATATATAATACACCCACTGATTGAGGAGGATTTTCATAGAGATCAGTTAAAATTGGAAAAAATGCAGCTTCAGTCTTACCAGAAGCAGTCGAAGCAGCTAACAAGACATTATCTTGACTATTAAAAATAGTTTCTGCTGCTCCAACTTGAATAGAACGGAGATTTTTCCAACTATGTTCATAAATATAATCTTGAATAAAGGGAGCAAAACGTGTAAAAATATCCATTTTTCATTTAAATTCTAAACTCAGCAAAATCATCAGACTTTTCATTAGAAACTGCCTCTGATTCCGCATAAGAAAACTTATCAGAATTAAGTAAGTTTTCAATATCAGTCTCTGGATTTTGCCATACAATATCTAATAATTCAATAAAATCACGGATAATCTCACGTGGCGTAATATTTGTTGATGCTCCCACACGTGAATATTCAATTTTTATGAACTTTTGTAAATCATCTTCTGTAATTGCTTTTTCATACCCATATAGATTAGCATGCATCTCTGCAAGTTTTTCAGTTAAAACAAGCATTTCTTCTGGAGTAAGGGGATCAAGCTTAATAACAGGTGCATACATATCTCGATTCCCGGCTTCAGAAAATTTTCCACTAGCAAGACGTGAGCGCAATGCTTCATATGAATATACTCCGCGTCTCTTATCTTCAATTGCCTGCGGAGTTCCACCCATAATAATTCCAAGATACTTCGACTTTCCTTGTAAGGCATCGTTGTACATTGTTAATATCTTTTCATAGTTATATTGGCGGCTAATACTATTTGGGATTTTATAGATGTTGACCAATTCATCAATCATAATCATCAAGCCCGCATATCCAGCTTGTCTAAAGAATGATGCGAATAATTTTAAGTACTCATACCAATCATCATCAGATATTACAATATCGACTCCTAATTCTTTCTTAGCCTGTGTTTTATTGGCATATTCACCTCTAAACCACTTAACAACTTTTGCTTTTGTTTTCTCATCATCCTTGATATAGGCTTGATAATACATTTCAAGTAACTTTGCAAAATCAAACCCGTGCACTAATTCAGAAAGATTAGAAATTACTGCATAAATTTTCTTATTAACTGCATCTTCAAAGGCCGGAGCATCATCATTTAATCCTGTCTCTGATCTAACTTGCATTTGAACCGAATTAATCCAGCGATCCAAAATTAAGGTTAATGCTCCACCTTCAGGTCTAGTTTTGGTGGAAAGGTTTTGAATTAGTTCTCGATAAGTTGCTAATCCTTGCCCTTTTCCACCCTGTAGCCGTCTTTCTGGCGACAAGTCACCATCAACCACAACAAAATTTTTATCCATTACATAATTTCTAATAGTTTGAAGTAAAAAACTCTTTCCCGAGCCATACCGACCTACTATAAATCTAAAAGAAGCTCCTCCGTCTTTGATTAGCTCTACATCATGTAACAAAGCTTCAACTTCGGCTTTTCTTCCAACAGTAATGTATGGTAATCCGATTCTAGGTACTACCCCACCTTTTAAAGAATTTAAAATAGTTTGAGCTATTCTTTTAGGCACTTTTCTATTTTTATTAATAGCCATACTTTAGTTTGTTCCTTTCAAAAACATATCCTCTAGATCTTCTTGGTAATCTTCAATTACTGTAGGTATATCATTTATAAACTCAATGACATTATCACCAAATTCATCAAAAAGTTTTTCATTTATGTTATCAATTATAACGGCAGCCATTAAATGATGCTCTTTAAGATATTTATTTATGTCTTTTCCCTTTAAAAGCAAAATTATGGTGGACATCTCTTCTGAGCTCAACCCATAGTCTTCTTGTTCAGTATCTACAATAGCTTCTTCAAGTTGTTCCTTTTCTTCTTGCTCAGCTTGAAGTTCTTCTTCAGTCAATAAACTGTCTCGTGTTCCCGCTGCATCATCTCGAATTGTAGATAACTGTGACAAGTTAAATTCAATTTTAGGCTGTTTTAATTTTTGTTCCTCTATTTGATACTCTTTAATTCCATCCTTAATAGCTTTAAGATAATGTTTCTCTATTTTTCTAGGTTTTAAATTTCGTCCCAAATTAAAACGTAATCTTATTTCGCGATCTACTTCATGCAAAAAATTACCCATAATACTTTTTTGACCAGTCAGTCCCCAGTAAGACTCACAGTACCAGGTATCTTTTTCTTTATCATAAAAATATTTTCTAATTTGATCAATTTCATAGCTAGTTGTTTGTGGCTCTAGCTCATGATTAAATACAGCAGCTGAAAATAGTTGAATTGTCATCTGATTCTTATAAGCAATATAACTAGTAAAAAAATCAAATCCATCATTACGTAAATCTAAAATTTTGTGCCAAATTAGAACTAAAAGATATTCAAATTTTTCTATACTCTTTTTATATAAGGGGCAATTGCAAATCTTATAATTAGATAACTTGATTAAGTTTTCTGCAACTTCGTGACTAGAAAATTGATCTGGATATAGCAAACGTTCATACTTTTTATCATTATCTTGTTCTTTAACAAAAAACGTATTATTTGCTTTATTTATATTATAGAAAACAATATAATCACGAATCCATCTTTCAAGATAAGCTCCTATCTCCGGTGAAAATCTTTGCGCATAATTTTTATTAAAGTTAATTAACTTATCTAATCCTTCTTCTGGATCCTTAATTCCAATCCCGTTTAGTAATTCATACAAATAAATGTAGGCATATGAATCTGAAATTTTCTCATAAATATTTTGTCTAATTTTAGTACGCCAAGTAAAATACGTTCTTGCTTGCCCCACTGTTAAGTCATGGTAAGTTGGATAATATCGTAAGAAAGATTGGCGTCCTTCATAGTCATCTTCGTATGAAGCCATTAATTTACCCTGTAAATAAAAATTTTTTTCTCTACGAATAAATCCTGGTAAAGAATATTGATAAGACTCAATCATATTTTTTATTTCTTTAGGAACAAACCGGGTATCTTCAAAATTCAAATTAATTTTTTCTTCTGTAGAGTTTGTTTCTTCTCGAGGTGTACTAGAAGATCTTTTCCAATTTTTAAAGTCTAATTTTTGCTCATGATAGACACTTTCTTCACCATTTTTAATAGGATCATCGGAAATATAAATTAATTTTTCGGGATTAGGACGTTTATTGGACATGAGCGCAATTTTAAAAGCATATTCCAACGCTTTTTTTATTTTTTGATTACTTAATCCTAAGCTAACTTCAACCCACTTAGTTTCTTTTATTAAGGATGATGCTGAAAAGCCGGGTAAGTCCTTAATTGTTCCTGCAAAATCTCCACAATTAATATTTAAACTTTTATTTCTAGGATCTAAATTTAAAAGAGCAAACCAATTCTTAGTAATCGGTGAACTAAAAGCTACCAAATTAGGATTGTCTTTAACTTCACTAATACTGTTTTTTCCAAAATGTCGTATAGCATAACTTAATAATTCATCGGTATTCATGGTCCCCGCTCCTTTCGAACATATATTCTACTATATTTTTATTTATCTAGCCACGAAGGTACAATAAAAAACGCTGAAACCATAATGATTTCAACGCCTTTAAATAGATTCATTATTTTACTTGGTTAATAACATTAATTCCATTTAAGCTGCCAGGATAGCCAATAAATGAAACATTAGCTAAAACAACTTTAGTTAAAAATTGTTGATCATTCCCTAGACCTACATTAGCTTTTGCGTGAGCCAACAATTGTGATTCACATCCTCCTTGAGCAGCTAAGTAACAAAAAGTTACCATTTCTCTCTCTTTATCATCTAGGCCATTTCGGGTGTAATAATCTCCAAAGCAATTATTAACCACTTATTAATAGTTCCTTTTTTAGCAAAATCTTTCATTTGTGATCCAAATAATCTAATTTGAGTTTCTTCACCTTTTTCAAGACGATTTTTCATGGTAGTGGTAGCTTGACTAGGCAATGGCAATTTAACACCACCATTGAGTAAAACTTGATTTGTTGCTTCAAAAAATGGTATCACACGTCCCAATCCTAAATAATCAACTGCTTGATAGATTACTTCTTTTGCTTCAACCGGACTTACTCCATTATCAAGAGCAACTGGAAGCATTAAACGATATTCTTCTAGGCCCTGCATCCCTAACAAATAGGCTAAATTAGATAATAATTTTATTTTATTTGGTAAGTCTATATCATCTTGTACTTCCTCAAAAGTAAAATGACTAATTCTTTCCCAACCTTCAGGATCATTTGCCTTTAAAACTACTTTATATGCATGCAAAAACATACTATTAAAGCATAGATTTATAAATAACATTATAGTAACTAGTGTTATCATTTTATCTAATATGTTCACATATATATTTATCAAACCATTAGTTATTTCAAACCTATACGCTTTTTTTATAAAATAACATCTTTTTCTTGAAACTATAAGTATTAAATTTTATAGTAAAGATGATTAAGTTAATAGAAAGATTTCAGGAGGTATATTGTTATGACAGATTATGCAAAAAGAGAAATGAAAGCATTAGACAGAATTGCTAAGAAGATTTCAGATGCAGAAAGTCACTTAACAAAGATTGAAGATAGTATTGATGATAAGAAACATCGCACCGCTCAACATGAAACAATTAAGGATATTAAATCAATTCTTAAGCACGCAAGAAAAGTCGACAAAGACGAAGACAAAATCGAAGAGTTCAAAGGTGAAGGTCCTAAAGATTCAACCGAAAACCACTACGTCTATGAAGAAGAAGAAGAACCTGTTATCAACGATCTAAAGAAGGACTTCGCAGAATTAGATGACAAACTTGCTAAGTTAAATGACTTCAACGGTGGAGATATTGATGCTTTCAGAACTGAACACCACTATCTTGAAAAGGCTCAAGACATCTTGAAGAAAGCCGGCAAATTAAATTAGTCTAATTTA
>CANPPJ010000029.1:0-14185 GCA_947575965.1 uncultured Lactobacillus sp. | reverse complement strand
CCAGATGGACTTTTTTATTTTTCAAAAGTGTTCAACTTAATTTTACAATCGGCCATTTTTTGATAAATGAAGAGAGCAATGTTTTCATTTCTCCATCTGTCCAAAATGATAGGCTTAATGAGAACAGTCTTAATTTATCTTCATTCCACTCACCCTCAAGTATTAAAGCTTTTATTTGATCTCTTTTTTTATTTGGAATCTGATCAATTTTTCTACTTATAATGAACTCGGCTAAAATAGCATTTGCCTCTAAAATTTTTTGCAAAGATTCGCTCCCTTTAACTTCCACTATTTTATCTTTTAAGCTTTTTACTTGTTCTAAATCTTGGTCATAATATGCTTGGCGTAATTTAGACATCCATTGATCTTTATCAATTCTAATATCCTTAACTCCGCATTTTACTAGAAATTCACTAATATCAACATCATGCATCTCTAAAATCTGAATTAAATCACTTGCATTAATCTCGTGGATTCCTCGTTCAATTTTAGAATAATAAGATTTCGTTAGAATAGGATACGCCATCTCAGTTTGAGATAATCCTAGATTTTTTCTAGTTTCTTTTAAAGCTTCGCCAATGGTCATCACTGTCATCTTCTTTCTTAATAAAAAATTAAACTGTAATTTTTTATTAAGATATTATACTCTACTACACAAAAACACTCCATGATCATCAAAAATCATGGAGTGTTTTATCAATTTATTAATTTAGTAAATGTAATTAGTTTCTAAATTACATTCCCATACCCATACCTGGGTTTGGAGCTGCAGGAGCTTGGTTCTTGTCATCTTCTGGAGCGTCAGCAACAACAGCTTCAGTAGTTAATAACAAGGCAGCAATTGAAGCAGCATTTTGAAGTGCTGAACGAGTTACCTTAGTTGGGTCGATAATACCAGCTTTAACCATGTTTTCCCACTTGTTAGTTGCGGCATTGTAACCAACTTCTGGGTCTTCATGTTCTAAGTGGTCTAAGATAACAGCACCATCTTTACCAGCGTTTTCAGCGATTTGACGTACAGGAGCGCCTAAAGCTTTCATAACAATCTTAACACCAGTTTCTGCGTCTTCGCTGTCACCCTTAACAGTGCCTTGGATGGACTTCATAACATCAACTAATGCAGTACCACCACCAGCAACGTAACCTTCTTCAACAGCGGCACGAGTTGCGTTCAAAGCATCTTCGATTCTGTATTTTCTTTCCTTTAATTCAGTTTCAGTAGCAGCACCAACCTTGATGACAGCAACACCACCAGCAAGCTTAGCAAGACGTTCTTGTAATTTTTCACGGTCAAAGTCTGAAGTAGTGTCAGCAATTTGCTTCTTGATTTGGTCTACACGTTCTGCAATAGCTTCCTTAGAACCAGCACCTTCAACAATAGTAGTTGAATCCTTGGTTACAGTAACCTTGCCAGCTTTACCTAATTGATCAATCTTAGTGTCCTTTAATTCAAGACCTAAGTCTGAAGAAATTACAGTACCACCAGTTAAGATAGCAATATCTTCAAGCATTGCCTTACGACGGTCACCAAAGCCAGGAGCCTTAACAGCAACAACATTGAAAGTACCACGGATCTTGTTCAAAACAAGAGTTGGAAGAGCTTCACCATCAACATCATCAGCAATGATTAATAAGCTCTTACCTTGTTGAACGATTTCTTGTAATAATGGCAAAATATCTTGAATGTTAGAAATCTTCTTGTCAGTAATCAAAATGTAAGGGTTGTCTAAGTCTGCTTCCATCTTGTCGTTGTCAGTTACCATGTATTGTGATAAGTAACCACGATCGAATTGCATACCTTCAACTACTGAAAGTTCAGTATCAATACCCTTTGATTCTTCGATAGTAATAACACCATCGTGACCAACTTTTTCCATTGCGTCAGCGATTAAGTTACCAACTTCAGTTGAAGCTGATGAAACAGAAGCAACTTGAGCAATTTCGTCCTTAGTACTTACCTTGTGGCTAATCTTGTGTAATTCGTCAACAGCTGCCTTAGTAGCAGTTTCAATACCGCGACGAATACCAACAGGGTTTGCACCAGCAGTAACGTTCTTCATACCTTCACGAACGATTGCTTGAGTTAAAACAGTAGCAGTAGTAGTACCGTCACCAGCAATGTCGTTAGTCTTTTGTGCAGCTTCAGAAACAAGCTTTGCACCCATGTTTTCAAAATGGTTTTCTAATTCAATACTCTTGGCGATAGTAACACCATCGTTAGTAATGTCAGGAGCACCATAACTCTTTTCCAAAACAACATTTCTACCCTTAGGTCCTAAAGTTGTCTTAACAGTATCTGCTAATTTATCAACACCTTTTAATAATGAGTGTCTTGCATTTTCAGAAAATTTAATCTCTTTAGCCATATTATATGCCACCTTTTATTTCAAATTTTATTACTTAACGACAGCTAATAAGTCGCTTTCACGAAGAACTAAGTACTTTTCGCCTTCGTACTTCAAGTTAGTACCAGAGTATTTATCAAAGAATACAGTTTCACCTTTTGCAACTGACATAGGAATTAAGTCGCCATTTACGTTGCGCTTACCATTTCCTACGGCAATAATTTCGCCCATTTGAGGCTTTTCTTTAGCGTTAGAAGCCAGGACAATGCCTCCAACTTTTTCTTCTTCTTCGTCTTTTACTTTAACGATCACGCGATCACCGATTGGTTGTAACACGTTAGTCCCTCCTGTACATAATTTAAATCTATAATTATATTACTTAGCACTCATATATTATAAGTGCTAACTTACAATTACGATAGTACATTGTTTATAAAAGAAAAGCAAGTATTTAGACACAAAAATTAGCACTTTTGTCGCCAGAGTGCTAAAAAGTGCTAATTTACTCATAAATGTAGATTAATTTTGGTAATTTTTTGATAAAATTAAACACGCACAAAAAGTTAAATATGCGGTGGTACTTTCGTTTGAGGAGATGATGCCAATGGTGTAATAACTATGGTTCAGAGTCTTACTGAAGGGAGGTACACTTTGCTTTATGACAGCCTTTTTTGGTGCTGTCCTTACCTTTATTGGTCTCTTAGACTGTATTGTTCTAGCTTTAATAAAACTAGTAAACGATGCAGACAAGTTGGCGCAAGCTGTAAAAAGACTGATAAAGTCTATCCACGATTTGTGGAAGAGAAAATAGAGCAAATGAAAAAGCCGCTCAATAACTTTTGGCTGAGTTGCTAGCGACTTTTTTGTTTGCATCAATATTTGCCACCGCATTTTAGCGGCTTGTGCTTTGTGAGAGCTATTACCAGTAGCTCTCTTTTTTATGCTATACATAGTTTACAGCATTACATTTATAAGTTCAATTTCTAGCTTTAATAAAACTAGTAAACAATGCACAAAAGCTATAGAGAAACTAATAAAGACTATCCACGATTTGTGGAAGAGAAAATAGAGTAAACTAAAAAGCCGCTTGATAACTTTTGGCTGAGTTGCTAGCGACTTTTTTGTTTGTTATCAATCTTTACCACCGCATTTTAGCGGCTTGTGCTTTGTGAGAGCTATTGGAAGTAGCTCTCTTTTTTTATGCTATAAATATTCTACTTCTTTTTTATTTTCTCATCAAATTGAAACAATAATATATTAAACTCTCTTAACAGCAATATCTCCCATATTGGCGCGGCCTTGAAGCACTAAAGTTGGTCCCTCTGCTGGTTGATCCCCATCAATAGTAATATCATTGAATCCTTGATTTAATTGATTGTCTACCCGCCAAGATGTTGGAATGTAGAAGGTTAAATCTCCCATTGACATATTCACGTTAGCAATAACTTCATCCCCAGCTGGCTTTGCTGAATCAAGGTAGACATTAACGTCTCCCATTGAAACATTTATCGTTACTGTCTCTAAATGCTGTGAATGAACATAACGTGAAGTAGAAGACATTTTTTCACTAATTACAATATTGTCACCATTATCTGAACTTGTTGTATCAGAAAATACATGTTCAGCTTTAAATTTATGAGGTGCCTTTAAGTCAGACCAATTAGTACTGATTTTTTCACCATTAATAATTACAGTTGGCTTCCAACTTTTTTTGAAGATTAATCTTAAACCTCCCCAAACCAAAAATGCTGCTAAAAGCACTGTCCAAGGAACAATACTTTCAATGTGAAGGGGCTTTGCATAGATAATTAATAAAAATGCAATCGAAAAAATTGTCCCACCTAAACTTCTATTAATTAAGGAAGTAATTAATGTCGCTACAAATACTACAGTCCAAAAAATTGTCCAGAATCCTAATTCGACTGGAATTAAATGCAGCTGATCTAAAACTAAAAATGCGGCTGCTGCAAGCAAGCCTAAGCTCCAAAGAATTCTTCCAAAACTGGCCTTTCTCATGATAATGCCCTTCTCTCTTTTAATCTATCATTTAAATCTCGATAATATCGTCTAGAAACATAGACTGTCTTATATGAATCATGAAATTTAATCTGACAATTAGAGATCGATTTTGTAATAGCATAAATCTGATCTAAATTTAAAATTGTCGATTTTGATACCCGCATGAACTGTCCACTTAATAAGTTTTCTAATTCATATAATTTGTACTTAACAAAATATGCTTCTCTAGTCGTGTGCGCCATTACTTGCTTAGCGTCTGTTTCAAAAAACAAAATATCATTAATACTTAAATAGCAAAATATCATTAATACTTAAATAGTAGGAAGTGTTGTCCATCATTCCCTCAATTTGGTCAGGATGATCTGAATCCATTTGAAGTTGTTGATAAATTCTTTCTATTTCAGGCGTTAACTTGCCAGCATGAATGGTTATTTCTGTTTCCTTCTGATCTGGATCTAGTTCAAGCTTAACTTTCACAATTCTCACTTCCTTGTTTCATTTTCGATAATTATATTAAACATAAATGTAAGATTAAAATCTAGTGAAATTAACTAAGTGGTCATTTTATAGTTCCAAGTGGTCAAAAAAAGAAGTATGAATCAAGAGAGGGATTTTGTTTCATACTTCTACCAGTTTTTATCCTAGTAATCGCTCAGCTTGGGCAATTACATTTTTACCATTCATTGTGCCATAGTCTTGCCCCCAATAGTTTCTAAGGGAATATTATGCTTATTTGCATCCGCCTTAAGTTGATCTTCCATGTATTTAATTTGCGGTCCAATTAAAATGCAATCTGGTGCATCTTTTTCAATAATATCTTCTACTTGAGCTGCTGCAACAGCTTTGATTTCATACTTTTTCTCTACCTTAGTCAGTCTTTTATTAATACTTCCGATAAGCAGGTGCTTGATAAGCTTCCATAAACTGTAAAATTTTATCAAAATCAGTTTCAAAGTAGACCGCATCTAAGTAGGCATTTTCTAAAAAATCATCTTTATTCATCCGCTTAAGGAGTTTATCTAAATAATCATAGAAACCTTCATAATTATAAAAAGCTACTGGCTTGGCATTGTCTCCAATCGCAGTCCAAGAAATAGCCTGACTTATTTCTTCTAAAGTTCCAATACTGCCAGGCAAAGCTACCATTCCATCAGCTAGATTCATCATCGTATCTTTTCGCTTATCCATATTGGGAACTACACGAAAATCTTGAACTTTATCATAAGCCGCACCGCGATCTTTTAATTCTTCAGTAATGATGCCGTGAACTACACCACCATTTTCTAACACACCATCTGCAACTGCACGCATTAGACCGTACTTTCCACCACCATAGACTAATTCGATTTGGTGGTCGGCCATTTTCTTACCAAAATTATAGGCAACCTTGGTGTATTCAGGACGATTACCAGCCCTGGCACCACAGTATACTGCAAGTTTTTTAATCATTTTATCTACCTTATTTCTATCTCATAATTTTTCTATGCTCATATATCTTAAAATTATTTTCTATTTAATTACAAATAAAAGCACATAAAAAATACACAAGCCTACCTAAACTTGTGTAAAAGGACTATATTATAGTAAATTATTTTTTGTTCTTATCTTTATCTGAGTCCAAAAAGTAAATTAAAGTTTGCAGTTCAGTTGCTAAGTCAACATTTTGAACCCGAACGCTAGATGGAGCAGATAAGCGAAGCGGCGTGAAGTTCATAATTCCCTTAATTCCAGCATCAAACATTTCATTAGCTGTCTTCTGAGCTGCAGTTTGAGGAACACAGAGAATAGCAATGGTAATCTGCTGTTCACGCAATTGCTTCTTCATCTCACTCATGTCATAAACCGGCACACCTGACATAATTGTTCCAGTAATTTTAGGATTAATATCAAAAGCAGCACTAATTCTGATATTATTAGTACGCTTAAAGTTATAATTTAAAAGCGCATGACCCATGTTACCAACACCAACTAAGGCAACATTGGTTAAGGTATCTTGATTTAAAATCTTTTTAAAGAAATTAAGTAAGTTCTTAACGTCATAACCGTATCCACGCTTACCTAAAGCACCAAAATAAGAAAAGTCTCGACGAATTGAAGCACTATCTACCTGAACAGCTTCAGCTAATTCAGTTGAAGATACTTTTTCTTTTCCTTCATCGTTCAAAAAAATTAAATAGCGGTAATAAAGTGGCAGGCGTCTAGCGGTAGCCTTAGGAATCTTAATTTCATCCATGAGAGGCCTCTTTCTTTCATAAAATAAAAATGTGAAATATTTACTAATCAAACTAATAATAGGCATTCTTCAAGGATAAATCAAGAAACAATTTTCACAAAGATAATATTTTCATAAAATTTAAAACATTTGCTATGTTAAAATAAGTTCTAGGAGAACAAACTATGATTATTGCACAAGCTCAAGACCTCGAACAACGTTTCGGAGGCAACACTATTTTCAGTAACATTTCTTTTTCTGTTCCTGATAATGCCAGAATTGGTCTGGTTGGTCCTAATGGAGCAGGAAAAACTACCTTATTAAAGATTATGACTGGCCAACAAGAACCAACTAGTGGTCAATTTACCATTAATAAGGGACTAAAAGTCGGCTACATTGCCCAGGAAAATGCCCTTGATGAAAACAAGACTATCTGGGATGAAATGCTTACTGTCTTTGATAATTTAATTGAAAAAAATAAACGCATTACCAAAATGCAGGAACAAATTGCTGAACATCCTGAAGATGAAGACCTGCTCAAGCGCTACGACCAGCTTGCCTATGACTTTGAACAAGAAGGCGGCTTTACTTATCAAGCTGAAATTAAGAGCATTCTTAATGGTTTCAATTTTAAAGAAAATACTTGGCAGAAAGTCATTGGAACTCTTTCTGGTGGTGAAAAAACACGCCTTGCTTTTGTGAAATTACTGTTGCAAAAACCACCAGTTCTCTTGTTAGACGAACCTACTAACTATCTTGACTTAGATACTTTAGATTGGTTAGAAGCATTCTTAAAGAACTATCAAGGCGCAATTATCACTGTTTCTCACGACCAGTACTTCTTAGACCACTTAGCTAACCAAATCTTTGAATTAAACTTTGGAAAACTAACTACTTTTAAGGGTAACTATAGTCAATACGTTAAAGAACGTGAATTGATGGATAACCAGCAAGAAGCTGCCTATGAGAAGCAACAAGAAAAGATCGAAAAAGAAGAAGAGTTCATTCAAAAGAACCTAGTTCGTGCTTCGACTACTAAACGTGCTCAAAGTAGACGTAAGGCTTTAGACAAGATGGAGCGAATTAAGCCACCTAAGCATAAGCAAAAAGTTCGCATTAACTTTACTAGTGACCGTCCTTCAGGAAAAGAAGTCTTAATTGCCAAAGACTTAACTATCGGTTATCCAGATAAAACTATGGTTTCTGACATTGATTTTCAAGTTAATAAAAATGACCGTGTTGCAATTATCGGACCAAACGGAATTGGTAAGTCTACCTTACTTAAAACAATTATGAAAAAACTTGAGCCTAAAGATGGTTCAATTAAGTATGGTGCTAGTTTAGACATTGGTTACTACGATCAAGAACTTCAAAGTCTTGATCCTTCAAAGACAGTCCTTGATACCATTTGGGATCGTCACAAAACCATGCCAGAAAAAGACGTTCGCTCAATCTTAGCTTCCTTCTTATTTACTGCTGAAGATATTGATAAGACAGTTGGCCAATTATCTGGTGGACAAAAAGCTCGTTTAACCTTAACTGTTTTGTCTCTTGAAAAAGACAACTTCCTACTAATGGACGAGCCAACTAACCACTTAGATATTGAAGCAAAAGAAGTGCTTGAACAAGCTTTAGATAATTATGACGGCACCCTACTCTTTGTTTCTCACGACCGTTACTTTATTAATGAGTTAGCTAATAAGATTATTTCCGTTCGTGATGGTCACGCTAAGATTTACAATGGTAATTATTCTTACTACTTAGATGAAAAAGCTAAACAAGCTGCTGCAGTTCAAGAAGCAAAAGCTGAACAAACTGAAAGTGCTACTAGTACTAATCAAAATAAAGGTAAACTTTCCTATCAAGAGCAAAAGGCTCGTGATTCACAAAAACGTAAGTTAGAACGCGCTGTTAGTGATGCAGAAGCTAGAATTGAAAAGCTGGAAGCAGAAGAGCAAGAAATTCAAACTGAGATGGCCAACCCTGATATTGCGGCTTCATTTGAAAAGCTTGGACCTCTTCAAGAAAAATTATCTGCTGTTCAAGAGCAACTAGATCAAGCAAATACTGACTGGGAAAATGCTTTAGAAGCACTAGATGAATTTGAATAATTTTTGACCATCCGATGAGGGATGGTTTTTTATTATTTTAAAAATTTTCGGCTAATTTTAAATTCATGTTAAAATAGTACCTGTCAAAATGAATTGACTGGAGAAGAAAAATGAAATTTAGAAAAAAGATGTTAACTCTTGCCGCAATTGGAACGACACTTTTAGCAGTTGGATGCTCTAAGACTCAAACTAAGGAGTCTAGTAGCAAAATTCCGACTAAGATTACCAAGAATACTACGGTAACTTTTTGGTATTCATTAACCGGTTCTTCTGAAAAAGCCCTCAAGAAGATGACTGCGGACTTTGAAAAAGAAAATCCAAAAATCAAGATCAAACTTGAAAGCCAAGGCGGTAATTATGCGGATCTTCAGTCTAAGCTTTCCTCAACAATGCAATCACCTGATAATTTGCCGACTATCACCCAGGCTTATCCAGGATGGTTGTATAATGCCGCTAAGCAAAAAATGCTAGTTGACCTCACTCCTTATGTTAAAAATGATGACCTTGGCTGGGGCACCTATGCTAAAAGTAATATTAAGCAAGCACTTTGGAACGGCGCAAAAATTAACAATACTCAATACGGAGTCCCATTCAATAAGTCAGTTGAAGTACTTTTCTATAATAAGACTTTACTAGATCAATATAATCTCAAAGTTCCGCAAACAATGGGTGAGCTTAAGTCTGCTTCTGAAAAGATCTATCAAAAGAGTGACCATCAAGTAACTGGGGCTGGTTTTGATGCTTTAAACAATTACTATATGTTGGGGATGAAGGAAAAAGGCATCAACTTTACTAAGAAGATTAACTTTTCTGGTAAAGATTCAAAAGAAGTAATTGACTACTACGCTGATGGGGTTCGTAAGGGCTACTTCATGCAAGCTGGTACTGAAAAATATATGTCTACCCCATTTAATTCTGGTAAGGTAGCAATGTTTATCGGTTCAACTGCTAATGAAGCATATCTAAAACAAGGCTTGAAGAAAGAATATCAATTTGGCATTGCCCCTCGTCCAAGCAAGGTTAATGCGCAACAAGGAACTGATATTTATATGTTTAACCAGGCTAGCGCTAGACAAAAGTCAGCTGCCTTCAAGTATCTAAAATTCTTGACCAGTAAGAAAGAACAATTCTACTGGACTAAAACTACCGGCTATATGCCAGTTAATACGCAAGTCCTAAACTCACAAGCTTACAAGTCACTTAATACAAGTAAAGTATCAGCAATCTTGGCTGAGACTACTAAAGACTTGTACTTCTTACCAGTAACTAAGAATGCCACACCTGCTTATGACCAAGTTCAAGCAAGTATGCAAGCAATCTTAGCTGATGCTAAAAAGAAGAAAAATATTAATCCAGCTATTCAGACTGCCAAGCAAAAATTTGATGCTAGCTGGAAACAATAATTAAACATAAAAAATATGCCTAATTAGATCTATCTTGGTCTAATCAGGCATATTTTTGTATACGGTTAATATTAATATCGCTAATGTCCATTTTTATTGTTTATTTTCCACCCCTTTAGGAACTAATTGCCAGTAAGTACCATCTTGACTTTGGTATGCTCCATTAGAAGCCTTTTTTAAATCAAAGGTTACTTTCCTTGTTTTAATTTTATAGCCATCTTTCAATCGCTCAGTTTTAACCCGTCCTAATTTCACCCATTCACCAGCTTGTGGTCGAGTATTTCCATTCTTCGAAAAGGCATTTAAAATATCTTTACTTAATTTTGATGGCTTGCTCTCTTCATTGCCACCTAAGCGTGTGGCAATATAAGCAGTATTTTTATCAAACATTAAATAAAAAGAATTACTTAACCGGTTATCTTCTTTTTCTAAAGTCATTAGACTTTGACCAACCCATTCCTCAGGAACCGTGGTCTGATTATGATAAAACCATGCTCCTCCACCAACGAAAAGCAATAATGCTACAAAAGTAGCCACAAATAGTTTTTTATTTTTCATAGCTCATTGTCCTCAACTATTGTTATTAATTTGTTGCCAATCCATAGGCTATTAACCTAGTATTTCCTCCATATACTGATACCCATCTAGTTTTATTAGTTTTAGGATTATGTTCCATCCATGTTCCTTTTCTATAAAGATATCCATTATATTTACCATCATTATAATAGACTTTATCTGGTGTAGTATTTGTTAATGTCCAAACATCTCCACCCCGCCAAGCACTGTATCTATACACATTAGATACATACTTATATAGAGGTCCATTTTTACTAGGTGCATATACTTGTACTGAAACTTCGTTTTGTGGTGTCAATTCTTGAGCTTCAACATTGCTACTTAAGCTCACCGCATAAATACTACATCCTAAAAATGCTGCTAGGAATAATTTTTTCTTTTTCATTTTATTTATTCTCCAAATTCAAATTATATTTTAATAGTTGTGGTTCATGTTTATATGGTGTAGGAATACTACGTACCTCTCTACTGTACAAATATCCCCTATACAGAGTCACCGATCCTCTACCGCCTATTTTTTCACGACTAACTCTAGATAAATATCCCCGATAACCGTTATATTCAAAATAATGTGTAAGACTATTATCATATGCTCCTAAAGTAATCCAAATTCTTGAAGGAGTGTATTGATTCACATTTAATGCTGTTTCTCTCTCATTACTTACTACTTCAGATGCATGTACTGTAGATTCACCTAAGGTACTAAAAAATGCTACTGCTAATAAACTAGTTACCACTTTTTTCAGATTAACTTTCATTTTTTCCTGCTCCTATCTAGAAATATTTACACAAATAATAAATTTATTTTTATCATTTGTTGTTTATAATTATCACAGCTTTTTTCAGTTTTTATTCATTATGTTGTGCTATACACAACTAAATTTGCCAATATTCCATACATTCTTGATATCCACATTTCATCAGCAATTTTTTTATTTGAACTGCTTCTTCTGTATTTCCACTAAATAAATTAAAATACAACTCATGACAAATTCGATAAAGCAAAAAATGAGTAGTCGTTTCTAAGCTCGCTAAATAATCTAATGCAGCTTCAATATTATCTCCGTCTAATTTTTGCTTATAGCAATAGCAAAGATAATTATTACAAATAATTGCTACTCTTTCCCTCATACTTTCAGAACAAGAATTCTTTTGATAATGTTTTAATAATTGACCAAGAAAATAGTCCACTTGCTCTAAAGAAAATATTTTCATACAATCAGAAAATAATTGTAATGCACCGATATTTTCCACCCAATTTTCATGTTCTGAAAATCTAGTAACTATTTTATTTTTAAAGGCTAAACTTAAGTCAGATAAGCTATTTTCTAAAGAAGCAATAGCAATTATTGTTCGATATTTAAAAAGTTGATGCTCTTTTAAATCCAGGATTTCATTTAAATAAATTCCTACTTTTTCCCTTTGATTGTTATTAAAAGCATGCAACATCTTTTGCTTCAATTCTTCAGCTTTTTTATCTTCAGACGTATAGTAATCATACTTAACTTTATTAAAAAAATCACTGATATCAATATGATGTTTCAAAATAATTCTAAATAAAGTATCAATTGAAATATTTTCTAATCCACGCTCTATTTTTGAATAATGACCCTTGTTAATAATGCCCTTTATCATCTGTTCCTGAGTTAAGCCTAATTTTTGACGTTCTTCTTTTAACGCCTGTCCAATTTTCATAATCTCATCTCCTTATTTGCTTTTATTTATTTTTTGTTAATTTTATAACAAAAAAAGAATTCAGAAAACTGAATTCTTTACCTAGATGATTAATTTGACTCATGTTAATTAGTTACTTTTGGTTGTTAATGCCTCCATCTCTCTGGTTTAAAAACAATCCTAAGTTTCTGTCTAATTTTTCAAAACTTGTGTTTCCTTCTATCCCTCACGACTCACCAAATAATCATTAGCCTTAGCCAAAATTGCTGACAAGTCTTCAGATCTAAATTCCTTAAAGTTTTGCTTACTAATTCTTTCTTGAGCAGCTTGATAATTTAACCAGTCAGTCGACCTAATTTCACTTTCTTGACGTTTTATTTTTTGATCAGCTTTATATTTTGCTAAAAATAGAGTTACTGTTTTTTCAATTTCGCTAGTGACCTTGTATGAATAACTCTCCTGAAAATCAAAATCAAATTTAGGCTTTAATCCTACTTCTTCAAAGACTTCCCTCCTTGCAGCATCCCGTTCTGTCTCACCTGCTTCAAAAGGACCGTATTGTCCAAAGCCTGAAATTGAAGCAAAAATCAATTTAGGATACTTTTTGACCATTTCTTCAGGATCAAAACCTAAACGAGTCATTACGCCAGGACGGAAATTCTCAACTACTACATCAGCTTTAGCAATCATCTTTTCTGCCAAAGCATGATCTTGGGCGTTTTTTAAATCTAAGGCAATCGATTCTTTACCAGTATTGCAAATTCTAAAGTATTCACTAGAACCGTCAGCAAGATAAGGTCCCATGTGACGTGTATCATCACCAGTTTTTCTTTCAACATGGATAACGCGAGCTCCAGCATCGGCGAGCATTCTACTACAAGTTGGACCGGATAAGACATGGGTAAAATCTATTACCAAGATTCCAGCTAACGGATAAGGCTTATTTTTATCTAGATGTGGATAATTTGGTTCTGACATTTTTACTTACACTTTCTGCAATATCTGTCTTCAAATTTATTTTAGTTAAAAATAGCAAAAATAAAAAGGCATCCTATCCAAATAGTAATATCATTAACTTAAGACATTAAATATGGAATTTGACCCTTTTTTATTTTTATCTTATCGCACCCCCCTAAATTATTAATCAGCCATCAAATATTCTTTAATTTTTCTTTTTGCACTAAATGCAAATTGAATTTCTTCACCAGTAGGAAAGAGAATCAATCTCTTCTTCAAATTTATACTTGTAATATTTTTCATATTAACTAAATAAGATTGAGAAACTTTAATAAAACTGGGTATTTTATCTTGTATATTCTTAATATCACCCGTAAATTCACTAATCTCATTTTTAGCAATAATTTTCAATCTATGCGGAAACGGCGTAGTAGAAATATAATAAATGTCGTCTATATTTACTCTATAAAAATTATTACCTATTTGATAAGTAAAAATATTATTTTTCTTTTCAAGAAATTCTTCTAATTTATAAGCTGATTTTTCTAAATCTTGTGTTATTTTAGTTTGAATTTTAGCTTCTTCATTACTTTTTACAATATAATCCAATGCTTCTATTTGATATTCAAAAGTTAATAAGGCTAATTCATCATGAGTAGTTATAAATATAATCTGTGCGGTCTTCTGCTTGTTACGTATTAAATTTGCTAATTCAATTCCATTTTTATCATCTGGTTTCGAACTCAATTGAATATCTAAAAAATAAATGTCAGGAAGTTTAGAGCTAGAATTAATAAACTGAAATATTGACTCATAGGAATAAAAAGTGTTACTCGTAAATTGCAATAATAAATTGAACACTTAAGCTGCTCGATAGATGTGATCTAA
>CANPPJ010000028.1:0-14766 GCA_947575965.1 uncultured Lactobacillus sp. | reverse complement strand
AATGGACTTTTTATTTTTTATCAAGTGTTCAATTTAATTTTACAATCAGCGAAAAATATATCGTAGTAGATTTCTACATATTGTTACTAATACTCTAAAAGTAATGTTTCCAATTATTGTAATTGGAAGTTTTGCACAGGTTATTAAATTTTCATTTTTACGTCCTGATGGATTTATTTCTTCAACGTTGGGGAGTAATCACTGGCTACCTTCCATAGTAATCACTCAATTAACTTGGATGATGGGAATGATATATCATGCTTCGATTGATATGATTGCATTGCTGGCAGCGATTGCTATGTCACACTACACTGTTAAAGAATATGATCGAGAATTTAAGGGTGGTGCAATTGCTGGTGGATTCGCATTTTTTGTCTTATCTTGTCGTCCTTTAGATAATGGTGGCTTTACCTATGACCATTATTTGATGGCTAACGGAATGTTTATTGCTATTATTATTGGTTATTTATCAGGAAGAATCCTACTAAAATTTAATAATAGTTATAAAAATGGGAAAAAGAGGAGTATTATCTTAGCTTTAACACTCATTGCTATCGGATGTGCTATTTTGAATCTAGGATTTGGATTATTAGAAAATCTTCAATTGCCAACCTACATTTCTAGTTATGTCACCTCACACTCAAGCTCACAGAGCTTAGGATATGTCCTAGGAATGGGATTTTTAACCAATGCCTTAGCATGGATTGCAATGGGTGGGCCTTTCATTGAACATCCGACTTTTACCGATACAGCTTCATGGGCTAATCTACAGCATGCCTTGCAAACTCATAGTGCATATAATGCCACGTATCCTTTTACTAGTACTACCTTGTTTCATAGTTATGCTAACTTCAGAGGGAGCGGGGTAACACTTGCTTTGATTATTGCAATTTTTATTTTTTCAAAAAGAAAAGATTACCGGACTGTTTGCAAGTGGTCAATCTTTCCAGCGATCTTTAATAATCACTACCCAATGATGTTAGGGATTCCGATTCTTTATAATCCGATTTACTTTATTCCATTTGTTTTAGCACCCTTGGTAAATATAGGGATTGCAGCAATTTTTATGATAATGAATCTAGTCCCAGCTGCCGTTTATCCGGTACCACTTGGAACGCCAGGTCCTTTAATTGCTTTTATTGGAACTGGAGGAAACTGGGGAGCACTACTTTTGGGAACCGGATTAATTATCTTAGATGTCTTTATTTATCTGCCATTTGTTAAAATTGCTGATAACTTGAAGAGCAAGGCAGGTGAAATGTAGTGAAGATCATTAAAAAATATTGGGGCTGGATTATCGGTATTGGCCTCTTTAGTTTGTTTTTATTTACTTCCTTATCTTGGACACGTAATAATGTGCATAATTTAGAACAGAGGCATAATTCGAGACTTTCTCCGGTAATTATGATTCCTGGAAGTTCTGCAACAGAAAATAGATTTGATCGTTTAGTAGCAAAATTAAATCGCCATAATCGGCATCCCCACAGTCTTTTGAAAGTTAAAGTAACTAATGATGATAAATTACATTTTACTGGTGAAATTAGACAGGGTGATCTAGAACCGATCATTGTTGTTGGATTTGAAAATAATAAAGACGGCTATAGTAATATTCAGCAGCAAGCTAGACGTTTTAATATTGCTTTCAGAGAATTAACCAAACTATATAAATTTAACAATTTTAAGGGAATAGGTCACTCAAATGGTGGATTAATTTATACAGCTTTTTTAGAAAATTATTATTCTCAATATAGTCATCAAGTTAGAATAAAAAAATTAATGACTATTGGTTCTCCTTATAACTTTAACCAAGATTCTACAAGGTATAAGAGTGAGATGTTATCAGACTTTATTAAAGATAGAAATAAATTACCTCATAATCTTACCGTATATTTTGTTATTGGGACTGAAACATATAATTCTGATGGTTTAGTTCCAGCAGGTAGTGTTTTAGCTGGACGCTATATTTATCAAGGCGTAGTTAAACATTTCACTACTATTTCAGTTTCTGGAAATAGAGCACAACATTCTGACTTGCCTCAAAATGAGCAGATTGTTGATTTAATTAAGCGATATATTTTAGATTAGTAAATAAAAAACTTGCTAGAGAAAAAATTCTAGCAAGTTTTTTTGTGTTTAATTTTGATAAAGTAATCTAACTTTCATCCCTGCATTGAATGTCCCAATAACTGCACTACATAAGACAATTACAAATAGGGAAGGGTTGCTTAAGGAAATAGTATAACCAAGTAATAAACTTAAAATCCAGCTCGTAAGATTGAGTTTACTGATTGTAGGATATTGTGGTTTATTGTAGTGAACGGCGATTGTAGTACCTATATAAAAGAGAAACATACCGCCATAAAGACAAGAGATTGCAAATACTGAACTAGCTTCCTTTTCACTAATAAACTTTAGCGAAACAGTAATCAAACTTAATCCAAATAAAATAAAGTAATGAAGATAGATTAGTAAGTTTCCAGTCTGCCCCGTCATTTTCTCTTCAATTAAATGATCAAATTCTGTGATGTAGGCAAAGAATAAACTAGCAACTGTAATAAAAACAAGAATTGAATTAATTGAAAATTCACTTGGTTTAAAGTAATCGGCGATTCCAATAATTGTTTCACCAAAAGTAATAATAATTAGGAGAGTTAAACGTTCAAGCAAGTGAGAGAAAATAATGGGATGCTTCTTAGTATATTTACCAGTAAAACTCGGTAAAATCCAGCTAATAATGATTCCTAAAAATGCGACTAGGCGACCTAAACTTGTGTTAAAAAGGCCACCGATTAATAAGGCAAGAGTTCTAAAGATTAAAATGCTGCAAAAGGCTTTAGCAATATTCTTATCGTTTGAATTAGACGATTTGAAGAAAACAATTAGATATTGGAGAAAGAGTGTAAAAGAAAGCAAACTAGCAGCTAGGAAAAAAGTAGTTAAATCTTTTGAACTAGTATTACTAAAAGAATTGGACATATATAGCAAAATCATCATATCAATAAAGTAAAAAGTGATATCTGTCCAACTCGATGATCCATAGCGGTTAGTAAAAACGGATTGAACCATCCAAGAATTAATGAAGACAATCACGATAACTGCAAAGATCAAAAATGAAACAGGCAAAATAGTTCCGTGATGTAAGTGATGAATCAAACTTGTTGCTTGCGAAATCATATAAGCAAACACAAGATCATAAAATAATTCAATCATTGAAACACGTTTTGTTAGTATATTCGACATTGTATTAAATCCTTTCTTACTTAATAACTGATATTATTATAAAGTAAGAAAAAGAGCTATTGTTTAAGTAGATTAATTTTTATATTCATATATATAGTTGGACAAAATAAAAAATCATTCAGATTGTTTTTGTTACAATCTAAATGATTTTTTTCTAGTAATTATTAGCTAAAGCACCCATTGGATCCCAAGGAAGTAATTGAATTGGATCTTTACTGCCTTCTTCAAATGTCTTCTTCAAGTCATCACTAAGGTACTTCTTATTGATAACTGCTTGGTAAACAAACTTATCAAACCAGCTGTCACTCATTACGAAGTAACCTTTAAATCCAGGCTTTTCACCCCAAGAATTTTCGATCTTCCACTTAGTTGGCTTGCCATCGACTAAATCAACGCCTGTGATCACCATTGCGTGGTCCATCATGCTTTCGCCTGAATCAAGCATGTCAGCTTTAGACATGTCAAAGTCAACATCAAATAAGTCGTCACGTTTGTATAACTCAGTATCAAGTAATCCAGCTTGACGTTCAGAGTCTTTAACAACATTTGATCCAAACCAAACAACTTCACCGTTTTTAAGTTGAGTGATAATCAAGTCTTTCATTTCATCAATTGGTAAGTTCAAGTGACGTACTTGACGTCCGCCTTCCACATTTCCTAAGTACTCAACAGAAAATACTTTGTGGAAAGGCTTGTCTTTAGTTGGTGCATTAATTGTGGAAATGTACTCACTTAAGTCCCAACCAACATACTTTTTAAAGAAGTCTTGTGGACTCAATGCTGCATCTCTATGGTAGTTACCATCATCATCTTTGTATTCAAAGTCAAAAGTTTTAGGTGGAACACCGAGAGAAATAGCTAAAATACGGTAAACTTCCTTAAGCATTTCGTTTTTGCGTTCTTGAACTTCTTCTTCACTCTTTCCATCTTGAACCATCTTCCGTAATTCAAGACCATCTTTTCTAAGAAGTGTATTTAGAGTGTCATTTAAAGCACTGGAATTAGTTGCATTAGCAGTTTCTGGGTAGACTTTCTTTGGAACAATACCATATTTTTCAATTATTCCGCAAAGCATATCCCATTGACCACCATCTTGTTGTGGGGTTGCAAATAAGAAAGCAACTTTACGATCGCCTAAGTCTTTATCGGCAGTAGCAATCACATTTTCAAAGAACCAGTTTGACTTTTCAAATTTATCCCAGAAGTTAGTGTAATTTTGAGATAATTCAAAGTCCTTAATTTTGAAGTTCTTTTGAATTGAATGACGCATAGTGTTTAAAGCACTGAACATCCAGCAGCGACCAGATTGTTTTTGGTTAGCAACTTTTCCAGTATCAATTTCAATTGAAAAAGTTGGGTCTAAGTCAATCTTAGTTTGTAGATTTTGACTAGCTTTAAAAATACCATTTTCTTGAGCTGCACGAGCTGCAATTTTGTTAGCTTTACTTGAGTTAAAGTCATTTTCGAAATTATTAATAAGATCGTTTGTGATTTCCTTGCTCATAGAATCCTCCTTAATTAAAAAAAGCTTAATTATATTTTAGCTTAAAATAAAGAGTTACGTCTAGTCACGGTATTTAAAATTTAAATATGATATAAATAATTTTTTTATTAGTCTAAAGCTTTATTAAAAAAATAGATAAAAGAGACAATTAGATGCTTCTTTTTGTTATTCTGATCACGGAATTTGGAGGAAAAAATATGAAACTCAAGAAAAAATATTTATTTTTCTCAATAGTTGGGATCTTAATAGTAGCGGTTTTAGGAATTTTTGGTTATGAATACCAAAAAATTCAATCGACGGCTAATACTATTTCTACTAATCATTCTTTAGCCAGTCGTCAGCAATTAAAACAAGGAAAGCCATTTTCAATCTTGGTATTAGGAACTGATGTGGGAGCTTTAGGGCGAGGAACTAGTTATGCTGGAAATACAGATACCTTGGAATTAATTACTGTTAATCCTAAAAAGCAGACTTTAACCACAACTGCTATTCCTCGAGATACCTTAGTAAGGGTTGAAACTAAAAATAAGGTAGAATACACCAAAATTAATGCAGCTTATGCTTTAGGCGGACCTACAGAAATAAAAAAGCAGGTTCATGAATTACTAGATGTTCCTGTTGATTACTATGCCTTGGTTAATATGGGCGGCTTAGAAAAGACGGTGGACGCTGTTGGCGGTGTTACTGTTAATAACCCATTTGCTTTTAAGTATGAAGGGCATACATATCCTAAAGGAAAGCAGTATTTAAATGGTAGCGAGGCTTTAGGCTACAGTAGAATGCGATATGATGATCCTGATAATGACTACGGTCGTCAAAAACGAGGACAGCAAGTTTTACTTAGTGCTCTTGCAAAAGTTAACAAATCAAAAAATATTATGCAGATGAATTCTTTGCTCGATACAGCCAAAGATAATGTTCGGACTGATTTACCTTTAGATGATTTAATGACCCTATATAAGAACTACCATGGAGCATTAGCCAATACTCAGAGTGATTATTTACAAGGAAAAAATGCGACAATTGATAATTTTAGTTTTCAAATAGCTCCAAATCGGGAAATGCAGCGTTTGTCGGATAATACCCGTCAGGCACTAGGATTAGCAAAGGTTAAAGTTAATAACATTCAAACTAAAATGAATGGGATGCAAACTAGCTGGAATGGCTATAATAATGTGGATTATGTTTTGCCAAATAATGCCCAAGTTTATATTCCAGTTAATAAAGTATAACTAAAAAATTAAGCACTTATCAGCTAAAAAATAAGTGCTTTTTTCGTATATATAATCAGGGACAGCTGGAGAAAATTAACGTAAAATATAGGTCTAGGAAAAAAGAGGAGATAATAATGAAAAAACGTGGTTTTGAAATAGTATCTAAATACCGTAATGCAGGCCTTCACCTGCCTCAACGCCAAACAATTGCGAGTGCGGGCTATGACTTTGAATGTGCACAAGATATAGTTTTGCCCTCAATTTGGTGTATGAACTTTGTTCGAATTTTTAGACTAATTAGAAATGGTCATGAATTAAATGAACATGATCGAGAATTAGCTGAAAAAGTATTAAAACCTTTCTTAGTACCTACTGGAATTAAGGCATACATGCCAGAGGACGAAGTCCTGATTTTAGCTAATCGCTCTTCCAATACTTACAAGCGAAATGTTACTTTGCCAAATGGGATTGGTGTAATTGACAGTGACTACTATAATAATGAAAAAAACGAAGGTGAAATTTACTTTCAATTGATTAATTATGGGGTTCGTCCGCTAAAGATTAAAAAGGGTGAACGAATTGGACAAGGAATTTTTATGCCTTACTTAAAAGCAGATAATGATGATCCTGTTCAAAGACAGCGTCTTGGGGGATTTGGTTCGTCTGGAACGAGGAATGATGAATAATGGCAAAAGTTAAAACTCGTTATAAGTGTCGTAATTGTGGATATATTTCTGCCTCCTATCTTGGGAGATGCCCTAATTGTGGTGCATGGAATCAGTTTGAAGAAGAGACACAGGAAATTAAAAAAGTATCGACTAAGGCAACTGCAAGTCGATTGATGACTAAAATTGGAAATAATGATCCAGTAAAGTTAAATGAAGTAAAAGCTGAGAAAGAAAAAAGAATTGTGACTCCTTTTGAAGAATTAAATCGAGTTTTAGGAGGAGGAATTGTTCCAGGATCGTTAGTTTTAATTGGAGGAGATCCAGGAATTGGAAAATCAACCTTAATGCTTCAAATTACTGGTGCTTTGGCTAAAGAACATAGCGTATTATATGTTTCTGGAGAAGAGTCTGCAGGTCAAATAAAGATGCGGGCAGATCGCTTAGGAGTAAGCAATAGCGGAATTTTGCTTTATCCAGAAACAAATATGCAGAATATTCGTGACCAGATTGATGAAATTAAGCCAGACTTTTTGGTAATTGATTCTATTCAAACAATGAATGAACCTTCACTCGATTCGATGGTTGGATCTGCTTCTCAAGTACGTGAAGTAACAAGTGAATTAATGAAAATTGCTAAAAATGAACAAATAACTACTTTTGTTATTGGGCATGTGACTAAAGAAGGAGCAATTGCTGGTCCTAAGATTATGGAGCATATGGTTGATACCGTCCTTTATTTTGAAGGGGATGGACACCATTCATATCGAATTCTAAGATCAGTTAAAAATCGTTTTGGTGCAGCTAATGAAATTGGAATGTTTGAGATGAAAAATGAAGGATTGGCAGAAGTAAGCAATCCTTCAGCTATCTTTTTAGACGAACGCTTGCCTAATTCGACTGGATCTTCAGTCGTTGTTTCGCTTGAAGGAACACGTCCTCTGCTTGCGGATATCCAAGCTTTAGTAACTCCAACAGCATTTGGATATGCGAAAAGAACAACTTCAGGATTAGATTTTAATCGAGTAGCACTTTTATTGGCAGTTTTAGAAAAAAGAGGCAACTTAATGCTTCAAAATCAAGATGCTTTTCTAACTGCAACTGGTGGGATTAAATTAAATGAACCAGCAATTGATCTTGCAATTTGCATGGCGGTTGCTTCAAGTTACAAAAATAAAGAAATTTCTTCGACTGATTGTTTTGTAGGTGAAGTCGGATTAACTGGTGAAATTAGAAGAGTTAATCAAATTGAAGCCCGAGTTAGAGAAGCCGCAAAAGTAGGCTTTAAGCGGATTTTTATTCCTAAAAACAACTTAGGTCAGGAACTTAAGAATAACTCTGAGATCGAAGTAATTGGAGTAGCAAGTTTACCACAAGCTTTAAAACTTGTTTTTAACTAGCAGAGAGATTGAACTTTTGCTCGTTAAAAGTTACACTTAAATGGATGAATTTTAATAAACTTTGAAAGAGGCGCTTTAATTTTGGCAAAACAAAAAATCCGCGTTCGTTACGCACCAAGTCCAACAGGTCACTTGCACATTGGTAACGCACGTACTGCATTATTTAACTATCTATTTGCACGTCACAATAAAGGGACAATGGTCTTAAGAATTGAAGATACGGACCAAAAACGTAACGTTGAAGGTGGTTCTAAGTCCCAAATGGAAAACTTGCACTGGTTAGGTATTGACTGGGATGAAGGTCCTGATAAGGGTGGCGACTTTGGCCCTTACCGCCAATCAGAGCGTAAAGATATTTACAATAAATATATTCAACAATTAATTGATGAAGGTAAAGCTTACTATTCATACAAGACTGAGGAAGAACTTGAAGCACAACGTGAAGAACAACGTGCAATGGGAATTGCTCCTCACTACACTTATGAATATGAAGGTATGACCGCTGATGAAATTAAAGAAGCTCAAGCAGCTGCAGAAGCAAAAGGCTTAAAGCCAGTTGTTCGTATCCACATTCCTGAAAATAGAACTTATGCTTGGGAAGATATGGTTAAGGGTAAGGTATCATTTGAATCAGATACTATCGGTGGTGACTTCGTTATTCAAAAACGTGATGGTATGCCAACCTACAACTTTGCCGTTGTAATTGATGACCACCTAATGGAAATTACTCACGTTCTTAGAGGGGACGACCACGTAGCTAACACTCCTAAGCAATTAGTTGTTTATGAAGCACTTGGCTGGGAACCACCTAAGTTTGGTCACATGACTTTGATCATTAACTCTGAAACTGGTAAAAAACTTTCTAAGCGTGATGAATCAGTTCTTCAATTTATTGAACAATACCGTGACCTTGGTTACTTACCAGACGCAATGTTCAACTTTATTACCTTACTTGGTTGGTCTCCTGTTGGTGAAAGTGAAATTTTCTCACAAAGAGAATTAATTAAGTCATTTGATCCTAAGCGTTTATCTAAGTCACCAGCTGCTTTTGACCAAAAGAAGCTTGAATGGATTAACAACCAATACGTTAAGAAGGCAGACCGTGATCTTTTATTAGATCTTGCTTTGAATAACTTACAAGAAGCAGGTTTAGTTGATAAAGAAATTTCACCAGAAAAGATGGAATGGGTTCGTCAATTAGTAAATATTTACGCTGTACAAATGTCTTATACTAAGCAAATTGTAGATATTGCTAAGATCTTCTTTGAAGAAGCTCCAGAATTATCTGATGCAGAAATTGAAGAAATTAAGAAAGACGATGCTCGTCCTGTAATTGAAGAATTCAAGAAGCAATTAAATGCTGTTCCTCGCTTCACTGCTGTACAAGCTATGAACGCAATTCAAGCTACTCGTCGTGAAACTGGCGTAAAGGGTAGAAAATTATTTATGCCAATTAGAATTGCTGCTACTCGTTCAATGGTTGGACCTGGTATTGGTGAAGCCATTGAGTTAATGGGTAAGGAAAAAGTTAACAAGCATATTGACTTAACTTTAAAGCAATTAAGTGATTTAGGTCTTTAATTATTTAATAGAGTTAAAGCTACGTGAAAGCGTAGCTTTTTTTGTTAGAATGTTATAAGAGAATGTCTTAAATGAAAGAGGGATGATCATGAAGGTCTTTAACACTTTAACTCGAAAAAAAGAAGAGTTTAGGCCATTAGTAGCTGGAAAAGTAAGCATGTATGTTTGTGGACCAACTGTCTATAATTATATTCATATTGGAAATGCCCGCAGTGTAATTGCATTCGATACCATTCGCCGATATTTTGAGTATCGAGGTTATGATGTAAATTATGTTTCTAACTTTACCGATGTTGATGATAAGATGATTAATGAGGCTCGCAAAGAACATACAACTGTTGAAAAGCTTGCTGAGCGCTATATTAAGGCTTTTATGGAAGATACTGAAGCATTAAATATTGAGCCAGCTACTCTTCATCCACGCGCAACTCATGAAATTAAGGAAATTATCAACTTTGTTCAAGATTTAATTGATAAAGGCTTTGCTTATGAAGTTGATGGGGATGTATATTACCGGGCTAGAAAATTCCCTAACTATGGTCAACTAAGCGATCAAAATATTGCTGAACTTGAAGAAGGTGCTTCTGAGCATATTAATGAAGAAGAACAAAGCAAGAAAGAAGATCCAATTGACTTTGCCTTATGGAAGGCTCAAAAAGCAGAGGATGAAATTACTTGGGATTCGCCATGGGGAAAGGGTCGTCCAGGCTGGCATATTGAATGCTCAGTAATGTCAACTAAATACTTAGACGATACCATTGATATTCATGGTGGTGGGCAAGATTTGGAATTTCCGCACCATGAAAATGAGATTGCTCAAAGTGAGGCTAAGACTGGTAAAAAATTTGTTAATTACTGGATGCACAATGGTTTTGTGACAGTAGGTAAGAAACAAGAAAAAATGTCAAAATCACTTCATAACTTTGTGACTGTGCATGATATTCTCAAGCAAATTGATCCACAAGTTTTACGTTTTTACATGTCTAGTGTTCAATATCGTCGTCCAATTAACTATTCTGAAGATGGCTTAAAGCAAGCTGAAACTGTTCTTAAACGCTATCAAAATACTTTGCGTAATCTTGATGCTAGACTAAATGATAAAAATGAGACGCTTGAAGATAGTGGCTTAAGGGATGATTTAACGCAAGCAAAAGCTGAATTTATTGAGGCTATGGATGATGATTTTAATGTTCAAAATGCTTTGAGTATTATGTATGATTTAGCTACAACTTTAAATAATCACTTGCAAAAAGAACAAGTGGATAAGCCAGCTTTAAAGCGTGCTAAAAAATTATTAATTGCTTGGCTCGAAATTTTTGGAGTTAGCTTTAAGGAAGAGCAAGCTGAAAATGATGATGAAATTGAAAAATTAATTGCTCAACGCGATGAAGCACGTAAAAATAAGGATTGGGCTGAAAGTGACCGCTTAAGAGATGAGTTACAGGCTAAAGGCATTGTAATTGAAGATACTCCACAAGGAACGAGGTGGCACCGTGCTTAAGCCGAAGATTTTAACAGAAAAAAATACTAATCCAGATGGGTTAGGTCCTCTTACTTTAGCTTATTTAGGGGATGGAGTATATGAAGTTTATATCAGACGTCACTTGGTTAAGGGCGGAATTGTAAAACCACAAATGCTTCAACGATATGCAACACATTATGTTTCCGCAAAAGCTCAAGCAGCATTAATTACTAAAATGCAAGACTTAGAAATGCTAGATGAAGATGAATTAGCAGCCTTCAAGAGAGGAAGAAATGCTAAAAGTCATACGCATGCAAAAAACACTTCAATTAACACTTATAAGCTCTCAACTGGATTTGAAGCGATGTTTGGATACTTAGATCTATTAGGTAAAAAAGAACGTGTTGATGAACTTGCAAAATGGTGCATTGACCAAGTAGAACAAGGAGGACTAGAGAATTATGAGTTCAAATAATGATGAATTTGTATATGGACGTCATGCAGGCATTGATTTTTTAAAAACACAGGATGCTAACTTAATTAATAAAGTATTTTTGCAAAATGGCGTTCAGGAAGAATTTGCTAATCAAGTTTATCAATTAGCACGTAAAAAAAATCTAGTTGTTCAAAATGCTCCTAAAAACAAATTGGATCAAATGGTCAACCATGAAAATCACCAAGGCTTGGTCTTAACGGTAGCTCCATTTGAATATGCTGATTTAGATGAACTCTTAGATAAGTTTGACCAAGAAGGAAAAGAACCATTTATCTTAATGCTTGATTCAATTGAAGATCCACATAATCTAGGTTCGATCTTAAGAACTTGTGATGCGACAGGTGTGGATGCAGTAATTATTCCAAAAAGAAGGGCTAGTGGTCTAACTTCTGTTGTTGCCAAAACTTCAACCGGTGCAATTGATTATGTGCCAGTAGCTCGAGTTAATAACTTAGTTCAAACTACTAAGATGCTAAAAAAGCGTGGTTACTGGATTTTTGGTACTGCCATGGAAGGTGAAGATTATCGTAAGTGGAATGCCAAAGGTAAGACAGTGCTTGTGATTGGTAATGAGGGTAAGGGAATTTCCCCATTATTGTTAAAGCAAATGGATCAAACTTTAACCATTCCAATGGTTGGGCATGTTCAATCATTAAATGCAAGTGTTGCAACTGGTGTTTTGCTTTATGGAATGTTCAATAGTCGCCATCCCGAAAAATAATTGAAGAGTAAAAAATTGTCATTTAGTTTTATAAAAAGCTAAGTGACAATTTTTTATTGCCTATATTTATAAAAATAAACACACAATAAAGTCTTGGCCATTAACAAAGTACAATTGCTCTATACCTGTGTTTAATAAACATTCGTTCCCTTAGAAGGGGATTTTTTCTTTTTTATTCTTATTATCAAATAGAAAAGGAGGAATTTCCGGAATGGAAAGACTGAATGAGGTTTATTTGATTCGACGTGTAAAAGAAGAGCAAGATATGGATGCTTTGCATGAACTAGTAGAGCGATATCGGCCTTTAATCAATGGAGCGAAGCTAAATTTTTTCATTCGTAATTTTGATCATGATGACTGGGAACAAGAAGCATTAATCATGTGTTATCAAAGTTGCTGTACCTACGATGAGAAACGAGCAAATAGTTTCGGGGCGTATTATCGGACAAAATTTTATAATCATCTCCGATCGCTCTTAAGATATGAATTAGCCCAGAAGAGAACATCGTTTACTAAAGCTATTTCCTATGACAATGTGGTGCATAAAAATCTGATTAAAGAAGAAGTTGAAGAAATGCACATTACGCCTAGAAAGGAAATGTATCAAAAATTTATTAACAAGTTGTCAGAAAAAGAGGTAATTGCGCTCAAAGTTTTTCTGGGAGAGTTAACGATTGAAGAAGCAAGTAAGGAAACAAATTATAGTCGTTATCAGTTACTTCAAGCCAAAGCTCGGTGTAAGGCAAAAATGCGGAAAGAATTGTTTTAAATTCGCATAGAACGAATAAAAAGACTATAATAAGTTTTGTAGAATTTATTTAGGAGGTAATTTTAAGATGGCAGATGAAGTTATTAAGACAGAATTGTTAGACCGTCACATGAAGGAAGTTTTTGATTGGAGCGATTCTGACATGCCTGCTAGAGACGCACTATGGGACTACTTTATGGAAAAGAATGGTAGAGATACCATGAAGACGGAAAGTGACATGCTTCCGTTCTTGAAAGACTCTGACGATAAGATCGAAGCCTTCGTCAACGAAAATCTTAAGAAGTAACATCACCTAAAAACAATAATTCTACGCACAGTGGTCACGCATTGTTTGACCACCAAAGAACAATCTCTAGGGATTGTTCTTTTTTTGTGAGAAAATATATTCTAAAAGAAAGGGGCGGCTTATGGACTATATAATTGGGATGGATATCGGAACAACAGCAAGTAAGGGTGTATTGTATCAAGAGAATGGTAAAAAGATTGAAGAATTATCAATTCCTTACCCTTTAATTCAAGAACAAGTGGATCAGGCTGAAGAAGATCCAGAAGTAATATTTGATGCTGTTCAAAAGATTATTTTCGACTTAAGTAAAAGAGTGTCAGGAAAAATTAAAGCAATTTCTTGGTCGAGTCAAATGCATAGTTTAATCGGTATTGGAAAAGACAATCAAGTACTGACTAACAGTATTACTTGGGCAGATAATCGAAGTAACCGGATTGTGGCGCAAGCAAAAGAAAGTGGACTTACGCAAGATATTTATCAAAAGACAGGGATGCCGCCTCATCCAATGGCTCCTGTGTATAAATTGCTATGGATTAAAGAAGAAAATCCTAAACTTTTCGCACAGGTGCAAAAGTGGATTGGAATCAAAGAATATATTATTTGGCGCTTAACTGGCAAGATAGTTACTGATACAACTATGGCAGCTGGAACTGGCTTGCTTAACTTGCATACTTTAACTTGGGATAGGAAATTACTTGATAAAATTGAACTAGATCCAGAGAATTTGCCCAGCTTAGCTAAGCCAGACTATGTGGTTGGAAAAGTAGAAGCAGAATATGTACAAAAATTGGGTTTAAATCCTGAAACAAAAATTATTTTAGGAGCTAGTGATGGATATTTATCAACAATTGGTGTTGGTGTTTTAGATAAAAAGTACTTTGCACTAAATGTTGGTACATCAGGGGCTGTAAGAGCAATTGCACCTAAAGCAATAGTTGATTCAAAAAATCGCTTCTTCTGTTATCCGGTCGATAAAAGTCACTATCTTCTTGGTGGTCCAGTAAACAATGGTGGAGTCGTCTTTGAGTGGGCTAGAAAAACGATTTTTGGGCCCGATCAGACTGCAGAGGATTTTATTAATGTTGCTGAAACTGTTCCTGCTGGCAGTAATGGCTTAATTTTTCATCCCTACTTAGGGGGAGAACGAGCACCAATTTGGAATGCTCAAGCTCGCGGATCTTTTATTGGATTAAGTCGAAACCACACTAAACCGCAAATGGCGCGGAGTGTTTTAGAAGGTATTGTCTTTAATCTTTTAGGTGCAGCTAGAGGCTTGCGCGAAAAAATAGGAGAACCAGAAGCATTAAGAGTCACTGGCGGCTTTGTAAGAAGTGATTTTGTAAGGCAGTTAATTGCTGATATTTTTAATTTACCAGTAGTGGTAATTAAAAATGATCAAAGTGGAACTTTAGCAGCCATGTTTCTAGC
>CANPPJ010000027.1:0-15420 GCA_947575965.1 uncultured Lactobacillus sp. | reverse complement strand
GGGGTAAGACAAACAGTTTTACAAAATCAATATTACTCCTCTCGTGTAGCAGCTTTTACAATTATTGAAGCCCTATTTTTGTTACTCATTAAAAGAGATGAGAAACGAATTGAAAATATTAAGCAACATGAAAAAATATTTTCTAGTCAAAAGATATAAAATGAATTTAAATCTTAGCTCAAATAGATTATCCTTAGGGTGTAAGACTTTTTATAGAAAGTAGGAATTGCAATGAGAAATGTAGCCGTAATTGGTATGGGACATGTTGGTGCGACAGTCGCTTTTACTTTATTTACTCATGGAATTGTTGATAATTTATACTTATTAGATAAAAATCAAGCTAAGGCAGAAGCCGAATATAATGATTTACGTGATACTTTAGCTAGAAATGATTATCATGTTAATGTTTTTTTAGGTGACTATAGCGATTTAAAGGATGTTGATATTATTGTAACTTCCTTTGGTAATATTGCTGCGACAGTTAAAACTGGAGATAGATTTGGTGAATTTGAAATTAATTCTAAGAATGCTAAGGAAGTAGGAGCAAAAATTAAAGAATCTGGTTTCAAGGGTATCTTAATTAATATTTCAAACCCATGTGATGCAATTTCGACTATTTTGCAAGAAACTACTGGTTTATCAAGAAAACAAGTCTTCGGAACTGGAACTTTCCTAGATACTGCTAGAATGCAAAGAATTGTCGGAGAAGAACTTAATGAAGATCCAAGAAATGTAGCGGGATTTGTTTTGGGTGAACATGGAGCATCTCAATTTACTGCTTGGTCAACTGTATCAGTTAATGGTAAGTCTGCCAAAGAGTTGTTTACAAAAGAACAAGAAGAAAAATTAAGCGCACAACCTAATAAGAATTCAATGAAGGTAGCATTTGGTAAAGGATACACCTCATATGCAATTGCAACCTGTGCTGTTCGCTTAATTCAAGCTGTATTTAGTGATGCCAGATTATTTGCACCAACTTCTGTATATTTAGATGAAGTACAAACATATATTGGATATCCAGCAATTATTGGAAAAGATGGGGTAGAGAAAGTTATTCCGCTAGAGTTAACTTCTGAAGAAGATGAAAAGCTAAGGGAATCAGCTGATATCATTAAGAAGCATATCGCTCAATTAAAGTAGGTAATACTAAAATAAAAAATTAGATTTTTTTCTAATTTTTACTTGCTTTTTGCTAGGCAGTTCGTTATTATAATTAAGTAACGTTTCGGAGGCCTAGCGAAGTGGCTAAACGCGGCGGTCTGTAAAACCGCTCTCTCTGAGTTCGGTGGTTCGAATCCACTGGCCTCCATTGCTGAATTTTATTCAGCTGGTTGCATTGAACAACAAGTAAAAGTTCAATCAAATGGGTTATAGCCAAGTGGTAAGGCAATGGTTTTTGGTACCATCATGCGCTGGTTCGAATCCAGCTAACCCAATAGTTCGAAAGAACACCCAACCCGAAAAAAGGTCATCTTTTGATGACCTTTTTTGTTATATTGCAATTTTAATTTATACTTTGTATTTTACCTTTCCAGTTAAGGATACCGTCAGTAATGCTAATTAATTTCTTATAACCTTTAGATTTTAAAGATTGGCATACATAGTTTGAAAGATCACCGGACCGACAAATAAAATAGTAGGTCTCATTTTTAGGATCATTGAAGTATTTTAATTCTTCAAAGGGAAGATTATGACTATTAGGAATATGACCTGATGCAAATTCAATTGGTGTTCGTAAATCATATAAATTGATATTAGAATCTTGTGCTAAAATTTCTGCTAATTGATTTGTAGTAATGTTAATCATAGTTACCTCCATTTCTGATTATATTTAAGCAGAAAACATTGAAAATAAAGGGAATAATGTATGAAATTTTTATGTAGAAAGGATCGATTTGTATGGCGCGTCTTGTTAAAGTCAGTGGTCGAGGAGACGGTACTACTTGGAAAAGTGCTCTTAAAGACTTGCAGCCCGATGATGTATTACTGCTTGCTCCTGGATTTTATGAATTAGATAGAGGCTTAGAAGTAAATAATATTACTATCAAGGGAACGGGGAGTACACCAGAAGAGACTGTAATTAATGGCTTTTTTGTGTTGGAGAGTAATTGCAATTTTTTCACATTAGAAAATATTGCTCTTCAAACAAAATCTGGTCATAATACTATTTATGTTGATGATGCTGCTGATACTTATCTTACTTTACGTAACACTACCCTTTATGGGGATGAAGATGATATGGCCGCAATTGCTGTGAATGGAAAATGTACATTAGAATTATTTTCAAGTAAAATTTTGAATTCTAGTGTTTCCTTATTTGCACAAGCTGACTTTAGACTTACAATGACCGATTCATTAATTGATTATGATTCTGAAAATTACGCAGCTTTAGGTATTCAGGGAAAAGGGACTGCAATTATTTCTAATAGTATTATTCATGGTAATCTAAGTACATATCCAAATTCAAATGCAGAAGTTGACTTGAATAATACGACTATTTCATATGGTTTAATTCATGGCCAAACTTGGGTAAATATGCTCAATTCGACGGTTGAAAAGAATGATGACTCTAGCTTCTATATTTCAGATGATTCATGGGTGAATATTTTACAGTCTAAATTTAAAGGCGGTATTTTTCTTGATAAGAATACGAGAACTTTGATTCAAAATAGTAAAATAGACCGTTTAATTGCATGTGATAATGCGAAAGTAACCTTAAATAATTCAACTATTATTAGTCACGCAGATTTTCAAGATAAGGTCACGGCAGATGCAACTAGAGTCGCCTTTTCTGGAAGAGATGATTTTGAGTATTTTTTAGCCTTAAGTGGGCAAGCAACTTTAGGGGGCCGGGATTTAATTATTAATCCAAATGGGAGTAGGCTGGCAGTCCAGGATGATGCTAAGATTAAACTAAATATTGTTTCAAGTAGTGCTCAAGATTTAGAGGTTGAATGCAATAGTAGACCCAATATTAATATTTTGGGAATGCGTTGGGAAGCAAAGAAGAACAATGACTAATCAGCTGGTTTAAGCTAAAATAAGTTTGGTAGCAGAATGAAGTGAGGGGTTATCATGCAAGAACCGATGTATATTAAAATTCACAATCAAATAAAGCGTGATATTGAAAATAAAAAATATAAAGTTGGAGAGCGGATCCCTGCTGAGCGGCAATTAGCTTCAAAATTCAATGTCTCTAGAATGACGTTGCGTCAAGCAATTAAGACATTAGAGGATGAAGGGATCTTAGAAAGACGGTTAGGTAGTGGAACCTATGTTTCTAGCCAAAAGGTCCAGGAAAAAATGTCTGGGATCATGAGTTTTACCGATATAACTCGTTCTAATGGTCAGGTTCCTTCTAGCAAATTACTGTCTTATCGTATAACGAAGCCATCCCTATCTGAAAAAGAAAAGCTAAAAATTCAGGATACAGATAATGTATTGAGAATGGAACGTGTTCGTTTTGCCGATAATGTACCAATTTGTTATGAAGTAGCAACAATTCCTTATGAACTAGTTTCTCGTTTTTCTAAAGATGAAATTTCAAGTAGTTTATATCAAACTCTTGAAGAAAAGGGTGGCTATAAAATTGGGAGCGTTGTAGAAAACATAGGTGCAGCTGTTGCTAATGAAAATGAAGCGCGCTTATTGTCAGTTAAAAAGGGTGAACCATTGGTAACTAGACGACAGGTTACCGAACTTAGCAATCATTATCCTTTTGAATATGTTCGGGCATCGTATGTAGCCGAAAGATTCGAATTTACATTTGAAAAATAAAAAATGCATAATGTAGTTTAACTTTTGATATGGACTACATTATGCATTTTTTATTTCAAGTCTTTTTTGATTTGTGTCGTAGAAATTCCAGGAGTTCTTTCAAGATATTCAACTTTACAATAAGGTTTTAGAAAATCGAATTTTCCCTCCCAGTCATTACCCATTACGAAAGTATCGATATCATATTTTTGTACGTCATTAATTTTTTGATCCCAATTTTCTTCAGGAATAACTTTATCTACATATCTAATTGCCTCTAAGATATATTTTCTTTCAGCATAGCTATTATAGGCTTGTTTATGTTTGCTAAATTCATTAAATTCGTCTGTTGATAGACCTACGATTAAATAATCGCCTAAGGCACGAGCTCTTTTTAGAAGGCGAATGTGACCATAATGCAATAGATCAAAGGTTCCGTAGGTAATAATTTTTTTCATAATAAATACTCCCTTATAATAGTTACTATTCTAGCAGAAGTAGAAAAAAGTGAAACTTTTATATTAAAAAAGTTTCTAGGTCTTTTTTGTTAAAATAATAAGTAAAGATATTATTTCACATAGAAATGGTTAAAAAGTAGAGAATGAGTAAAGTTAATATTTTAGGAATTGAATTTGATAACTATTCTTTGGAAGAGTTCAAAGATAGATTGATTAGTAGATTGAATAATAAATTATCAACTATGGTAGTAACAGCTAATCCCGAAATTGTAATGGCTGCTAATAAAGATCCAAAATTTATGAAACTTATTACCAAGAATGCAGATTTGATTACACCGGACGGAATTGGAATTGTATTAGGCGGAAAAATGTTAAAAAAGCCGCTTAAAGAACGAGTGACAGGGTATGATCTGTTTACTTGGCTGCTACAAGTAGGAAATTTAAGAAAATTACGTGTATATTTAATTGGTGCAAAGCCTGAAGTAATGCGAATTACTAAAGAAAAAATTACGCGTGATTATCCCGGAATTGAATTAGTCGGAGCGGAAGATGGCTATTTTAAGGATGACTTAAAGACAGTAGCTAAAAGAATTGAAGAATCGAAACCTGATTTAGTTTTTGCAGCAATTGGTTTTCCAAGACAAGAAGAGTTAATCTCCATCCTCCGCCAAGCAAAAGTGCCCGCAATTATGATGGGAGTTGGCGGAAGTTTTGATGTTTTTTCTGGCGTAGTAAAACGTGCTCCAGAAGCATTTCAAAAAACGCATCTTGAATGGTTCTATCGCTTAATTACTAATCCAACTCGCTTTAAGCGTATGCTTGCATTGCCAGAATTTGTAGTTGAAGTTGAAAAATCAAAAAAAGAAAATAAAAGAAAGAATTAATTAAATGAAAGTTTTACATATTAATGCTGGTTTAGAAAAAGGTGGGGGACTGTCTCATATTGTTAATTTGTTGACAGAAGCGAAAAAACAAAATGCTGATTTCGAACTCTTAACTTTGGCAGATGGCCCTGTAGCAAAAGCGGCTAAAAAAGCAAAAATTAAAACAACCATTTTAGGAGCACAAAGCCGTTATGACCTAAGTGTTTTAAAGCGCCTTACTAGATTTATTAATGAGGGAAACTTTGATATAGTTCATACTCATGGAGCACGGGCTAATCTATTTGTTTCAATGATTAAAAAGCAAATCACAGCAAAGTGGAGTATTACTGTTCATTCTGATCCTTTAAAAGATTTTGAAGGACGAGGAATGGTTGGAAATATTTTTACTAAATTAAATATCATGGCTTTAAAAAAAGCAGATGGTATCTTTGCAATTACTCAGAACTTTTCTAATCTTCTAGTTGAAAAGGTGGGCATTCCGAAAACAAAAATTTGTGTAATTTATAATGGGATTTTTTTCCATCAAAATAAGGATGTTCCTAAAAAATATGCTCATCCCTATTTCAATATTATTAATGTTGGTCGAACTGAAAAAGTTAAAGGACAAGACTTGCTGTTAAAGGCAATAAGAAATCTTAATGATCAAAATATTCGCTTGCATATTGTAGGTGATGGCAATGAATTAAATAATTTAAAAGCACTGGCCCGAGATTTAGGCATTAGTCCGCAAGTAACTTTTCATGGCTTTTTGACTCACCAAGAGACTAGAAAGTTATATCAAAAGATGGATTTGGCAGTTTTAACATCTTATTCAGAAAGTTTTCCCCTTGTTTTATTAGAGGCTAGTGATAACTTAGTGCCAATTTTGTCAACCGATGTTGGAGATATTGAGAAGATGATTCCTAGTGAAGAGTATGGTTTTGTTGCTAAAATTGGAGACATAGATAGCATTAGTGAAAAATTAAGACAAGCTATCGCTAGCAGCAAGACGGATCTTAGAATTATGGCTGAAAAAGAAAAGACATATCTAATGCACGCTTTTTCAATGAAAAACCAATTGGTGGCAATTGAAAATTATTACAAACTTGTTTTAGGTGAAAATAGTGGAAAATTATCATAAAAGCAAGATTTTAGCGATTTTAATTGGAATTTTACCTTTAATTTTTGAATTTAGTAGCAATATTTGGAAGGGTGATAATGGCTTTTTCATTATTAGTGCCGCTTATGGATTGATATTGCTCTTATTAGCTTTATCGATTCTTCTTGAAGATTTAGATCAATGGTTTCTAGAAAAAACTTTGAGTCTTCTTTCAGTTTTTTTAGCGTTAACAGTAGTTCTAAATAATCTGGATATCTTCCCTCTATCAGAAATTGGTGCTTTATATCAATTAACAATTATCTCTTACATGGGGATTTTATATTTTTTAGATCGACACTTTAATACAAAGAATTTAGTATTATTATTACTTAATTTAAATGTTTTAGCACAATTACCAATCAAAGCAGGTACTTTGTTAATTTTAATTATTTCTGTTTTAACTTTTGTCTTTTATCTGATTAGAGTTATGGTTACTTTTAGTGAACAGTTGCGTCCTTTTTTATTGTGTGTTTATTTGATTGTTCTACTTATTTCTCTGGTTTGGTATGTACCTGAATTGCCTGATTTTGTTTTAAAAAATCTTTCTTGGAGTATTGGTTCAATCATCTTATTAATAGAAATAATTGGATCAATATTTTATTTAAAAGTTAAGGGTCATTTAAGGCCTACTAGTCATCTAATTGTCGGGATAATAATATTTTTAATTATTAACGAAATAAGCATGCTTGTTGCTGAGTCAAATGTGCTTAATACGAGTTATTTAGTTTTAATCTTTATTTTGTCCTTATCTATTGTTAATATCTTTGGAAATATTAGTTTAGGGAAGAAACAAGTAAAAATTTCTGTCCTCATCCCGGCTTATAACAGCGCAAAGACGATTGTTGAAGCCCTAGAATCAATAAAAAATCAAACCTATCAAAATTGGGAGATTATTTTAATTAATGATGGATCACAGGACGAAACAGAAGAAATTTTAAGACGATACTTAGGAAATACAAAACTATCTCTTAAATATACTAAGCAAACTCATCATAATTATTTTAAGGCTATTAGACATGGACTGAAGTATGCTAGTGGAGAAATAATTTTTGTTTTAGATGCCGATAAAATTCTATTCAATCAAAATGTTTTTTATCGTGCTGTTAGCACTATTCTTGGTGAAAAATGTGACGGAATGTTTGTTGGAATTAGAGCTATGTATCAGCGCTTAAAAGATGGTAAATTTCATTTAGTTAGACCTTATTATCGAAACGAAGTTAGTCTAATAAAAACCGCCTTGGGACTTGGAAAAATATTTATACTAATTATGCTTTTTGGCGAAGAGAGATATTTGAGACCAGCGTATATGAAAATTATTTAATTAATGGGATGCCCGTTTGGTATAATGCAGAAAATAATTTAGGATTAAGAGTAGTAAATGGTAATTTTGTTGGATTAAAATATCGGGTTTCCAAAAAATCAAGTTTAGTTAATAATTACCTAAAACAAAATAATTCTAAAACTTTATTTGAATTATCTACAAATTTGAGGACTTTGCATCATATTGTAAGCCGGATAAAGATCCCTGCCTATTCTACTCAAGCAACTTTATACAATTTAATCAATAGGCTTCGTATTGCTTCTTTATATCCATCAATTTTTAAACAAGGTCAAACTTCTTTAAGGGAAATCGCTCCTCTAGTTACTAAAAATATTAGAAATTTTGAATTGAATAATATATATTTGAAAACAATTGTTGATTTTAGCAATAATTTTGACCCTCAAAAAACTGCAAAAATTGTTATTCCCAAATGTACAAAAATATATTGGGGAACAGAAATTGATGAGTTTAGTAATAAGTTGTCAAAAAATATGTTAGATCAGTTTTATTACGATTTAATGAAAATAATTAGTCAAGGAACTACTATTTACAAAATTAAAAAAGATGATCAGAAAAAGTTAGAACAGATCCTAGATTTTTTTACAATTAGGGATTATGTAAGAATAATAAGTAATTAAAATATCAAAAAGAGGCATCAAATTTGATGTCTCTTTTTGATATCTGCTCTTGTTTGATTATAATAAAATACAAGAAAAAAATTATTTATTTTAGTGATGAGGGGACAAAATGTTTTACCCACAAGTTGATCAAGATGATTCATTAATTTTACATACTGATTTGTATGAAATTAATATGATGTATACCTATTTTAAAAAGGGAATAAGTGAAAGAAATTCTGTATTTGAAGTGTTCTTTAGAAAAGAACCTTTTGGCAATGGCTACGCAGTTAATGCTGGTTTAAGTCATGTTATCCAATACTTAAATAATCTTCATTTTAAAGAAAGTGATTTAGAATATCTCAAGGAAACCTGTGACTATGAGGATGACTTTATCGATTATTTACGTAATTTAGAATTGAAGTTAACCATTCGAAGTGCTCGAGAAGGTGAATTAGTTTTTGCTAACGAGCCAATTATGCAAATCGAAGGACCATTAGCTCAAGCACAATTAGTTGAAACTGCAATTTTAAACATTATTAATTTCCAAACTTTGATTGCTACTAAGGCAGCTAGAATTAAGGTCGCTGTTGGTAATGATGGTTTAATGGAATTTGGCTCACGTCGTGCACAAGAAACCGATGCAGCTATTTGGGGAACACGAGCAGCATACATTGGTGGCTTTGACGCTACTAGTAATGTTAGAGCAGGAAAATTATTCGATATTCCTGTCGCTGGTACTCATGCTCACTCTTTGGTTGAAGCATTTAATAATGAATATGATGCTTTTAAAGCATATGCTGAAACTCATAAGGACTGTGTATTCCTAGTTGATACCTATGATACTTTGAGAAGTGGTGTGCCAACTGCTATTAAAGTTGCTAAAGAAATGGGCGACAAGATTAATTTCCAAGGAGTTCGAATTGACTCAGGTGATATGGCATATATTTCTAAGAAAGTGCGTAAGCAATTAGATGATGCTGGCTTTCCTGATACAAAAATTTATGCTTCAAATGATTTAGATGAAAAGACTATTCAAAACCTTAAGATGCAAGGTGCAAAAATTGATGTTTGGGGAATTGGTACCAAATTAATTACAGCTTTTGATCAACCGGCTTTAGGTGGTGTATACAAGTTAGTAGCAATTGAAGATAAAGAAGGCAATATGCGCGATACTTTGAAAATTTCTTCAAATGCCGAAAAAGTATCTACCCCAGGTAAAAAACAGGTATGGCGTATTCAAGCAAACTCTGAAAAGAAAAATGAGGGTGACTGGGTATCACGCTATGATGAAGATCCAAGAAAATTTGATGCACTCTTCATGTTCCATCCGCAATACACTTATATTAATAAGGTTGTTACTGATTATACTGCTCGGCCTTTACTACAAGAAATTTTCCATGAAGGAAAACTTGTTTATGAAGAACCTACTCTTAAAGAAACAAAAGAATTTGCAGCCAATAACTTAGACGGATTATGGGACGAATATAAGCGTAGTTTGAATCCACAAGATTACCCAGTGGATTTATCACAAAAGCTATATGATAACAAGATGAGCTTAATTAATGATATTCGTGGTCGAATTGTGAAAAGAGGATATTAAATGCGTCCATTACAAGAAGAAATTGTTGCTTATGAACATGTATTACCTGAAATTGATCCGAAAAAAGAAATTAGAAAATCTATTGACTTTTTGAAAGATTATTTAAAAGAAAATCCTTTTTTGAAAACTTATGTTTTGGGAATTTCCGGTGGTCAAGATTCAACTTTAACGGGTAAACTTTGTCAAATGGCAATTGAAGAAATGCGTGAAGAAACTGGGGATGATTCTTACCAGTTTATTGCTGTTCGTCTACCTTATGGCATTCAAGCAGATGCAAGCGATGCTGCCGATGCAATTGCTTTTCAAAAACCGGACCAAGACTTGATTGTTAATATTAAAGAACCAGTTGATGCAATGGTAAAAGTCGTTGAAGCAACTGGTCAAAAAATTACTGACTTTAATAAAGGAAACATCAAAGCTCGTCAAAGAATGGTAGTTCAATATGCAATTGCCGGTGCCAATAATGGAGCTGTTGTAGGTACTGATCATGCAGCAGAAAACTTCTCTGGTTTTTACACTAAATATGGTGACGGTGCTGCTGATATTACTCCGTTATTTAGATTAGATAAGCGTCAAGGCAAGGCAATGCTTAAGGAACTTGGTTGTCCTAAGCACTTATATGAAAAGGCACCAACTGCTGATTTAGAAGAAGATCGCCCAGATTTACCTGATGAAGTAGCATTAGGAGTAACTTACAAAGATGTTGACGATTACTTAGAAGGTAAAGATGTAAGTGAAGAAGCAGCTGAACAGATTGAAAAGTTGTGGAAAAAGAGTGAACATAAGCGTCATTTACCAGTAACTATTTTTGATGATTTCTATAAGCAAAATTAGTTAAGTATTTTTCTTGGAGGAGATATGACGGTTTTTGTAGTTGGACCAGATGACCGAGGTTTTTTCAAAAAGCAGCGTACTACTTGGGAATTTGAAGATGCATTAAATCAAGCTTCAGATGGGGATGATATTCTAATCAAGAGAGATTATCAGTTCCCACTTGAGGATCAAAATTATGTAATTAGCAAGAGTCTAAATATTTCTGGCGAAGATAATACTTTTATTTTAGGCGGCTTTATCATTAAAAATGGCGCCCGGGTAAAATTAAATAATCTGACTCTGAGACACTATCGAGATAAGAATAATTCCCTTCAAGTAACAAATAACAGTCAGTTAATTGCGACACATGTTTCGGTCGTTAATGATGCTACGACTGGTCAAAATTATCCAATTATTTATGTAGATGATGGTGCTAGTGCTCAATTTGATGATTTGTACGTTAAAAAGGATAAAATGGGTGACGGTGCACATAGAATTTATGTTGAAAAAGGAAATCTAGAGATAAAGAATAGTACTCTTAATTGTAAAATTATTTCTATTGGAGCGAATTTAACTCTTCAGAATACTACGCTTAGCTATGGTGAAAGTAATGCCCTTAATTTATCTTCGAATACTGTTGCTACATTACAAAATGTAACTGTAACGGGTGGAGTAAAAGAAAAAGATTATCCTTGCATTTTTAGTAGTGAATCTACTCTCAATATTACCTCTTCAATTATTAAAGAACCTAATTATTCGGGGGCCCTTTATTTACAAAAAGCTGCTCAGGCAAAAGTAGAAAATTCAATAATTGATTCTTTGTATCTCTATGATCAAAGTAAGATAGATGTAGGAAATACAAGTAGAATTGTTGAGTCAATTACTCTAGAAGATCATAGTGCTTTAACTGGAGAAACTCTTTTACTTGATGGTAGAGATAATGGGAAAATTAACATTTTTGCTAAAGGTGAAAGTAATATAAAGCTAGACTGGATTGGGCTAGCATTTGAAAGTTCACCTAATATTAAAATTGAAGATAATGTAACTTTTAATGTTCCTAAAGTTTATGTGTTGAAATTTGATTCTACTAATGATGAATATGATTTAGATGAAAATAATCAATACACGATAGTAAAAGATAATTTACAAGACGATATTGAGTACTTTACTACCCAGAAAAAAGAATCTAACTCTAAGCAGGCACATAAAACAGAAAAAGACCAAAAGGATCTACCAAAAGGTCCTCAAAAGTCAGGTATGCAGCAGCTTGATGAAATGATTGGTCTAGAAACGGTAAAGCAACAAGTCAAAGAATTTATTGCAGTCACTGTTTTAAATAAAAAACGTGAAGAAAAAGGTTTAAATACTAGTTCTCAAACTTTGCACTCATTGTTTTTAGGAAATCCAGGAACTGGAAAAACAACCGTTGCACGTATTGTTGGCCATGTTCTATATGAAAAAGGCGTAATAGCTGAAGATAAGTTAATTGAGACATCTCGAGCTGATCTAGTAGCAGGTTATATTGGTCAAACAGCCGAAAAAACTAGAAAAGTTCTTGAATCGGCTCTAGGTGGGATCTTGTTTGTTGATGAAGCATACACCCTAGCTAGTGGTGGTCAGAATGATTTCGGTAAAGAAGCAATTGATGAAATATTAAAGTTTATGGAAGATCATCGCTCTAATATTATGATTATCTTTGCTGGTTATACTAATGATATGGAGAAGTTTTTAGAAACTAACCCAGGATTGCGTAGTCGTATTCCGAATAAATTTGATTTTGAAGATTATACAGTTGATGAAATGGTTCAAATTGGATTGTTTGCTCTAAAGAAACAACAATATCATGTAAATCCTTCAAGTTATGCAGACTTATTGAAGAATAACTTAAGTAAAGATAACGATAACAGTAATGGGCGTTGGGTTCGAAATCTAAATGATAAGATCATAAAGAAACAAGCAGTACGCGTAGCCTTGAGTGATAGTTATTCAGAAGAAGACTTGATAAATATTACTGATGCGGATTTAGATGCTGTTAGACTTTAATTTTTAAAATTTAACTGCTATTTTTGATGATTTTTATAAAAAGAACTAAACTTGTAACGGACTAAATAGTTTAATATACTATAGATGCATAAGAGAGTAACGGCAAGTTATTGCGATAAGTTCAACAACCGAGATGAATATCTCTGGGCTTATCTTAATTAGTGAGACTTATGACTGATAACTGGTCATAAGTCTTTTTTGTTTATTGGAGGGTTGTACGGTGAAAGAGAAATACTATGCTCAAGATATTCCTCAAATTGAGAAAGAGTTGAACACATCGTTAGACAATGGATTGTCTGATAATGAAGCAAAAAAGAGACTAGCTTCAGATGGGCCCAATTCTTTAGCCTCAAAGAAAAAGCGTAGTATGTTTATGCGCTTTATCGATCAATTTAAGGACTTTATGATTATTGTCTTAATTGTGGCTGCAATTTTATCTGGTGTAGTGGCTAATGAATGGACTGATGCAGCAATTATTATGATTGTTGTTTTGCTGAATGCAATTTTAGGAGTAATTCAGGAAGCTAGGTCAGAAGCTGCAATTGATGCTTTAAAGGAGATGTCGACGCCAAATGCCCATGTAAGACGTGGAGGTGCAATTTTAGAAATTCCAAGTACAGAGATTGTGCCTGGTGATATTGTCTTGCTTGAAGCAGGAGACGTTGTACCAGCGGATATGCGACTAGCTAAGACTGCAAGTTTAAAAGTTGAAGAGTCAGCTTTGACAGGTGAGTCAGTACCTGTTGAAAAAGATAGTGATGTGTTAAAAGCTGATGATGTAGCATTAGGTGACCGTGTTAACATGGCTTACGCAAATACTAATGTAACTTACGGACGAGCAGAAGGTATTGTTGTTGGCACTGGTATGAATACCGAAGTTGGTAAGATTGCTACAATGCTTAATAATGCAGATGAAACAGCTACTCCATTAAAGGAAAACTTGAATCAGCTTGGTAAGACTTTAACGATTATGATTTTGGCAATTTGTGTGATTGTCTTTATCGTCGGAATGTTTACCAAACAGGGAAGCGAGCCGACTAATAAATTAATTATCGATATGTTTCTAGTGGCTGTTTCTTTAGCTGTAGCTGCAATTCCAGAAGGATTACCAGCTATCGTAACTATTATTTTGGCTTTAGGAACGCAGACAATGGCTAAACATAAGGCAATTGTTAGAAAATTGCCAGCTGTTGAGACCTTAGGAGCTACCGATATTATTTGTTCTGATAAGACTGGTACTTTGACACAGAACCAAATGACTGTTGAAAAAATTTACTATAATGGCGAACTTCATAACGATGAAGCACCGATTAATAGTGATAATCCAGCTATGATGTCAATGATCTTAGCCAATGACACAAAAATTGAAGATGGTGGTCGGCTTTTAGGGGACCCAACTGAAACAGCCTTGATTCAATATGCTTTTGATCAAAATATTAAAGTTGAAGATCTTCTTAAGAAAGACAGCCGCGTTCAAGAAGTTCCATTTGATTCAGAAAGAAAGTTAATGTCTACGGTTAACCATTATGGCGATAAGTTCTTTGTGGCTGTAAAGGGAGCGCCAGATGAATTATTAAAGCGAGTAACAAAAATTGAAAAAGATGGTCAAGTAACGCCAATTTCAGATAATGAAAAAGAAACAATTCTTGCATCAAATAAAGGGATGGCTGAACAAGCTTTACGTGTCTTAGGACTTGCTTACAAGATTGTAGATAAAGCTTATGATGATCCAACGACTAATAATGTTGAGCAAGATCTAATCTTTGCTGGCTTAGTGGGAATGATTGATCCAGAACGACCAGAAGCAAAAGCTGCTGTTGCCGAAGCAAAAAGTGCCGGTATTAGAACAGTAATGATTACTGGTGACCATCAAATTACAGCTGCTGCAATTGCATCTCGCTTAGGCATTTTAGAAGAAAGTCCAGATAAAAATAAGGCTGTAATTACTGGTGCAGAACTTGATAAGCTTTCTGATGAATACTTCAATGAGCATGTTCAAGACTACAGTGTCTATGCTCGTGTTTCACCAGAAAACAAGGTTAGAATTGTTAAAGCATGGCAAGCAAATAATAAGATTGTTGCTATGACTGGGGATGGTGTTAACGATGCACCTAGTCTAAAACAAGCTGATATCGGTATTGGTATGGGAATTACTGGGACTGAAGTTTCAAAAGGTGCAGCTGATATGGTTTTGGCAGATGATAACTTTGCTACAATTGTTGAAGCTATTAAACAAGGACGTAAGGTATTTGCTAATATCCAAAAGGCAATTCTTTATCTGATGAGTTGTAACGTTGGTGAAGTTTTAACAGTCTTTATGATGACAATGCTTGGTTGGGATATACTGATGCCGGTGCAGTTGCTATGGATTAACTTAGTTACTGATACTTTGCCAGCCATCGCTTTAGGTGTTGAGCCTGTTGAGCCAGGTATTATGAAGAATAAGCCTCGCGGTAGAAAGTCTAATTTCTTCTCAGGCGGTGTTGCAAGTTCAATTATTTATCAAGGTATCTTAGAGGGAATTTTGGTCTTAGGTGCATATCAACTTGGTTTACATGTTGGTCCACACGTTGGAAATGCAGCTATGCAGCATGCTGACGCCTTAACGATGGCCTTTCTTACTTTGGGATTAATCCAATTGTTCCATGCCTTTAACTCTAAATTTATTCATAAATCTATCTTTAGAGCACAAACATTTGAGAATAAGTGGTTTAATGGAGCAATTCTTATTTCTGCCTTAGTTATGGCAGCAGTAGAAATTCCATTTTTAACTAAGATTTTTGATGT
>CANPPJ010000026.1:0-16048 GCA_947575965.1 uncultured Lactobacillus sp. | reverse complement strand
TTGGGAACTATATTTAGCGGCCAACTTGACAGTTAAATTATTTTCTTGGTCCCGATGTGGTAAACGCATGAGACAAAGAATTAAATTTGCATGTAGAGGGTAGGAATTGTCTTGTTGCGCATCTTGCCACTGATAAAATTTTTTTAGTCCTGAAATGCAGGATCTAATTGCTCCTTCTTGAGTGAGCTTTTTTTGAGTGTGAAACTGAGGAGCAAATCGAATTTCTGTGTAGACTAGTCCTTGAGAACGCAAATTTTTTAAAAGATCAAAAATCGCTGTTTCTAGATCTTTCTTAGTTTGCAAAAATAGTAGAGGAAAATCGAACTTAGTTAGATACTCTTGTAAATCAATGCAATTTTTAGAGACAGATAGCTTTTCTTTGAGTTGTGCTTCAGTTAAACTTGAAAAGTTATGAGCTTTCGTTAATTTTTTAACAGTAGGGTATGGCAAAGAACCATCTAAGTGTAGATGGAGATCGATAAAATTTTTCATAATTTAACTTCTTTGTGTAATACGGTGGAAATATAAATTGTTATCATTTTACCATCTTTTATTCTAAAGAAAAGTAAAATTTAATTTTTCAATCATCAAATGTTTCTAAAGATTAAAGATTTCTGATACTATAGATATGAGAAAAAAGTGGAGATTTTTTAATGTTGTTTAGACCTCGTTATACAATAGATACTATCTATCATTTAGATCCAAAACAGTTAAAGAAGATGGGAATTAAGGCTGTTTTTAGCGATTTGGATAATACGTTACTTGCTTGGAATAAAGCAGATACAGCGGTTGAAATGAAACAGCTTAATGAACGCTTAGCCAAGGATGGAATTCGCTTAGTTGTTATTTCAAATAATAATGCAGAACGAATTGGAAAAGTTCTGAATCCATACCATATTTCTTTTATTGCAAAAGCACGCAAGCCTTTGCCCATCGGTATTAATAAGGAATTAAAGGCTTTGAATCTACAAAAAGATCAAGTTTTAATGGTAGGAGACCAGTTGATTACTGACATACAGGCGGGTAATTTAGCTGGTGTAGCTACGGTTTTAGTAAAACCATTAGTTGAAACGGATAAGTGGAATACAAGAATCAACCGCTTCTTTGAGAAATTTATCTTTTTCTTTTTGAATTTAAGAAAACCTGTAGTTTTTAAGGAGAAATTAGAATGAGTGAAGAATTACGTTGTATTGGTTGTGGAAGTATATTACAAGATCAAGACCCTAAAAAATCGGGCTACTTACCATCTTCTGCCTTAAAAAAGGCACTAGAGAATGATGATAATGAAGTATATTGTCAGCGGTGTTTTAGATTAAGACACTATAATGAAATTATGCCTGTTGAAGAAAATAACGATGATTTCTTGGCTTTACTTAATTCAATTAGTCAAAAGAAGGCATTAGTCGTTAATGTGGTTGACTTGTTTGATTTTAGTAATTCATTGATTTCTTCAATTAAGCGTTTTATTGGAGGTAATGAATATATTTTAGTTGGTAATAAAGTAGATTTATTTCCCAAAAATTCTAAAGAATCCAAAATTAAAGATTGGATGCGCCAAGAAGCTAATCGAAATGGCTTAAAACCAGAAAAAATATTTTTAGTTTCAGCTGCTAAAAAGAAAAATTTAGATGAGTTGATGGCATTTTTAGCTAAAAAAGGCGAAAAGAAAGATATCTATTTTGTTGGAACAACCAATGTTGGAAAATCCACGTTAATCAACGCGATCATCAATATGAACAGTGATTTAAAGGATGTCATTACTACCTCTAAATTTCCTGGAACAACATTAGATGAAATTAAAATTCCACTTTCTAATGGGCATTATTTAATTGACACACCCGGAATTTTGAATGCCAATCAACTTGCTAGTCATTTGAGTGGAAAAGAACTTGAAGTTGTTGAACCAAAGAAGCCATTAAAGCCAGCAACCTACCAACTTTTGCCTGGACAGACAATCTTTTTAGCTGGATTGGGACGTTTTGACTATGTAGATGGTCCATCTGCTGGATTTACAATTTATGTTGCACGCGATCTTTATGTACACAGAACAAAGACTGAAAATGCGGATGCATTTTATGAAAAACATAAAGATGATTTATTGCTTCCACCAAGTAAAGAAGATAATCTCGGACCATTAAAGGGCCAAACTTTTTTACCAAAAGAAAAAAGTGATATTTTATTTGGCGGCGTTGGCTTTATTACTACACCTGCTAATGTTGTAGTAAAAGCGTATACACCAGAAGGAATTGGTTTAGGAATTAGAAGAGCGTTAATATAATGCAATGTGTTGTAAAAGAAAAACCACAAGTACAATTTGAACCAGTTACGAGCTCTGCTCAGCAAATTGGAATTATGGGAGGAACTTTTAATCCGGTTCATTTAGCTCACTTATCAATGGCGGAGCAAGTTAGAAAACAGCTTCATTTAGATGAAATATGGTTTATTCCCAATAATACGCCGCCACATAAAAAAATAGCGGGAAACATAAGCACTAAAGATCGTTGTGCAATGCTTGAATTGGCTACTCATGATAATCCACACTTTCATGTTAAGCTTTTTGAAATAATGCGTGGTGGAACCTCATATATGGTTGATACTTTACGTTACTTAAAGAAGAGAGCACCACGTAATCAATATTACTTAATTATGGGTAGTGACGAAGTAAATGATTTTGAAAATTGGCGTGAACCAGAGACCATAGCATTTTTATCTACCTTAGTTGGCGTTAGGAGACCAAATTATCCGCAAAATCCTAAGTTTCCAATGATTTGGGTTGATGCACCAAATTTAGATATTTCATCTTCTCTAATTCGTCAAAATATAGCTACAGGTAATTCTATTCGGTATTTAGTACCGGAAAGTGTACGCTTATATATTGAATCAAGAGGCTTGTATCGTGACTGAAATTAATTTTGTTAAAACATATTCCCCGTTAACTTCTGAGGAAATTGTTGCTAAAGAAAAAAGCAACATGGATGAAAAGAGATTTAAGCATTGTATTGGTGTAAGTGAAACTAGTCGTAAGTTAGCTGAACTTAATAATTATGATCCTGATAAGGCTGCTTTAGCAGGATTTATCCATGATTATGCAAAGCAAGTCGCTCCTGCACGATTTATTGAAGTGATTAAGAAGCAGCATTTTGATCCAGATTTACTTAATTATAATCGAGCTATTTGGCATGGAATTGTGGGATCATATTTTATTGAAAAAGAATTAAAGATAACTGATCCAGAAATTTTAACTGCTATTAAGCGTCATACTACTGCTGATGTAGAAATGACCACACTAGATAAAATTGTCTTTGTAGCAGATTTTATTGAGCCAGGTCGTGACTTTCCTGGAGTAGAAGAAGCAAGAAAAGTAGCCTTTGCTAACTTAGATGATGGGGTAGGCTTTGAATTAGCCCACACACTTAATTTTTTAATAACTAATAGAAAAAAGATTTATCCTAAGACATTTGCTGCTTACAATAAATGGGCAGTAAAGGATTAGAATTTTGAAAGGAAAAATAAAATTGGATAGTAAAAAATTATTAGATTTAACTGTAGAAGCAATCGATGAAAGACATGGTGAAGATACTGAAGCATATGATATGCAAGGAATTAGTATTTTAGCTGATTACTATGTTGTAACAACAGCTGGCTCAAACCGTCAACTTCATGCCATTGTTAACAGTATTATTGATAAAATTCATGAACATGGAAAAGAAGACTACCGTATTGAAGGAACTCGTGATTCTAACTGGCTCTTGGTAGATATGGGAGATGTAGTTGTAAATGTATTTACTGAAGATGCACGAGACTTTTATGGCTTAGAAAAGCTTTGGAGCAATGGTAAGAAACTAGAATTAAACTTAGACTAAAGGTAAGAGTATGAGTGTAATTGGCATTGTAGCCGAATATAATCCTTTTCATAGCGGCCATGAGTTTTTAATGAATCAAGCTCGCTTGGCAGCTAAAAATGATCCAATAATTGTTGTAATGTCAGGTAATTATGTTCAACGTGGACAAATGGCGATTATGGATAAGTGGCAAAGAGCAAAAGCAGCTTTAGCTTCTGGAGCTGATTTAGTATTCGAACTACCATTTTCTTTTGCTGTGCAGCCAGCTGATATTTTTGCTAATGGTAGTATTAAAATGTTGAGTGATTTGGGAGTGTCAGAATTATTTTTTGGAGTAGAGGATTCAAATCTAAATTTCTCTTATCTAGGTCAAAAAATAAATCAAATTCCAAAGAATCGGATGGACTTTCGAGACTACACTCAAACTTATGCTACTCAATATAATGAAATGGTTGCTAGAGAAGTGGGGCATGAGGTAAATCAGCCTAACATGATGTTAGCCGTTGCTTATGCAGTTGCAAGTGAACAATTAAAAAATCCACTTCATTTACATCCTATAACAAGAGTAGGAAGTGGACATGATGATCCACTTTTACAAGATAAAATAGTTTCCTCAGCTACGGCTATTAGAAATTATTGCTTGCATCATCCTAATGACTTATCTGAATTAAAAAGATATCTTCCTAAAGGAGAATTGGTAAGTTTAGAAAGTCAAAAAGTTTATCCGAACTGGAATCTTTTATTTAACTTTTTGAAGTATCGAATTGAAAGTGCAAGTTTAGAAGAATTGCAGTCAATTTATCAAATGAGTGAAGGACTAGAGTATAAAATGAAGGAAGAAATCCATACGGCAGAAGATTTTACTTCATTTTTGCGGCAAATTAAGTCTAAGCGATATACTTATGCTCGTTTAAGAAGATTATGTCTTTACACGCTTTTAAATGTCACTGAGAACGAAATAAAGGATTCTTATCAAGATGTTTCAACTTTACTGTTAGGTTACAGTAGTCGAGGAAGAAATTATCTTAAGAAAATTAGAAAAGATGTTCAAGTACCGATTATTTCAAAAGTTGATAAGAAAAATGCTGCAAGGGGAACCTTAGGTTTACAAGTGAAAGTGGATCGGCTTTTTGAACAAATTATGGGTGAAGATCAAAATTTTGGTCGTAAACCAATCGAGGTAAAATAATGTTAAAGTTTTCATATTCGCAAATTAAAAATAGTCGTAATCCATTAACTCATGTTGATGAGAACGTTGAGTTAAGTAAAGAATTTTTTGATAGAAGTAAAGAATTACTGGAAGATGCAAAGAATGTTCATGTTACCGGTGACTTCTTCTATGATGAACCTTTTGTTACTGGTAATTTTACTGTCGAAGCAGATGTTGTAGTACCTTCAACTCGTAGCTTAAAGCCAGTAAAAATGCATCAAAAATTCAACTTTACTGAGAACTATAATGAAGTTGAACCAACTCAAGAACAGCTTGATGAAGAAGATACAATTGTAACTGTTAAGGATGATACAATTGATCTTCAAAAGGCTGTAGAAGATAACTTACTTTTAAGCTTACCATCGGTGATCTTGACCCCTGAAGAAGAGGCCGAAGGAGACTTTCCTGAAGGAGAAGGCTGGAAGGTTATTTCTCAAGAAGCTTATCAAGAACAGCAATCTAATAAGGAAAATCCTGCTTTTGCTAAGCTTAAGGATTTATTTAAAGATGAAAAAACAAGTAATAAACCCTTGCATTAATGTATCTTTAAATTTAATATTAATTTATTAATAAAATTTTTAACCAGATTGAATAGTAGTGGAGAAAATAATGAGTAAAATTCTGATTATTGAAGATGAAAAAAATCTTGCCCGTTTTGTAGAACTAGAATTAAGACATGAAAAATATGAAACTCAAGTTGAAGGAAACGGTCGGAAAGGATTGGATTTAGCTTTAAATGAAGATTTTGACGCAATTTTGTTAGATTTAATGTTGCCAGATCTTAATGGATTGGAAATTGCTCGTCGTGTGCGCCAAGAAAAAACAACTCCAATCATTATGATGACTGCAAGAGATTCAGTAATTGACCGTGTCTCAGGTTTAGACCATGGTGCTGATGATTATATCGTTAAACCTTTTGCAATCGAAGAATTATTAGCTCGTTTACGTGCTGTTTTAAGAAGAGTACAAATTGAAAAGAGAGCTATGGGCGATACGATGGGAGTTCAAAAGGTAGTTCACTTCAATGATTTAACTATTGAAACAGCTAATCGAATTGTTCACCGCGGAGATAGTACAGTTGATCTAACTAAACGTGAATACAACTTGTTAATGACATTAATTGAAAATAAGAATAATGTGGTTACAAGAGAGCAACTTTTAAACAAAATTTGGGGACCTGAATCTAAGATTGAAACGAATGTTGTTGAAGTCTATGTGCGTTATTTACGTAATAAGATTGATGTACCGGGCCGTCCATCATACATCAAGACTGTTCGTGGTACCGGTTATATGGTAAGAACTGATGAAAATGATGAAGCACGTGAAGAAACAAAATAAATCTAAGAAAGAGACCCTAAAGTCCTCACTAACTTTTAAGTGGGTAAGTTTAGTTGCAGCGACAATTACGGTCTCTTTTGTTATATTTTCAATTGCAATTTATTCGTTAGTTGAGCAACAAATTATCTCACAGGAAAGAAATTTGACAGAGAGTGTAACAACTACATTTCAAAGAAGACTAGTTGAAATTCCAACAAGTTTACAAATTTCAAATGTTGTACCTAAGCTTTCTCCGAATACAAGTCGTATTTTAGAAGGACAAACACCACTTACTTCTAATGATCGTGGTAATATTTTTAATGATGACGTATTAGCTACTTTATCTAATCGTGATACCAGTATTACAATTTATAATCCTGCCGGAGATGTTGTTTTTAGTAATGGAAATGTTCCCGATGAAGGGATGCCACAATTTAGTAAGACTGAAAATCATGTGCTAAAAGTTGTGACGAGTCGCGGGAAAATTCATATGAAAGTATATCAGAAGATTTTTTCTGAGAGGACACATCGATTAACTGGATATTTGATTGTGGATAATTCCATGGATCAACAAAATCAAGTATTGAAATCTATTCGAAACTGGATGATTGGTCTATCAGTTATTGCTATTGTGATTTTTATTGGTTTGTCTTACTTGATAGTTAATAGTGTTGTCCAACCAATTAAGAAAATGTCTCAAATTTCTCATGATATTAATAAAGACCCCACTGATAAAAGGCGAGTACCCGATCTTCATAGAAATGATGAATTAGGAGAACTAGCGACATCTTTTAATAAGATGCTCGATAGAATGCAAGCCTATATGCAGCAGCAAAAACAGTTTGTAGGAGATGTTTCTCATGAATTGAGAACTCCCGTAGCTGTAATTGAAGGACACTTAAACTTATTAGAGCGTTGGGGAAAAGATGATCCTCAAGTACTAGAAGAATCAATTCAGGCTTCTCTTCAAGAAAGCAAGAGAATGAAACATTTGATTCAAGAAATGCTGAATCTGACTCGGGCGGAACAAGTTGATTTGCAATATCCTGATAAAACAACTGATGTCAATGAAGTACTAAACAGAACTGTGAATGACATGAGAATGATTCATCAAGACTTTACCATTACTTATGATGATGCAGACCTAAAACCTGATACGATAGTTAAGATTTATCGTAATCATTTCGAGCAAATTTTAATCATTTTGATTGATAATGCTCTTAAATATTCTACTGATCGAAAAGAAATTTTGGTGGCTGCTGCTACTGAAAAAGATAAAGTTAAGATTTCAGTTCAAGATTTTGGTGAAGGTATTGCTCCTGATGAACAGGATAAAATTTTTAATCGTTTTTATCGTGTAGATAAGGCTAGAACCCGTGAAAAAGGTGGAAATGGATTAGGCTTAGCTATCGCTCGGAAACTAGTTGAAAGTTATCATGGAAAAATCAGTGTTAGTTCAACACTTGGCTCAGGCAGTAAGTTCATGATTGAATTTCCATTATTAAAATCTAAGTCAGATAAATAAAAAATAGGGAATCCGTAATGGATTTCCTATTTTTTATGTTTATTAATCTTTGTCTGAATCATTTGGGCGCTTTTGTTTACCCGCATTACGTGCACGTAAATCTTGATGAAGATCTTTATTTGTCTCAGGAGTGGAAGTTGATGAAGAAGTAGTGTTAAGAATGTTATCAATGGTATCTTGAGTAACAACTACTTTAAGTGGACGTTCATTTAATTCAGCTGCAACATCTCTTTTTACTTTTGGCATAATAATAAAAGTAGTAATTAATTGTTGCAAGATAGCAATAAGTCCACCGACTAAGAAGTAAAGTGCTAGGGCGCCTGGAGCAGAAATACTAATAAAGAAAGTCATAGCTGGACTTAGAATTAAAGTCATTTGCATTGCTTTCTTTTGTTCTTCAGGTATTCCAACCATTGAAAGATAACCTTGAACTACATACAGCAATGTAGCAATAATTGTTAAGATAATGGATCGTTGTCCAAGAGAAATACCAAAGAAACTTGAAGCACCTAATTCTTTAGAATAAGCTACAGCTTGATAAATTCCCATCATGATTGGAAGCTGAATAAGTAATGGTAAGCATCCCATTCCGCCCATCATTGACATATTATTTTCCTTATAAACGCGCATTTGAAGTTGGCTAATTTGCATTTGTTGTGGTTGTGTTAGGCCAGGCTTCTTAAGTGCTTCTTGGATCAATTTCATTTGAGGTTGGAGCTTTTGAGTTTTCTCTTGTTGGGTAGTCATTTTACGTTGGGATGCTAGTCGAAGAGGCATAACAATGAGCTGAACAACAAAAGTGATGATAATAATTGCCCAGCCGGCTCCATTTGATCCACCAATTTGATTCTCAACAGCTAACATGATGTTTTGAATTGGTTTGCCAAATAGACTAAAGACCCAAGCATAGGGCCCACTAGTGGGTGCTTGATAGATGCTTTGACCATTGTTAGCACATCCGGTTAAGGTAAGTGCTAGCACAGTTATCATGGCAAATAGACTAAAATATTTAGTTTTTGATTTCATTAACTATAACCTTTCCTACTTTATTGTTACTGCAATAAAGTTTACTAGTTATTTGTTAAAGTATCAATAAACCACACTAAAGCGAGTAAATTTTTCTGTATTGGGAATTGTCTTTAAATCTACATGATCAACATGGGCAGCAACTGAAGGAGATGCTTTGATTTTTTTGATAAAATGCTCTAACGGGAGTTCATCCCCTTGAGCTACAATTGATACAGATCCATCTGGATTATTTTTAACAGTACCTGTGATTCCTAGTTCTTGAGCAATCATTTGAGTTGTCCATCTAAAGCCAACTCCTTGTACTAAGCCTGTAACTCTCATTGTGACTGTTTTCATAAGTATCGCTCTTTTCTGTATATTCTAATTTAAATTTTAACATGTTAATTTTGGACGAGGTAATTTAAAATATTAGAGTAGAAGGAAGTAGAAATTTATGATAGAAATTAACTCAGTAAATAATCCCACAATTAAAAGCCTTAGAAAGCTTGAACAGAAAAAGTATCGTAAAAAGACTCAAACTTATTTAATTGAAGGTTTTCATTTAGTTGAAGAAGCTTTAAAGAGTCATGAAAATTATCTTTATATTTTAGGAACAGCAGAAGCCTTAGAAAAGTTAGAGGCGAGTTATAAATTAAAAGATGATAAAGTCATCCAGATTACTGATGCAATTGCTCAGCATTTAAGTAGCACTAAGAATAGTCAAGATATCTTTATGGTGCTACCAATTAATCAACCAAAATCATTTAGTTTTGAATATGGAAAATGGGTTGTTTTAGATAATTTAACTGATCCAGGAAATGTTGGAACGATTATTCGTACAGCCGATGCAGCCGGTTTTGATGGTGTAGTATTATCTGAAGAAAGTGTAGATTTATATAATCCAAAAGTTCAGCGTAGTATGCAGGGAAGCCAGTTCCATATTCAAATTATCCAAAATCCGATTTTAGAAGCTATTAGTAGTTTTAAGGAAAACGGCCTTCCAGTCTATGTAAGTATTCTTGATAAAACTGCTAAGTCCTTGAATAATTGTGCTCCAGTTCCTCAATTAGCGCTCGTAATTGGAAATGAGGCTCATGGGGCAAGTAAAGAGGTAATTGAAACAGCTGATAAAAAGATCTATATCCCGATAAAGGGAAAGGCAGAGTCACTAAATGCGGCAGTAGCAGCGGGTATTATGATTTATCATTTTTCATAAGCTTGCAGCTTGTTTTTAGTAAGTGTAATCACTATAATCTTAGTATAGATGATTTAAAATTATTTTGATTTTTTAGGAGGAATACAGATGTCCCAAGAAATTGAAAGCAAAACTAAAATGACTGACTGTCCGGATCCAGAAGATTATTCACTGTGTTCGCATTTTATTGATGCTTTTGGAATTATTGGTAAAAAATGGAACGGCTTAATTATTAGCTCTTTGTGTGATACTAATGCAATGCGTTTTAAGGATTTAGCACGTTGCATTAGTAAATGCTCTGATCGTGTTTTAGTTGAACGACTAAAAGAACTAGAAAAAGACGGAATTGTTAACCGTACTGTAGACAAAAAGAGTGGAATTATCAGCTATACCTTGACTCAAAAGGGTGCCGATTTACAACCCGTTTTTGAGCAAGTCCATAATTGGGCTGATAAATGGGCTTAAAGGTAATTGCAAAGTTAGGTAAAAAGTTTTAAGATACTATTATAATTAAATGCGATGATTAAGATTAGTAGTGTGGATAGCTTTTTAGAGAGAGTTTCACTGGTGAAAGAAACTTAAGTTAGAAGCATGAATTTCATCTTAGGAGCAGAATCTAATCAATTCCGGTATTTCACCGTTATTCGAAAAGAGTGTGAACACGCACTTTATTTGTGCTAGTTCAAACTAGGGTGGTACCGCGAAGCTTCGTCCCTTTTGGGACGGGGCTTTTTTGTTGGAAAGGAAAATAAGATGGACTTATTCGATAGAATAAATAAGTTAAAAGAAGAAGGATTGAACCAAATCAATCAGGCTGAAAACCAAAAAATGCTTGATAAGATTAGAGTAGAATTAATGGGACGCAAGGGTGAATTAACTCAGATTCTTCACTCAATGAAAGATATTGCCCCAGAAAATAGACCTAAAGTGGGTCAAGAAGTAAATCAAGTTCGTGATCTCTTTCAAAAGCAGTTAGATGAAGCAAAAAATAACTTCTTACAAACTTTAATTGCTAAAAAATTAGAAGAAGAAAAAATTGATGTTACTTTGCCTGGTCGTGAGGGACATTTAGGTTCAAAACATCCTATTAATATTATTTTGGATGATTTGGAAAGCTACTTTATTGGAATGGGTTATGAAGTAGTTCAAGGTCCAGAAATTGAAACTGATCACTATGTATTTGAAATGATGAACTTGCCAAAAGATCATCCTGCTCGTGATATGCAAGCAACTTTCTATATTGACGAGGAAAATTTACTTAGAACTCAAACTTCAGGAGACCAAGCTAGAGTTTTAGAAAAGCATGATTTTTCTAAAGGTCCATTAAAGATGGTTGGTCCTGGTAAGGTATATCGTAGAGATGATGATGATGCAACGCACTCCCATCAATTCCAACAAATGGAAGGCTTAGTAATCGATAAAAATGTTACTATGTCAGACCTTAAAGGAACTCTAGAAATGATTGCCAAGCACGTTTTTGGTCAAGATCGCAAGACTCGTCTTCGTCCATCTTACTTCCCATTTACTGAACCATCAGTTGAAATGGATGTTTCTTGTTTTAATTGTGATGGTAAGGGTTGTCCAATTTGTAAGTATACTGGCTGGATCGAAGTACTTGGTGCTGGTATGGTTCACCCAAATGTTTTAGAAAATGCTGGTGTAGATTCAACAGTCTATGGTGGTTTTGCCTTTGGTTTAGGGTTAGATCGTTTTGCAATTTTGAAATACGGCATTTCTGATATTCGTGATTTCTATACTAATGATGTACGTTTCTTGGCACAATTCCGTAAGGAGGAAGATTAATGCTCGTTTCATATAATTGGTTAAAAGATTTTCTTAATTTAGATGAAGATCCTAAAGATTTAGGAGAAAAAATTACTAGAACTGGTGTTGAGATAGCATCTGTAGATCACCCAGCAGAAGGATTAAAAAAATTAGTAGTTGGACACATTTTAGAATGTGAGGATATTGAAGGAACTCACTTACACAAATGCCAAGTTGATGTTGGTGAAGAAGAACCAATTCAGATTGTTTGTGGTGCTCCTAATGTTGCAGCTGGTGAAGATGTTATTGTTGCTTTACACGGGGCAAGAATTGCCGGAAATGAAAAAATTAAGCGTGGTAAAATTCGCGGAATTAAATCAAACGGTATGATTTGCGGACTTCAAGAAATTGGTTTTGAAGATAAGGTAGTTCCTGCAAAATATGCAGATGGAATTTTTGTTTTCCCTAAAGATGCAGATGTAAAACCAGGTGAAGAAGTATACGAAGCACTTGGCATGGATGACTATATTTTAGATTTTGATATTACTCCAAACCGTGCTGATACTTTATCAATGGAAGGTGCCGCTTATGAAGTTGGTGCAATTATTGATGAAAAACCTAAAGTTGAACCAGTAGTGCTTAAGGCAGATGGATCTGACTGGACTAATGAATTAGATGTACAAGTTGATGAAAAATTAGCACCTAAGTTTTACTTAAGAAAAGTTTCTAATGTGAAAATTGGTGAAAGTCCATTGTGGATGCAAACACGCCTTTGGAATGCAGGAATTCGTCCGATTAATAATGTGGTCGATGTTACTAATTATGTAATGCTTTTAACTGGTCAACCAATGCATGCTTATGATGCTCGTACTTTTAAGGACGGTAAACTAGAAGTTAGAAAAGCAAATAAAAATGAAAAGCTTACATTATTGAACGATAAAGAAGTAGAATTAGATCCAAATGACATCATCATTACTGACGGTCAAAAGCCTGTTATGATGGCCGGTGTCATGGGTGGTAAGAACTCAGAAGTTGAAGACGATACTACTGATGTAATCTTAGAATCTGCCGTTTTTGATGGAACTAGTGTAAGAAAATCTGCATTGCGTCACGCTAACAGAACTGAAGCATCAAGCCGATTTGAAAAGGGTGTTAACTGGGATAATACTCAAAAAGCCTTGGATATGGCTGCATTGTTATTGCGTAATGATGCGGATGGTACAGTTAATGAAGGTGAAATAAAAGCAACTGATGCTCAAAGAAATCCTTCAGTAGTTAAAACTACAGTATCTTATATTAATAAGGTATTGGGAACTGAGTTAAGCAGAGCTGAAATGGAAAAGATCTTTGATCAGTTAGGTTTTACTGTTGCAGGCTCTGAAGATGAGTTAGTGGTTACCGTTCCTAATAGGAGATGGGATATTTCTATTCCAGCAGATTTAGTAGAAGAAGTTGGCCGAATTTATGGTTATGATAACTTGAAGTCTACCCAACCGCTTTTAGCTGAAACTCACGGTGGTTACTCAGCTAAAGAAACTGCTATGCGTAGAATTAAGGATATCGTTCAAGGTCAAGGATTAATGGAAGCAATTTCTTACTCATTGACTTCTCCGGAAAAAGCAATTTCATTTACTAAAGATCCTAAACCAGTAGTTGAAGTTCAATGGCCATTAAACTCAAGTCGTTCAACTATGAGAGAAAACCTAATAACAGGATTGGTTGATGCTGCAAGCTACAATATGGCCCGTAAGCAAAAAGAATTAGCTTTATTTGAACAAGGTAGAGTTTATGATCATGAAAATAATACATTTAATGAACATGAACATTTAGCTGCTCTTTATTCAGGACATACTTTAGCAGCCAATTGGCAACATTTAGACCAAAAGATTGACTTCTATTTTGTAAAGGGCCAATTAACTAACTTATTTAGAGCAATTGGTATCAAAGATGAAGATGTAGAGTATCGCGCTGAACTGGTTCAAGGAATGCATCCAACTAGAACTGCTGGTATTTATATTAATGATCAATATGTTGGTCTAATTGGAATGTTAGCACATGCTGTTACTACGCTTGACAAAGCATTACGTGGCAGTGAGATATATGTTTATGAAATTGATTTAGATGCAATTGTTTCTATGCTTCATAAAGGGATGAAAGCTAAGGCTGCTCCGAAATTCCCAGCTATTGAGCGAGATTTATCTCTATTAGTACCTAATGATGTAACTAATGCACAAATTGAAGCTCAAATTAAGTTAAATGGAGGCAAATATCTTTACGATATTCGAGTAATCGATGTTTATGCCGGAAGTCAGATTGAATCGGGTCATAAATCAATCTCTTACTCATTAACTTTCTTAAATGAAAAAGACACATTAACGGATGAAGTTGTAACTACAGCAATGGAAAAAATTGAAGCAGATCTGAAAGAAAGTCTAAAGATTAAAGTTCGTTAATTCTTTTCTGGGGAGCTTTGCTATAATTGTCTTAGATTTTTGTGATTTTCGGAGGAAAAGCATTTGCTAAATCAAGACAAAAAGAAAAATCATGAGTTAGAGGAACAGGCATCTAAAAAGGTTACTCGCTGGATCCTTAGTGGACTAGGAGCGATTTTAGTTTTAGTTGTCTTGATTGGAGGCTGTTACGTAGGATACGCACTTCAACCAGCCAATCGACATGATGAAGATGTTGTTAGTGTTCATATTCCTGCGGGAGCAACTAATAGTCAAATTGCTCAAATTTTACAAGAGAAAAAGATTATTAGAAATGCGGCCGTTTTCAACTTTTGGTTAAAGAGTCATAGTGCGACAAATTTTCAAGCAGGGAATTTTTATTTATCACCTTCAATGCATAACAAAGAGATTGTGAGCCAATTGCAAGGTGGAGGTGGTCGGCCAGTTGTTGGTCATGTTCTAATAAAAGAAGGACAAACAATTGATAGTATTGCCACTACAGTTAGCAACAATACCAAGTATAGTCGACAAGATTTCTTAAAGCTAATGAAAGATAAGAGCTTTATGAAGAGTTTGGAGAAGCAATATCCTAAACTTTTAACTAGCTCTATGAACAGTAAGGGTGTTCGCTATCATTTAGAAGGATATCTCTTCCCAGCAAAATATGATGTTTATCAAGGAGCTTCTTTAAAAGAATTAGTTAACCAAATGGTTGATAAGACTGATCAAGTTTTGCAACCATACTATAGTTCAATTAAGAAGAAGCACTTAACAGTACAGGAAGTTTTAACTTTAGCTTCATTAGTAGAACGTGAAGGTGTTAAAACTAAAGATAGGCGTATGATTGCTGGAGTATTCTTTAACAGACTTAAAGCTAATATGCCACTTCAGTCAGATATTTCAGTAATGTATGCATTGAATAAGCATAAACATTCTTTATCACTAAAGGATATTAAAGTAAAATCACCATATAACTTATATGTTCATAAAGGATATGGACCTGGACCATTTAACAATCCAAGTCTAGATTCAATTAGTGCTGTATTGAACCCAATTAAGTCTAACTATCTCTACTTTGTTGCAAACCTTAAGACTGGTAAGGTTTACTACAACGAAAACTATGATGAACATTTGAAACGAAATAGTAGTTTAGGCCAGTAAAAATGGTTGACTTTTTTAGATAGAAAACATAAGCTGTTTGGTGCAAAGAAAAATAGGTATAGGTAAGGAGATTTTTTAGTATGGCAGAAAAAGTTTATCCAATGACTGCTGAAGGTAAGGAAAAACTTCAGAAGGAATTAAAAAACTTAAAATTAGTAAAACGTCCAGAAGTTATTGAACGAATTAAGGTTGCTAGATCATTCGGTGACTTATCAGAAAACTCAGAGTATGATGCAGCAAAAGATGAACAAAGTGCTGTAGAACAACGTATTGTTCAAATTGAACAAATGCTTAAGTATGCACAAGTTGTTGATGCAGATAGTGTTGATCCTAATGAAGTTTCTATTGGTAAAACTGTTACTTACACTGAAGTAGGTACTGATGATCCAGAAACCTATACTATTGTTGGATCTGATGAATCTGATCCGCTTAATGGAAAAATTTCTAATGATTCACCAATTGCTCAAGCTTTACTTGGTAAGAAGAAGGGTGAAAAAGTAACTATCAACACCCCAGGTGGAACTTTTGATGTTACTATCAATGACGTTAAGACATTGAACTAATTTAAATAATTTA
>CANPPJ010000025.1:0-17313 GCA_947575965.1 uncultured Lactobacillus sp. | reverse complement strand
ATAACAATGTGTGCTTCTTCATCACTAACTTCATGGGGAAGAATAAATTGAAATACAATAGTAGGCACAAGCATGCTCAAAATAATTAAAACTGCTTCAGACATAATAACTAGATTGTAATTTTTAGTTCCTAAAAAAGTAGCATTAATTGTTAAAGCTAAAGCTAATGTAACTGCTCCGTGAATACCGCCAAGTGAAAATACAGTGCTTTCTCGTCGATCATAACGAATAATTAAACGCCCATAGATATAACGAACAAGTAAATTAGCAAGGTAAACAATGAAGCCTACGAGAATCCATTTTGATAGATCTCCATTAAATAATTTATTACGGGATATTCTAACCATCATTAATCCCAAAATTATAAAAACCATACTGTTAAAAATATCTGAAATAAGATTTTGTAAATCTCGTCCCATATGGATTTGTCTTGAATTAAGGAGCAAACTCTGTTGAGACTCTGCATTATGTAATAAGCCGGCAACCACAACAGCGATAATTCCAGAAACATGTAATTCTTCTGCAAAGGCATAAAGTGCCAGAGGAGTAAGGACATAAATTAAGTTTTGGGCATTTAAAGAATTAAATCTTGATCTAATGAGACTTTGACGAAAAATAATGATTATCCAAGCTGCTGCAAATCCTAATACTGCTCCTCCTAATGAAGAAATAAAGAAGTCATAAATTGTTTGACCGTAGTTGATATAACCATTAGCAAACCAAAGTAAACTCATATTAAGTAAAATAATACCGGAAGCATCGTTAAAAAGTGACTCAGCCTTTAATGAAGTTGTTACTCGTCTAGGCATTCGTAAACCATTAGTTACGGCTTCACTTGCCGTTGCATCTGTTGGTGTACTAATACTCCCAATAATAAATGCAAGTGGAAGACTGATGCCAGCAAGAAAATGGATACTAAAGCCGCCTACAATTAAGGCGAGTAAAACCATGACCACGGTTAATCCAATAATTTCTTTAATTCTTCTACTAATATTATGAATTCTAGTTTTTTGGCCTTCGAAGAAAAGAAGCGGAGCTACGATCAGTTCCATAAAAATTTCTGAATCAAAGCTAGCAATTTGGCTATTTAGGAAGGGGATAAGACCAATAATTATTCCAACGAGCATGCTTATATAGTTAACAGATACCTTATCAATTGCTTGAGCAATAATAATACTGATTGCCGCGGCAATTGCTAGGGTAAAAGTTGAAATCATCAGTTCCATTAAATCTACCTCAGATAAATTACTTTTTTTTAATAATTAGTAAAAACTTTTAATGCTACTATAGTAGCATACTAACCATTGAATTATTTAGGGAAGGCAAAAAAGTGAAGAAGAATGCGAAAATTTGGCTTAGTTTAGCAGTCTTATTTGTTGGAGTATTTTTTACTCTAATTACCTATTTTTCAACTGCTTTTGCAAGTAGGCCAATTGCGGTCATTACTGATAGTCAAATAAAAGATACATTGGTTGATAAGACAAAAGACAACTATGAAAACAAAGACGAGGTACGTCAACAAAATCTACATCTAAAAATTTTGTCCGGAAAATATAAGGGGAAGACATTCTTAGTTACTAATACTTATTCTCCGTCCCAAGCGATTTCACAAAAGTATAAACCACATCAGCGTGTAATTGTTTCATTTGTTAAAGGGAAACCTAAATTAGTTGAACCAAAACGTGACTGGGTTGTTGTTTTAAGCATGTTTTTGACGATTAGTGTAATTGTTTTAATTACAGGAAAACAAGCTAGCTTACTTTTAATTTCAATGATCTTAAATAGTATAATTTTTTATTTTGTAATTAAGAGTGATGTAAGGGAAAATGGAACAAGAATTTTCTTAATTTATAGTATTGCAGCAATACTGTTTACTTTTGTTTCTCTAGTCATAGTACAAGGCTTTAATCAAAAAATGCTGGTGACTTTAACTGCTACTTTGTTAGGAGTTTTTATCTCTTTTGGTATCTTTTATTTAGTTATGAGATTAACTCATGAACGTGGAATTGATTATGAAGCAGTTGACTATGCTACTCAAGATCCACGAGCTTTATTTTTATCTCAAACAATTCTAGGAGTTCTAGGAGCAGTAATGGATGAAGCAACTGATATTGTTTCTAGTCTTTATGCACTTGCAAAACATAAGACCGACCTAAAATTTAAAGAGCTATTTATTAGCGGACGAACTTTAGGGCAAGAAATTATGGGGCCACTAATAAATGTATTGGTTTTAATTTTTATGGCTGAAGCTTTACCAATGACAATTTTGTATCTAAGAGATAATAATACTTTAGTCTATACCTTTAAATATACTCTTTCTTTAGGGGTCATCCAGAGTTTAAGTTCAGCAATTGGAATTGTACTGACAGTGATTTTTGCAACTCTATGTAGTGCTGTATTTTTAAGAAATAAAAAAGCAGAGGTGATAGAAAAATGACAACTTTAACTGCTCTTTTATTAATTCTTTTGATACTGATGATTATAGTCGGAGGAAAAACTGGTTTTAAGAGTTATCTAAGCGTCGTTATCAATGCCTGTTTACTGATTTTAGTTGCACTGCTTATTTCCTGGGGAGTAAATATAATATTAGTCGGAGCAATATTTATTCCCTTGAAATTACTGACGATTATTTATTTAGGAACACATGATTATACTGTAGCTAAAAACGCCTTTTTAACTGCCTTATGTGTAAGTGTAATTGTAATGCTGATAATTATCTTGTTTGAAAATTTGGCCCAAACTCAAGGCTTTGGAGACCAGGCAGGAGAAGAATTAATTGGATTATCATTAAATGTAGGAATTAGTTTTTCTCAAATCGCAATTTTAGTTGCAATCTTTTCAATGTTAGGTGCAATTGCGGAAGCCAGTGTTGCAATGAGTGCTGGTTTACTTGAGTTGAAGCGTCATGATCCTAACATTACCCAAAAGCAATTAATCGAAAGCGGAAATGAAGTTGGTGCAGATGTATTAGGGACAGCCATGAATACAATCTTATTTGGTTTATTTGGTAGTTTTCTTCCAATATTTATTTGGTATATGAGACTAAATTATTCCTTATTTGAAATTTTAAATGATAAACTTTTTGTGGATGAGTTTTTAATTATCGTATATTCGTTTATTGGTGTGCTTTTAACAGTACCATTGACTACAATATTCTTAGCACATACTTTAACAAATAAAGAAAATAAAAAGTAGAGATAAATAGAGGCATTGTAAGATGAAAATAGAGAATTTAACGTTAACAAATTTTAATGGTCGTGAATTTAACGTTACTTATTATAGTTTGCAAGATAATCCACAACTTCTCCTAAAGAAAAGACCACTAATGTTAGTCTTTCCAGGTGGTAGTTTTGATCATTTATCATTAAGAGAAGGAGAACCAGTTGCATTAGCTTATGCAGCTCATGGATTCGATGCAGCAATAGTTTCATATAATTTAACTACCGATCCTGGTAGAATTTATCCTGATGCTGCTTTATCAGGTTTAACTGCTGTTGCATACTTTAGAGAAAACAGTGAGAAGTTAGGCCTTGATAAGGATAAAATTACGACAATTGGTTTTTCAGCTGGCGGCCATGTTGTTAGTTCGATGAATGTAATGGCAGAAAGTAAAAGGTGGCAGTCTGAATATCATTTTGAGCATGATAAAGTATCACCAAATGCGACTATTTTAGGTTATCCGTTAATTAATATTAAAGACATTGGTTTTCCTTTACCTTCTTATGCTAAGGAAAAAATGCCAACTGCGAAGGATTTATTAGATACAGCGTTAGGAGTTACTCCTGAAACACCGCCTACTTTTATTTTTCAAGCAGTAGATGATCCAGTTGTCTTAATTGATAATACTATTGAATATATTACCGCCCTAAGAAAAAATAGAGTTCGCTTTGAAGCACACTTGTTTAATAAGGGTGGCCATGGTTTTTCTCTTGCTACTCCTGAATTGGCAACTGCTAAACGTAAAGCTGATCCACATCTGGCACATTGGTTTGAATTGAGCCTTGAATGGTTGAAAAGTAGAAAAATTTACGTTTAGTTTCACGTGAAACAAAAAGCTATAGAAAAAAGTCCGAAAAGATGAAATGACTATACATTTCCTTTTCGGACTTTTTAATTTTATTCTTTAGCCATAAAGAATAAAACTTCTTTTCCAGAGGCTAAATTATCAGAAGTTGCCAAAATTCTAAGTTTAATTGATTTGGCAACTACGTCTCTTAAGCCAATTACCTTGTTTTTAGCATCGTTTGGCCAATTAATTTCTTTACTGAAGTCGCTAAAGTTTTCTCCGTCTTTGGAAATAGCAACTTGAACACGTAAAACATGACCAATGCGATCACGTGAACGAGGAACATAAACCATACGGCTAAGTTTATAAATATGGTTGAAATTAAAAGTTAAGTCTAGGGGACTATCTTTAGTAATTTGGTCTTTAGAAAGCCACTCACTAGCTAATTTTAGATCAGTTAGGTTTTCGACTGGTAAATCTTCTTCGCTTTCTCCCGTACTCGAAACTGTAACATTTGAAATGGCGTAATCCATCTGATCGCGCTTCGTATGGGTGCCAAAGTATTCTGACCAATCGGATACTTTATTACCGAATTTATTTCTAATTCTGAAGCGGTAGCGTGTATTAGGTTCAAGCTCATGGAAAGTAAAAGTATTACCGTCAATATTAGTATGAACAATTCCGTTAACTTCAATATCGGCCATTATATTTTTATCTGCAAAATTAGTTGGATTAGTCCATGTAATGGTAATGCTCTTTGAAGTTAAGCGATCAGTTAGAATTGCAGCACTTCTTGGAGAAGCCATTGCTGAATCGATAATCGCATGTTGTTCTACTTCACTACCGTAGCTAAAGTTTTCAATCATTAGCTCGAACTTGTTGTCATGAATATCGACAGCCGGCATCTTCACTCTAAGAGCTGGTTGCAGTTGACCAGTAAAGTAACCAAACTCTTTGCATGGCATGTAATCTTGTTGGTAGAAGATACCTTCTTCAGCTTTATTGAAGCTGTCAAGATCGTTATATTCAGTTAGTGGAACAAATTGATCGTTTAGTTTAAGAGAAACTTTGCCAGGATAACGATCAGACATAATCGTTAGATTAGTAATTTGTTTTTCTTCAAGACCAGTGTAGCTGCCCTCAGTTGGATAGACAGTAATATGAAGGTTTGATCCGCTAACAGAACTAGTGATTTGGGTAGTAGCTGCATGACCTTTTTCGTAATCATTAGTTTGATTATCATCTTCATATAAAATAGCTGAACTCTTACTTTGTGGATAAACTAGTGCACTTCTTAATGACTCTTGTAAAATTGCACCGCCGCGTACATATACAGGAAGATGCCAGAGAGGGTAATGTAACTTATCGTAAATTCGACCACCAATTAATTTCTTACCAGTAAAGAGGTCAATCCACATTGTTCGATGGTCAGGTAAGTAGAGGTTATCCTTTAAGGAAGCTCCACTTGGATCTTCTCGTCCGTTAGTAATAGGAGCGATTAGTAAGTTATTTCCCAGCATAAATTCATGTTTAACTTGGTTAGTGTAGTTAACTCGCTCATGAGGGAAAGCTAAGAAAAGCGGTCTAACAATTGGCATTCCATCTTGGGCCGCGCGGGTAAGAGTGTAGAGATATGGGGTGATTTTTTCTCTAAGTTTAAGATAGGCGCGAGTAATTCTAGTCATTTTTGCATTAAATGCAAATGGTGTTTTTTGGATATTACCATAATTATCAATTGAGTAAAGAAGTGGAGTAAAGACTTTCCATTGTAAGTCACGGATATTTACTTGTGCATTACCGCCGCCTTCTTTTCCATCAATAGCACTTCCTACATTTGGCTGACCAGACAGAGACATACTTAAAAAGCTAGCAATTTCAGTAGCAATTTGTTCCCATTCACCACCAACACCTTCATTTGCAGTAGTAGCTAAAGTTTGAATAGCACTCCAACCGTTACTTGCCATTGCCCAAGGACGATTGGTTTGGTTTTTATCGATTAGAGGTTCACTAGCGATAGCAAAGTCCTGCATTATTTTTTCATTAGGGAAATTAGCTGGATCAGTCTTGAACTTTAAAAAATTAGCTGGTGCATCAGTAGGTAATGAACCGTAGAATCCTATTTTTATATTTTGGTCTTTTGCAAAATCGACTAAGTTGTTCATCTCATCTTTATCTAAGTCTTGTTTGCTTTCATAGTTAGGAACAAACCAACTAAGTGGAAGATGATAAGAATTGTACCTTTCAATCATTGCACGTGCAGAAAATTGGTACTGTTCTTCTCCATTAAGAGAGGACTTAGCTACAATATCATCATCGATGTGAGCAATCTTATAAGTATTACCATCTTCAAATTTAATCGCACTATTTTCTTGAGGCTTAGCTCCTGTCCAACAAGTATCAAGGTAATTACCAAGATAACCCAAGCCTAAGGCATATTTAGGCAAGAAAAGAGGTGAACCGGTAATTTTATAGTACTGACGCAATATTTCTGCCGGAGAATCTCCTAAAAGATAGAAATTATCAAAGATAGGAGTTTGGTGGGTAATAATAGCTGTAGTTCCATCATCGCTCTTAAAGTTGTAGACACCATCTTTCCAGGTGTTTCTTAATTCTGCAAAACCAGCATTTGACCAGAAAAATCCTTCCGGACAAGCAACAGCACCGGGACCAGTTAAATTAGTATTTTTAATCTCGATAATTTTTCCTTTGTGGCTGAAGCTTCCATTTTGCATCCCGCCACCGTAGTAGAATTCGTTTTTGTTTTGACGTAGGAATTCACGGGAATAATCATTACCAAGTTCAATTGGACTACTTTGCATCATGCGGTAGCGATGTAATTGATCGTCAAAGATACTGAAGATAGCTGGATTCTTTTGTAAGCGAAGTGAAAATTGACCACTTTTAATGGTAAAAGTTTCATCGGTTACTAAAAGCTGAGAATCTTCAAATGGACGCAGACTAAAGTTACTTGCTGCGATAGTTAATGATGGAGTCAAAGGTTTAAATTCTGCTGCTGGATCAACGATTAAACGAAAGATCCCCTTAGCAATAATATATAAACGTGCTCTTGTTCCATCTGCAAATTGCAAATCATAGTAGCGAGTACCCTTAGCTACGTGGACTAAACGACTTAAATGTTGAGGTTGTTGTTTGTTAGTAATTTCAGACATAATTAGTTTTCTTCTTTAAATTAAATTTTTCATTTACGTATAGTTCATATTATAACGAAAAAATGAGTTTCGTGTTTTTTAGATTTGACATAAAGCGCTTTCTGGAATATTCTGTAGAAGGTGGTACTAACCAGTTAAAGATTGGATGGGATTAGAAGATGAAAAAACCACTTTATCAGCAAGTTATTTTGGATCTCGAAAAGAAAATTAAGACTGAAATGAAGCCAAATGATCGATTACCGAGTGAACGACAACTTTTGAAAGAATATGGTGTTAGTCGAAATACGATTCGATTAGCATTAAATGATTTAGAAGAGCGTGGCGTTATTTATCGATTGCATGGAAAAGGTACATTTGTTTCGACAATTTATCTAGATCAAACCAACTTGGGAAGTATGTATTCTTTTAGTGAGCAAATGTCTGAAGCAGGACACAAGCCAACAACACAAAACCGCACATTAGAACTTGTGACACCTGAAGAAGACGTTGCAAATCAGCTTAATTTAAAGGCTGGCGAGAAAGCATATAAATTAGTTAGGTTACGTCTAGCGGATGGAGTACCACTAATGTATGGAGAAACATATTTACCTGAAAAAATTTTTCCTAATCTAAAAATGTCAGACCTAAAGGAAAACTTATATACAGTGATGAAGCAAAAATATAATGAACAAAGTATTCTTGCTTTTGAAGATGTACAAGCAGTTAACTTAGACGAAAATGACAGCAAGATTTTAGGTGTTAAGCCTGGAGATGCAAGCTTGAAGATTTTTAGACGGACAATCAATGATAAAAATGTGCCGATTGAGTTCACTATTTCTCTTGCTAGAGGAGATAGATTCATTTATCGATCACGTCAATACAATCATTTAATTTAATTATTGAAAGGAATAGGCTCATGTTTACAAAAACGGATGCAGAACTAAAACAGATGGGTGCAGACATTACCACTAGAGAAATTCAACAACAGCCTTCTCTATGGAAAGAAACTTTTAAGATATATAAAGAAAAGAAAACAGAAATTGATAACTTTTTAGCTAAAATCACTGAAAAATTCGATAAGGTAAAAGTGATTTTTACTGGTGCAGGAACTAGTGCTTACGTAGGCAATACAGTAATGCCCTATTTGCGAAAGCATGGGGATCGTACTAAGTATGACTTTGAAGCAATTGATACAACTAAAATTGTTTCAACACCAGAAGATTATCTTGAAGCAGATACACCAACAATTTTGGTTTCTTTTGCTCGTAGTGGTAATTCTCCTGAATCAGTTGCAACTGTTGAGCTTGCTAAACAATTAGTTACTAACTTATATCAAATTGCTATTACCTGTGCTCCAGAAGGACATTTGGCTCAAGATTTAAAGGATGATACAAATGGCTTGGTTCTTTTAATGCCTGCTAAGTCATTAGACCAAGGCTTTGCGATGACTGGTTCATTTTCATGCATGAGTTTAGCTACTTTATTGGTTTTTGATACTAGAAGTGATGCTGAAAAAGAAGTAATTGTTAATGAAATTGCTGAAATGGGACAAAGTGTAATTGACCGTGAAGATGAAATTCAAAAACTAGTTAATATTGATTTTGATCGAATTACTTATATCGGTAGTGGTGCTTTAGGTGGATTAGCTGAAGAAGCACGACTTAAAATTTTGGAATTAACGGCAGGAAAAGTAGCAGCCTTATTTGATACTTCGATGGGATTGAGACATGGTCCTAAGTCATTCTTAGATAAGAAGACTATTGTTTTTGATTTTGTTTCTAACAATACCTACACCAGAAAATATGATTTGGATATTTTAGACGAGATCAAGGCTGATCAAATTGTTCCGTTAGTAATGGGAGTAGGTCAGCCTAAAAAGGATCAAGATTTTGATGGAAAATTCTTTGCCTTTTCTGAAAAAGAAGTGCCAGATGCATATTTAGCCTTACCAGATATTATGTTTGGACAAACTATTGCCTTGCTTACTTCAATCAAAGTAGGAAACACCCCAGATACTCCATCCCCAACCGGAACTGTTAACCGGGTTGTCAAAGGAGTAACAATTCACAAATTCATCAAATAAAATTCAAATTTTGAAAGCAGTTTCAGATTAAAATATAAATTAATTTAAGGAGTTAACTATTATGTCATATTACATCCATGCAGGAAAATTCTTTTTAGAAAATAGAACTGAAAAGGGAGGTTATCTTGAGGTTCAAGATGATGGTAACTTTGGTCTATATTATCGAGAAGATGAAAAGCCTAGCCATGGCTTAATTAAAGAATATGGTGATCAATGGATTGCCCCTGGTTATGTAGATACACATATTCATGGTTTGCTTGATGAAGATACGATGAAGAGTGACTGGGAAGGAATTGACAAAATCTCAAACGGTTTGTTGCAAGCTGGTGTAACTAGCTGGCTACCAACTACTATTACTGCTAGTGACAAAGAATTAACAGAAACTTGTGAAAAGTTTGCTGCACATAAGGGTGAAGAAACTGGTGCTAAAATTCAAGGTTTGCACTTTGAAGGACCTTTCTTTACTCCAAAGCATGGTGGAGCAGAAAATCCAAAGTACATGACTGATCCATCAATTATGCTTTTGAAAAAATGGCGTAAGGCTTCAGATGACCTGCTAATTAAGATTTCAATGGCACCTGAAAGAAAAAATGCTCGTCAGTTTGTACGTGAAGCAGTAAAAATGGGACTAGTTGTTGCTTTAGGCCACTCAGATTCTGATTTTGAAGATGCTATTGGTTGTGTTGAAGCTGGTGCTAGCGTATTTACTCATACATTCAATGGGATGAACAGTTTGTCACAACACTCACCTAATATTATTGGTGCTGCTTTTTCTTCACGTTTAACAACTGATGAATTAATCTGCGATGGTCACCATGTTGAAGAACCAGCTGTTCGTACTTTGGTAAATGCACGTGGACCAGAACATATTGCTTTGATTACAGATTGTATGCAAGCAGGTTTAATGCCAGATGGGGACTATGTTTTAGGCGAATTACCAGTTTATGTTAAAGACGGAATGGCACGTCTAAAAGAAACTAATAATTTGGCCGGTAGTATTTTGCTCTTAAAGGATGCAGTTAAGAATGTAGTTGATTGGAATGTGGCAACACCTGAAGATGCAGTTATGATGGCTAGTTATGTGCCAGCTAAGAGCTGTAATTTACTTGATAAGTGTGGAGTGATTAAACCAGATCACCCAGCTGATTTTGTTGTATTAAACCATGATATGACTGTAAGTGAAACTTATCTAAATGGTGAATCACGTTATAAAGCTTAAAAGTTTATACCTTTACAAGTAACTTTAGAAAATCTTAAAAAAGTGGTCGCAACCAGTTGACTAGCAAAACTTAATATACTAAGATTGAAATTGTAGAAAGCGTTTACAAAGTATTTACAAAAGATGGAGGAATCTCTATGAATATTGTGGGAGCTAGAATTGATGGACGGCTTGTCCATGGTCAAGTAGCTAATCTTTGGACTCCAAAACTTCAAGTTGATCGCATTATTGTTGTTGATGAAGAAGCAACAAAAAGCGATATTCAAAAAAGCGGGTTAAGAATGGCTACGCCTCTTACTACTCGTCTTAGTGTTTTGCCAGCAAAGGTTGCAGCTGATCACTTAATTCATGATCGTTATGGTAATCAGCGAGTATTCATTGTCGCTAAAAAGCCAGCAGCTTTCTTAGATTTAATTAACTTAGGTCTTAAACTTGATACCTTGAATGTAGGTACCATGTCTCAAACTGATACTACTAAGCAAGTGACTAAGCAGATCAATGTTGAGGAAAAAGACGTTGAAGACTTTAAGAAAATAGCGGATAAGGGTGTGAGAATTACAGCTCAGTTAACTCCAAGCGATGATTCTCATGACTTTATGAAATTAATGAACGAAAAGATTAAATAGGAGGTTTAATTATGGCTTGGTGGCAAATATTACTACTTACCCTCTATGCTGGGTATGAAATTCTTGATGAATTACAAATTTATTCATCGTTGAATACACCAGTTGGAGCTGGCTTAATTGCTGGTTTGATCATGGGTGACTTAAAAACCGGTTTAATTATTGGTGGTGCCATGCAACTTACAGTTTTAGGTGTTGGTACTTTCGGTGGTGCTTCTAAGATTGATGCCACAACTGGTACAGTTTTAGCAACAGCATTTTCTGTAAGTATTAAGGGAATGAGCCCACAAGTAGCCATTTCTTCAATTGCGGTTCCTGTAGCTGCAATCATGGTTCAATTGGATGTTTTGGCAAGATTTGCTAACACTTATTTTGCTCACAGAATTGATCATTTAATTGAAGAAAACAACTATAAGGGGATCGAAAGAAACTTCCTTTACGGTGCGATTCCATGGGCCTTATCTCGTGCCATCCCGGTCTTTATTGCTTTAGCATTCGGACGTGGCTTAGTTCAAACAATTGCTAACTCATTAAACGGAAACTTAAAGTGGTTAGGTACTGGTTTAACAGTAGCCGGTGCTGTCCTTCCTGCAGTTGGTTTTGCTATTTTGCTTCGTTACTTACCAGTTAAGAAGCACATTGCTTACTTAATTATGGGATTCACATTTACTACTTTATTCTCAGTTTTGTTTACAAGCATTCAAACTTTGGGTACAGGTCTTCAAGCAGCAAATAAATCATTTACTGCAACTTTCAATGGTCTACCAATGCTTGCAATGGCTTTGATTGGATTAGCATTTGCAATCTTACACTACAAAGATGAAATTAGTGGCAAAGGTGGCAGTGGTAGAGGTGGAACAAAAGAAGCCACAACTACTGCAGAATCCACTAATGTAGCTTCAGAGGGGGAAATCACCGATGATGAACTCTAAACCAACTTATAAATTAACAGATAAAGACTTTAATCAAATTAACAGACGTTCTCTATTCGGTTTCCAACTAGGTTGGAACTATGAAAGAATGCAGAATACTGGGTATTTATTCTTAATCTTGCCACAACTTCGTAAGATTTATGGTGATAATACTCCAGAATTACAAGAAATGATGAAGACGCATGTTCAGTTCTTTAACACTTCTAACTTCTTCAATACCATTATTACCGGTATTGACTTAGCTATTGAAGAAAATGAAGGTGTTGAAGGTAAAGATACTGTTACTGGTTTGAAGGTTGGATTAATGGGACCTTTTGCCGCAATTGGTGACTCAATCTTTGCTGCCTTGATTCCAACAATCTTCGGTGCCCTGGCTGCTTCGATGGCTTCTCAAGGAAACCCAGTAGGTGTATTTATCTGGATTGCTGCTCAAATTGCTATCTGTTTCTTCAGATGGAAGCAACTACGGTTTGCTTATGATAAAGGTGTAGCTCTTGTTACTGATATGAGAGATCGTTTGAATGCTCTAACTGATGCTGCTACAGTACTTGGTGTATTTATGGTGGGGGCTTTAGTAGCTACGATGGTTAATGTTAAGTTTGCTTGGGTACCACAAATTGGTAAAGTTACAATGGATATCCAAAATAACTTAGATATGATCATTCCTAAACTCTTGCCTGCTTTGATTGTTGGCTTTGTTTACTGGTTACTTGGAAAGAAGAAGATGACTTCAACTAAGGCTATCTTAATTGTTTTAGTTCTTTCAGTTATTCTTGGCGGCGTTGGTGTTCTTGCTAAGGTTTAGCAGTAAATTAAAGGAAAAATATTATGACAAAAGAATTAGTGTTAATCAGTCATGGTAAGATGGCTGAAGAAGTTAAAAAAAGTGCAGAGTTAATTATGGGTCCTCAAGAACATATTCATGTAGTATGCTTACTTCCGGAAGAAGGACCAGAAGATTTTGAAAAGAAGTTTCAAGATACCATTAACGGTATTCCGGAAGAAGATTTAACAGTATTTGCTGATTTAATGGGTGGCACACCAGCTAACACAGTTAGTCGCTTGATTATGAGTGGTCAAAATATTCACTTAATTGCTGGAATGAATCTAGTAATGGTAATTGATTGGCTCAATAGTCAAATGGTTGGTAATGGTGCAGATTCTGTTAATGCTGGTAAAGCAGGAATTGTAGACATTAATCAAATGCTTGCTAGCATGAAGAAATAGCTTATTCATATAGATGTCGAAAACGACTTGCGTTGGTAAAATCATACGTGGGTCGTTTTTTATAATGAAAAATGTATAAATTTCTGTGTAATAAACTATTGGACATCTCTTCAAATATTCCTTTTTCTAATCCTAATAGTGAATTAACATGATTTAAATATTTAGAAATAACTTTAATTCTTAATTCAGTTGAATATTTGGTCATAAAAAAGTGCCTCACAATCATTAGATTTATGTCTAACAATTATGAGGCACTTCATTTCGTTTCTATCAAATTTTTTTGTTGATTAATTTGTTACAATATAAATAATTTAATGACAGTGCTATAATTTACCCTTTTAGAAAGGTCAAAGTATGAATAAATTTTGTCCCCATTGTGGGAAATCAATTAAGGCTACGGATCGATTCTGTCCACATTGCGGAAGGTCAGTTATATGTTCCAATTCTGAGATGCCTAAAAGAAGTGAAATTCACAGCAATAGATTAAAATTCAAAAAAAGAAATATTATTATTGGATCAATTATCGCCGCATTTATCCTTATTTTTGGTGGCTGGGGATTGTATCAACATTGTGGAAATTCGACTAATAGCACTGTGATTGGTGGTAATGGAAAATTAACTAGTGCTGAGATTAAAAAGATTCCAAGTAAGCAACTAGCTGCTTGGGCAATCCTTTATGCTGATAAAAAATATGGCAAAAAATGGGGAGAAGCAGCTGATGATTTAGGAAGCGGTCACTTAACAATAGAAAGTTATTCAAAATATCGTTTTGGAGATTATGAGATCAGTGCTACTGACGGAAGTAGATTATATGTTATAAATGATCAGGTTGGCTATTTAGTTTCTAAGGATAATAAAGAGATAATTTATGTTGGAAATAAGTCTAGCTACAGTAATAGAAGTGTTTTAACTCAGATTTATCCAGAAATTAAATCTGAAAACACGGAGAAAAATGTAAATATTTGGAATGATAATCTATCGATCGTTACTGGTAAGTCGGATGAAAAAGCTAATGATCGGAGTTCTAAAACTAACACAAAATCTAAGAAGACTACATCTAAAGACCGGCTATGGTCAAATAACCAAAATGATGAATTAATTAGTTATATGGATGAATTCGGCAATAAGATGCATCAATTTTATGAGCATTATAATGAAGGAGAAGATGATCTGGTAACATTAGCTGGAGAGCATTTCCCACGCGATATTAGTGAAGATACTTACCCATTTAAATTGAGCTCTGGAGATCACAATAGTCGGGATCCTAAAGATATGGAAACTATTAAGTTGAAATGGAATCCGCAAGTAACTAATAAAGATAATGACAGTGATACATATAATGTAGTTGCTATTTTTAATCATAATGGTAAAAGTGCAGAGGATCATATAACGTATCTGTTCTGTTTTTATCATGGAGAACCAGTTGCCTTGGTTGATCAGACGACAAATGGAGGTTATGTGGTAGTTCATCCAACTGCTAACCAAGATTTAGCTTCGCACTTTAACGAAATCGCGGAGAATAATTAATTTTAGTATTTCATAAAGTGTCTGTGTCTGGAAAAAAACTCAGAAATTAAGAAATTATGCTAAATCTTGGTATTGATAAACTTTGATTTAATAAGATTTTTCTTTTGAGCAAAAGTCCAAAATTAACTAAAAACGGACTTTTTTCCAAACACTTTTTTCGTAGAGAAAATAGGTCAAAGAGTATTATTGCAGACTGAAATATTTAAATAAGATAAGTGTGGTATCATAAAAAGTTAATGTGTTATAAAACAAGGAGATGACAATGACTAAACGTAAGATATGGACTTTAATTGTATCTGTTATTTTAATTCTGGGATGTATTTGGTTTACATTTTATTATGCTAATGGTCTACAAAAGGATACTGTTAAATTCCAAGATGGTACAGTCTATCAAGGCACAACTGAAAATGGAAAACTTCGTTCTGGCGTAATGCATTTTAACAATGGCGATACTTATACTGGTGCGTTTAAAAACGGCCATTTTGAAGGTTTAGGTACTTATAAATCGCATGAAGGTTGGACGTTTAAAGGACAATTTCATCACGGAGTTGCCCAAGGAAATGGACAGTTAATGAAGAAAGGAAAAGTAATTCAGTCTGGGAAGTATGAGAGGGGAGTATATGTTAAACAATGAGAATTAAATGGTTTAGTTTAATCCGAGTCACGGGTTTAATTTGTGTGCTTCTTTATCACTTCTTCCAGATGCGCTACACTGGTGGCTTTATTGGTGTAGATATCTTTTTCACATTTTCTGGGTATTTGATTACTGCTTTAGCCTTAGATGAATTTAGCCGGTCTAATAAATTTAGGTTAGGAGATTTTTATTATCGTCGAATAATGAGGATCTTGCCGCCTTTATTGTTAATGATAGTCTTTGTCTTACCTTTTACGCTTTTGGTAAGTAAAGACTATATTACTGATCTTCCTAAACAATTAGCAGCCGCAGTTGGTTTTTCAACCAATATTTTTGAAATTAATACTGGTGGAACTTATGAATCGCGCTTTATACCACATCTATTTGTGCATACGTGGTCATTAGCTATTGAAGTCCAATTTTACTTAGTTTGGGGCTTTATTTTATATCTTTTAACCAAGATTACACCTAATATTAAAAAGTTCAGAATACGTGTATTTTTTGCATCTGCAGTTTTAGCGGCTGTAAGTGCAACGGTAATGTATTTACGTGCACAAAGTTTAAGCGAATTTTCACCAATTTATTTCTCAAGTATTGCGCATATTTTCCCATTCTTTATTGGAAGTATGCTCGGTTCGATTGCAGGAATTCAAGATTTATTGCCTGCGTTTAGTAATAGTGTAGCAAAACATTGGAATAAAGCTGGTGCCGTTACTTTTATGGTGCTAAATTTAGCGTGTTTATTTGCTTTAGCTTATGTTTTACGCTTTGATCAACGTAAGACTTATATGTTTGGCTTTTTGTTAGCAAGTTTATTTGCGGCTTGTGCAATCTTAGGAGCTAATATTTTACACCGTAAAACACCTAACACTAAGGAACCGTTTATTTTTACTTATATTGCAGACATTAGTTATAGTGTCTACTTATTTCACTGGCCTTTGTTTGTAATTTTTTCAAAAATTTATCCAACTTGGCTAGCAGCTTTAATTACGACAATTCTTTCAGTTCTTTTTGCAAGTGTATCGTTTTATTTCTTAGAACCTTTAATCAGAGGAAAAGCTGTTTCAATTGGAAAACATAAAATCACTTTCAAGCATATTGTGGCTCCCTTAGGACTAGGCTTAACACTTGCTATCGGTCTTGGGGTGTATTTATGCATGCAGGCACCTTCAATTTCTTCTTTAGAAAAAAATCTACTGCTTGGCGGAATTCAGCAGGATGCAGATCAATTAAGTACTACCTATGTTCAAGCAGCACCTAAGTCTCCTAAGAAAGAAAATGCGCAAAATAGTGTACAAGATGATGGAGCAACTATTATTGGTGATAGTGTAACTTTAGGAAGTAGAAAATATCTCTTAGATCATATGAAAAATGTTGATATTGATGCAGAAGGTAATCGTACTATGGATAAGGCCTACAATGTGCTGATGAACGCGCAAAATTCAGGTCGATTAAAACGCAATGTTGTAATTTGTATTGGGACCAATTCTTTAGATGATTATCAACAGCAGACTGAGAAGGTTATTAAAGATCTAAAACCAGGTCATCATTTAATCTTTATTACTCCGCATGATGGTCATGCCGATTCATCATATAATTCCTATAAGTTAGCCGTTTGGGAACGAACTCTTCCTAAGAAGTACAAGTTCATTACAATTGGTGATTGGGACAAGGTGGCTCGGGTACATCAGAATCTATTTGCAGGTACTGATGGAACACACTTTGGAGGTCGAGACGATATTAGTAAATTGTATCTAGACTGCATTAAGGGTGCCTTGACTCGTGCAGAGAAGACGCCAGTAAAGAAGTAGGATGAAAAACAGCTTTGCAATAGTTCGCAAAGCCGTTTTTGGTAATTTAAATAATATTAATAGATAGTTAGATGGGAAAGTAAAATAAAAAGGAAGATAATT
>CANPPJ010000024.1:0-17791 GCA_947575965.1 uncultured Lactobacillus sp. | reverse complement strand
ATTTAGACATAATAAAAACCTCGAAATTCTTGTCCGAATTTCGGGGTTCATATCACATATCGTGAATGCAGAGAATCTATCCTTTTTAATTTTTATAGAATCGGGGAGAGCAATCTAGAAAAAGCTTGTTTAAATCGAAGATAACGTGACCAGTTATCAGTAATCTCTAAAGTTAATTCTGTACATTTAGCTAAATCCTTTTCAAAAATATGATTTAATTCCCGGGTAATATTTTTATCGTAGAAGACTGCATCAGTCTCAAAGTTTAAGCTATATGACCGAAAGTCTTGATTCATTGATCCAACTGCAGCGAAGTGATCATCAACCATGACGGTTTTTGCATGAATAAAACCATTGTCATAAACGTAGATCTTTATTCCTTCATGGAGCAGGTAATTTGCGTACCACTGTGTAGCGCGGTAAATAAAGGGATGATCAGGCATTGAAGGAATCATGATCCGTACGTCAACTCCTGAATGAGCGACAATAACCCAAGTGGCAATCATTGGATCGTCGGGAACAAGATATGGTGTTTGAATCCAAAGTGTTTTTCTAGCCATCATCATCATTCTGATCATACCGTTACGTAAATATGGAGTAGAAGTATCAGGACCGTCTGAAACAATTTGGGTTGCAACATCGTCTTCTGTTAGTCGATTCTCTTCAATTTTTGGAAAGAGTTTTTCATTAAATGAAATTGTCTGATTTTTATCAGTAATTGAAGCATTCCAATCCATTACAAATCGCTCTTGCAATAGAAGGGACGCAGAGCCGACGATTCTAAGATGAGTATCACGCCAGTAACCAAATTTTTTGCTTTTACTTACATATTGGTCGCCCACATTAAAGCCGCCAGTCCAAGAGATTCGACCGTCTATAACGACAATTTTACGGTGAAGGTGATAGTTCATTCGGTATTTTTTAATCATATTTTGAGCTGTAATAAAGGCTACAACTTCACCGCCCAAATCAGTTAAAGGCTTAAACCAGGCCTTTGAGGCTCCAGGAGAACCCCAAGGATCATAAATAAGTCTTACCTTGACACCTTCGCGAGCCTTCTTTATCAATAAATTGAGAAATTTATTACCTAAATCATCATTCATGAAAGAATAATATTCAACATTAATGGTTTCTTGAGCTTGCTCGATGTCTTTAAAAAGAATTTCAAACTTCTTTTCGCCATCAGTATAAAAACTGATTTTGTTGTTTTTAGAAAGGGGGGAATCGTGTTTAAAGTTAAAGTAATCAATTAAAATTTTGGCTTCTTTAGAAGTATCTGTTGATCCAGTGGATTTAGGAACACGCGGGATCATTTTATTTACTTTATTTAAACCAATGTGCTTTTGATTGTTAATGGCAAAAAGATTTTCTTGTGATAATCCACGTCCAATAAAACCATACAAAATAAAGCCTAAAATTGGAAAAATTAGTAAAATAATTAACCATGCCCAAGAGGTAGCGACAGATCTTTTTCGGTGGAATACGACATAGAAGGCTAATATTGTGTTGACAGCCCAAAGAAGTGCCCAAAATTCATTCGAAAAAATAAGTATCCCTCCCAACTAATTAATTATTATCGTTGTTATGGCCTCCAAAAATGAGTAGAAGTCTAAACAATTGTAACATGCTTGTTAAAACAGCTGCGACATATGTTAAAGCTGCCGCAAATAAGACTTTACGGGCCATTGGCATTTCCTGTGGAGATAAAATAGCGCCATTATTTAGCATCCGTAAAGCACGATGAGAAGCATTAAATTCAACCGGTAAAGTTACTACTTGGAAAAGCAAAACTAAGGCAAAGCACCAAATACCAATTTTAATTAGGGTTTGGTTCATTCCTAAGACTAGTCCTAAAAGAATTAGTGGCATTGATAAATTGGAACCAAGAGAAACAATTGGCACTAAGGCAGAACGCATTCGCATAGGTGCATAGTCACTAGCATCTTGAAGGGCATGCCCGACTTCGTGAGCTGCTACACCAACTGCTGCAATGGAAGAGGAATTGTAGACAGATTGTGAAAGACTGAGAACTTTATTGGTAGGATTATAGTTATCCGTTAAGTTTCCAGCTACTTCACGAATTTCTACTTCATATAGACCAGCTTGATCAAGAATATAGCGTGCAGCGGCTTTACCAGTATAATTTCCTTGATTTTGAACTTGATCGTAACGATTAAAAGTTGAATTAACATTCATTGAGGCCCAGCCGGAAATTGCTACACCTAAGATAATCATCCAAAAATATGGGTCATAAAAAAATGGCATATAGTACATAATTATTTTCTCTCTTTATAAAATTAATCACTTAACTTCAAAAATTTGTTAATAATATTAATTACAAAAGGATTATCGTGTAAAACGCTGTGCTCAGCAGCATCTCCACGCACCTCTACTTCTTGAAAGCTATGGGCAACGGGAGCAAGAATATAGCGAATCGATTTAGCAGAAACAACAGAAATAAACCGATCTGTATTAGTCTCATCTAAAATATTTCCATAAATATTTAAAACTGAAATATCAGGATTAAAACGTCTCTGATTAAAAAGCATCCCCATATAAGACGTACTCATCAAAATGGGGCGTCCCTTTTCATTAAGACGATTGACATTAGGTAAGTCACCTAAATACATTACTCCATCAAAAGGTCCCGCAATTAAGGCGCAGTGATCTAAATGAGGAAAATTCTTCCTTAAACTTGTTTTCATCTCAGCTTTTATTACTGAAGGAGCGCCTAAAGAATGGGCAACAGCACTGTACTTTTTAAAATGATATCTTTTACTTAAATAGGAAAGAGCGGCCCGAAGATAGTAAGAGCTGGCATAAACTCCCGCAATTCGATCCTTAAAAATAAGTTGTACAATGGGCTGCTTATCTGCTGTCCAAGTTCCTTCTAAGATGAAATTACCAAATGGATCAATTGTGGCTTTAAGAAACTTATCAGTACCTTTTGCCTTGCAGGCGGCTTGAACCATTTTATTTGTCGTATAGTCGCCTCCGCGAAAACCATGTACATAAAAAACAGGTATCTGTTCAATTGCTGGATCTATCTCTTCAGTAGTGGAGGTGTCTTCAACTTTTCTTTTGTGCATCCGTAAGAGCCAGCGAGTAGGAGTGAAAGTAGCCATTAAACCTAAAAAAGTCATTCGAGCAATGCTAGGCTCTTTATTTTTATGCTTATTGTTTTTTTCAACTTCTTCACTATATTTTTTTTGGATAAAAAACACTCTATTTCCTCCTTTCTTTCTTTGTAATTTTAGCGTTAAAATTATTCTAACATTTTATAGGTTAGAGCAAATGAAGAAAGGAACAATTATGAAATACTATGCAGTAAAAAAAGGCCGTACACCAGGTGTTTATCGAACATGGGAAGATGCTAAAAAGCAAGTAGATGGATTTTCTGGCGCAGAGTATAAATCCTTTGGAAAAATTACCGATGCGACTAAGTATCTTAATTGGAATAAGGAAACCCAACCTGATATTGTTAATGAAGATTCTTTAAGTAATGCTATTAAAAAAATTAAGTCAGCTTCTGGTAAAGAAACCTCACAACCTAAACAAAATATTTCTTCTAAATATTTTGCTACCATCTACACCGATGGAGGATCTCGAAATACTGGTGTTCATAAAGGTGGCCATGTTAATAAAACTGATAAAGCTGCTTGGGCTTATTTAATTGAATGGGATAATGGTCGTACATATGGCTCTGGCGGGGAATTTGGTGCTACAAATAATAAAATGGAGTTGCTTGGATTGATTAATGCCCTAGAAAAATTAGTTGAGCTAAAATTCAATGACAAGCACTTATTATTTGTTTTAGATTCGCAATATGTTTTAAATGGAATCAATAAGCACTGGATTGAGGGCTGGAAGAAGCGTGGCTGGAAGCGATCAAATGGGCCTTTAATCAATGCTTCTGAATGGAAGAGACTAGATAGTTTATTGGAACACTTTTCTGATAGTGAATTTAGCTGGACCAAGGGGCATGCTGACAATCAAGGAAATAATTTCGTTGATAATGAGTTAAACAAATATATGGATCAAATGAAATAGAAAGTCCAAAAATTCGTAATATCATTAAGAGCGACTATAATTAAAAGTGAAAGCGCAGAAAATAATTTAAATGAGGTGATATTATGAAAAAGTTCTTTAAAGCAGTTGGTATTGGTGCAGCAATTTGTACAGGAATTGGTGTGGTAGCTGCTGTAACTAAGAAGATTATGGATAAAAATAACAGTAACGAAGATGTAGTTGAAGATGGAGGACCCGAATTTGAAGATGGCGAGTCTGATGATACTACTGATTCAACTGAAACAAACTAATTATTAAAAAATCCGCTTGCTAAATCAAAAAAGTCTGCAATTTTGCAGACTTTTTTGATGCACTTTTTTAAGTAGTTGCTATAATAAGAAGTGAAAGACTAGAACGCACGCAGGTACTAGTTTTGACGACGGAGACGACTACAAAGTAGTCGTCTTTTTTCTTAGATTTTAGTTTAAGATAATTGCACCGCCAAAGATACCTCTGAACCAACTAACGATAGAATCAATTAGTTTTTGGAACCAATTTCTAGTTTCTGGAGTATTAAATTTAGAAAAGATATTTTTAGCGCCTGATTGAATTTGATCGGTTAATTGGCTAGCTTGTTGTTGAAAATTCTTGTCTTTTAGGGCACCAGAATTTTTAACTTTGATTAGAACATTGATAATTTGTTCTTTTTGATTGTTAGTAATAGTATCGCCAAGATGGTTAATATTAATCTGATTATTAACAATATCTCTAACTTGGCTATCAGAAATATTTTGACCTTGCTTAGCCATTTCTTTTTTGGCACCCGCAACCGCATTATTTAATTGAGCATCAGAATAGCCATCTTTACCTTTATTTTGACTAGTAATTTTACTCAAAGTGTTCATTTCGGTTTGAGCTGCGTTAATTTGTTTTTGGTTTAAAGACTCACCATTTTTAGCGTAAGCTGCATAAACACCGGCTAAAGCACCTGATCCATCAATTGGAGTAGCAGAAGTTACATAAATATCTGCATCAGATATTCCAGCAGTTAGAGCAGCATTTTTATATTGGTTAGCTGTAATAGTTGTAATGTTATTATGACCGTTATAAGGTAAAATATGAACATTAATACCACTACCGGAACTAGTCTTTTGAACCATGGCACTAGACCAAACGCCGGAGTTATTAGTAAAGTCATAACCAGAAGGATTGAGGTATTTTACAAGATCAGATCCGGTAATGGTAATGGTAGTATAATTAGCACCATTCAATGATTGGGTTAAGGTATCAATAGTGCCTTGTTTTTGAGAGGCAGTAAGAGAGGTACCTAATGTTACAACAGGAGTGTCATTAGCATCAGCTTTAGCCGTTTTAGTATTAGTAATGACACTTAACCCTAAGATTCCACTTGATAAGATAGCAACAAGTGTAGTTAGTATTTTTTTCATAATAAAATTTTCTCCTATGAAATATACTCATTTGATGGCTATATTATAACCTAAATAGTTAACTGAATTATGTAAATAAGTATTAAGATGCTATAATCATAAGCAAAAGGAGGCAGACGCCGTGTTACGCCAGCCAATGTTAACGGTAATTATGCCCGTCTACAATATGGAAAAATATTTAGGCAGGGCACTTGACGCTTTAGCTAAACAAAAAGATAGAAATTTCAAATTGCTAATTGTTAATGACGGATCAAAGGATAGAACTCGTGAAGTAGCCGAGTCCTATCGTGATCGGTTCCTTTATTTTGATATTATTAATAAGAAAAATGGGGGGCTTTCTGACGCTAGAAATGTTGGAATGGCTCATGTAACTACACCATATTTTACTTTTCATGATGGGGATGATTGGGTAGACTCAGGCTATACTGCTTACTTTGTCAGAGCCTTTGATGAGCACCCAGATGTTGATATTGTTTCTTGTGGTTTTTGGATTGATTCAGAAAAACGCCATGAAAGTCATCCTGTAGGAAATAAGCAAAGCGGTGGCTTAATTGATAAAAGAGAAGCTTATTTAAAGATGACTAATGTATTTGGCTCACCTGTTAAGGGCTACACCTGGAATAAGGGATACAAAATTAGCATCATTAAAAAATATCATTTGCGTTTTGTGGAAGATCTGGCATTTATGGAAGATCAGATTTTTAATGTAAAATATGTGTCTTTGACTAATGGTTTTTACTATAGCTCAACGCCTTATTATCATTATTGGCAGAGAGCAGATAGCATGGTTCACGACCTTAATCCAAAGAAAATACCAGATAATTTTAGAGCAAATTATCGAGTTTGGCGTCAAATTATTAAAAGCTTGATGGCAGAGCGTGAGTCCCAAAAAGAAAGTAAAAAAATCGTCAAAAAAGCATCTTTAAGTGATTTTGACCATCAAGATTTATAAGAACTTACAACTAAAGGAATAAATATGAAAGTAAAAGTTAATGGGGTAAAGATTTACTATCAAAAATTAGGTAAAGGACATCCCTTAATTTTATTGCATGGACATCGTCAAGATGGTGGGATCTTTGATAAGCTAGTTGCACCTCTTTCTCTATACTATACTGTGATAGTTCCTGATATGCGTGGTCATGGACTAAGTGAAGGAGAGGCAAGTGAGCACTATCAAACAGAGGTAGAAGACTTACGAGCCTTTATTAACGCGCTTAAGTTAGATAAACCATATATTTTAGGCTTTGGTTCAGGTGGTTTAGTAGCTCTTTCTTTAGCTGCCCAGGCTCCAGAGTTAGTTTCTAAAGTAATAGTTGCCGGAACTTACGTTAATGGAAATGGTGTGAACGCAAAACATATTGCTGCTAATACAATTCGCGGTTTCTTTAAGGGAGACCGAGATAGTAAAGTGGCTTTAAGAGAAAGTCATATTCCCGTTGAAACTCTAAAGCGAATAAAAACGCCTACGCTATGTGTGGTTGGAGAAAGAGATTGGGTTAAAGTCGAACATGTTCGCTGGTATAGTCAGTTACTACCTAATTGTCGGTTAGTCTTAATGCCCCGACAAACTCATTACAGTTATGTTGTTCATAGTTTAAAATTATTAGACTTAATTAAAGATTTTTGTAAAGAGGACTAGTTTATTAGGCCTCTTTTTCTCTTTGTACCTAAATCAGATAGAGTTAATATATGAAGTATAATTAATGAGGCAGAAGGTAAGGATTATGAAAAAAATAGTAGTGCATGGAATGAATGGAGAAATGGTAGTAGAAGGCGATAAGATTACTGTGAAGCATACAGCACCTTTATTTTTAGGTAAGCGTGAAGTAGTGTTAGATGTTCATAGTTTGCAAGCAGTTGTTTATAAAAAAGCACATCTATTGATTAATGGTTTTCTAAAATTAGTACCTAAGGGAGATAATCCTATGCTTTATCAAACAGCCCCCTTACATCAAATGGGGAAAGACGAGTTCGCCATTATTTTACGTGCTTTTGAAAATACAAATCCACAAGATGCGGAAGATTTTTATACTTATGTTGTTGGTCGTTTAGATCAAATTAAGGCAGCTGAAAAGAATCATTTATAATCTACAGCTGAAAAGTAGAGCAAAATAGGAATTTTTCGTTATAATAGGAATAGCTGTTAATTTTACAAGGAAGGGCAAATTAATGAAAAAAGAAGAATTGCACGAAATGTTGCACCCAATGAAATTAATCGGACTTGGTGGAAACCAAGCTCTAGCAGAAAGAATTGCGGCTGCTTTGGATAAGCCATTACTTGAAACTGCTGTTCAACACTTTAGTGATGGAGAAATTCAAGTAAACATTACAGAAAGTGTTAGAGGCTGTGATGTCTACGTAATTCAATCTATTCAAGATCCAGTGAATGAAAACTTCATGGAACTAATGATTGTATTGGATGCTTTACATCGTGCATCTGCTCACTCTGTTAACGTAGTAATTCCTTATATGGCATATTCTCGTCAAGATACTAAGAATCGCTCCCGTGAACCAATTACTGCAAAATTATTGGCTAACTTGCTTCAATTGACTGACATTGATGACTTAATTGCCGTTGACTTACATGCATCTCAAATTCAAGGTTTCTACAATATCCCAGTTGACCACTTACATGCCATGCCAATCTTAGCTCAATACTTCTTAGATAATGGTATTGCAAGTAAGGAGAACGATGATGTAGTAGTTGTTTCTCCTGATCACTCTGGTGCAAAACTTGCACGTAATTTTGGTTCATACTTCGATGCTCCAATTGCTATTGTTGACCAGCGCGGTGCACGTTATGACGCAGAAGCTCATGATATGATTGGTGACGTTAAGGATAAGACTGTCATTATCGTCGATGACTTAATTGATACTGGTTCTAGAATTGCTTCTTCAACTAGATCTGTCTTAGCTGCTGGTGCTAAGAAGGTTTATGTTGCTGCAACTCATGCATTACTTTCTCAAAATGCGATCGATGTATTGAATGAATTACCAGTAGAACAAATTGTCGTAACTGATACTATTAAGCATAAGAAGTATCCAGATAGAATGGTTCGTTTATCTGTAGCACGTTTACTTGCTAAAGGTATTGATTACATTTACAACGATAAGTCAATTCACCAAATTTTTGATGAACAAAATAGAATTCAAGGCTAATTCACATTAAAATTTAATATTTAAAAAACGACTGATCTTGGTTTATAGCTGAGGTTAGTCGTTTTTTGATATAAAAATTAAAAACTATATTGATTTTTAAAATTTAAGTTAATATAATTAAAATAAATTTAAATATATGAAGTAATAAAATGAAACTAACAAGAGTTATTACGACCGTAGGTGTTGTAGGATTGGGCGTATGTGCACTAGGTTTAAGTGCAACTAAAGCTTCAGCAGTCCAAGTAAGTAGAGTAGAAGTAAAGTCTGTTGCTGGTAGTTGGCAAAATACGATTTTAGGACCTGCACAAAATTATATTGGAGGTGGCGGATATAGTAGAGGCTTTGACGATGGTTCTTGGCGTCACCCATAAATATTATATTCTTGAGAAATAAAGAGGAAAATTCACAAGTTTTCCTCTTTATTTCTTACTTACTAAAAATTCAGGTGATATTCGTGACGAAAATGAATGTTTTAAAAATCCAGCTTTATATTAATCTTGTACTAGCTGTCCTTCTAATTGCTAGGTACCATGATATTTACTTTGAAGTATACTTAGTAATTTTAATTCTCTCGTTATTAGTAAGAAAAAATAAAAAATTATTTCAATTGATAAGTATTATTTTTCTTCCGGTAATTTTTGTTGATCAACTTACTTATTCTATGCGTTTATTAATTGAAATTTTACCTAACATGAGCGTAATTATCTATATTCTCTATCTTGCTGGACTATTAGTTGTAATCATTCCCGTCACAAAAGAAGCATATGGAGTAATAAAAAAGCCACTTTTTCAATTGCTTGCAACTATTTGGTTTACCACTGTAATAGCTGGATCGAGTCCGGCTAAATTGGAAAATTTAGAACCAAATACACTTTTATATGGATTAAATAATTCAGCAATAATTTATGGATTACCAGTCTTTATTTATGTATACGTTGTAATTAGGGAGTGGGGATATAGATTTCATTTTAATTTACCTTTTAATTTTTCTAATAAAAGAAACGTAATTGTATTAATAATAGCTGTAGTTTTGGCTATTTGGATTAGTCTATTCTCTGTCTTTAGTTATTTGGCGCGTTCATGGAGTGAAGTTTTCTGGAATTGGGACCTTTCTTTGATTAATCCATCAAAATCTTACAGAATTGAAAATATTTGGGAATTATTTTTCAGTTGTGGGCGAGCAGGAATAATTGAAGAAAGTGAACGATACATTAATCTTCTGCTTCTTTTAGCTATTTTTAGGAAGAGTAGAAGACGTATTGAATGGGCAATTATAATTAGTAGCTTAATTTTTGCGTCACTTCACATTTTAAATGTTTTAAGTAGACCGCCTTATGAGACTCCTATAAAAGATGTAGGATATCAAATTGTTAGTGCCTTTGGTGTCGGGTGCTTTTTGGCAGTTTTATTACTCTATACCGGGAAGTTATGGTTAACGATGTTGCTCCATGCATTCATAGATGTAGTGGCTTTTTCTATAACATCCATAGGAATAATTGGAAATTCTGCTATTTTAAGTTTTTTTGAACAAACAATATTGTCTTTAGCTTGTTGGTTAATTTTAGCGGTTTTGCTTTTTATCAGGAATAAAGATTTAATCAATCATAACGTTCAAATTTTAACTAAAAACCAAACCTAATTTGACAATTTTCTCATGCAAGTTATAATACAAACAAATAAAATAGCCAATTAATTGACTATACAAGAATTTTAATTTCATAAAAAGAAATGTCTCTAGTATATGTTAAATACTAGAGGCATTTTTGTCTTTAAGGAGGACTACTACAAAATGGATGAAAAGGAGAAGCTAAAGCTTAAGAGATCACTTAAGAGCCGTCATGTAACAATGATTGCAATTGGTGGAGCGATCGGAACTGGATTATTTTTAGGGTCTGGTACAGCTATTCAAAGTGCTGGTCCATCAATTATCTTATCTTATTTGATCGTTGGTATTATTAGCTTTTTTATGATGAGAGCTTTAGGAGAATTAATTTTAGCTGATCCTGAGCAACATTCATTTATTGAATCAGTAAAAAAATATCTTGGAAATAGAATGGAATTTGTTGCGGGATGGACTTACTGGCTATGCTGGCTTAGTTTAGCTATGGCTGATTTAACTGCAACGGGAATTTATTTGAAATATTGGTTTAAAGACCTGCCTCAATGGGTAGGCCCATTAGTGATCGTGATCTTGTTAATGTTAGTTAACATGGTTAATGTGGGGCTATTTGGAGAGCTTGAGAGTTGGTTTTCAATGATTAAGGTTTTAGCTATCTTGGCTTTGATCATTACTGGGTTAATTCTTTTAATTATGCACGCTAAAATTGATTCTAGAACCGTTTCGCTCAGTAACTTGGTAAACTATGGTGGCTTTTTTCCAACAGGATCCTGGGGCTTTCTGAAGTCATTCCAGATGGTAGTTTTTGCTTTTGTAGGGATTGAAATTGTGGGATTGACAGCTGGTGAAACAGCTAATCCTGATAAAGATATCCCCAAGGCAATAAATACTTTGCCAGTTAGAATTGGATTGTTTTATGTTGGCTCAATGATTGCTATTATGGCCGTTTATCCATGGAATAAGATTGTTACTACAACAAGTCCTTTTGTACAAGTTTTTGGAGCAATTGGTATTCCAGCGGCTGCCGGAATTTTGAACTTTGTGGTTTTAACAGCAGCAATGTCGGCAACAAACAGTGCAATTTTTTCAACCAGTAGATCCTTATATGCTTTGTCTCGAGGAAATAACGCTCCTAAGAGATTCGGCAAGTTAAGTAAAAAGGCTGTTCCGAATAATGCCTTAACATTTTCTTCTTTGATTCTATTCATTGTAGTAATTCTTAACTATATTATGCCAGCCCAAGTTTTTGATATTATTTCTAGTGTTTCAACAATTAACTTTATTATGGTTTGGATAATCATTATGTGGACTCACTTGAAGTATCGAGCAGAAAATAAGGGACAACTTGGCCAGTTTAGAATGCCTGGTTTTCCGGTAACGAGCTGGATTACGATAATTTTTTATTTAGTAATATTAGTAATATTAGTTCTAATTCCAGCAACTAGATTACCATTGATTATTTCAATTGTTTTTATTTTAGCCTTAGCCGTGAGCTATACTCTGCTAGAGAGAAGAAAAAGTTAATATTGAGAAAAACTGACGGATAATCGTCGGTTTTTTATATAGGATTAATTTAAAAAAATGAATCATAGCTCGTTATAAGTGACAGTACTTGGTATAATAATTGTAACTAATATTATGAAAACGCTATACTGTATAGGAATAGACTAAATAGTACGAGGAAAAAGATATGGCACGACAAAAAAATTTAGTAAGACGGCATGAAATATTACGTAATACTTTTATTCTTTTAAAAAAGAGAGGTATGGAGAATGTATCTTTGCAAATGATTGCCGATAAGTCCGGGATTTCTAAATCATTACTCCAATCATACTATCCACATAAAAATCTGTTAATTACGGACATTGTTACCAATTTTATGACCGCTGTTTTAAAGAGTTTAAATGTGACTGACTTTAAAGAATTAAATACATATTCTAAAATGAAAATTTTTATTTATTTAATTTTAGAACAAGGTATTCAGGATGAAGGGGTAGAACGTGTAGTTAAAAGCATTTTAAGTGATAGGAATTCCCTTGATCGGTGGAGTCAAATTTTTGATAATTGGCTTAAAGATGAAGGAGTTAAGCATGATCTAGGGAATGATCGTCAGGTGCAAATTGGCTTAAACTTTATTATCACAGCTGGCGGAAGTTTATATATAAAACGTACCGAATTGGATTTAGATGCAGATCAAATTTCTGATATAATGGTAAAAACTTTTATGTCAACATTTCTATCAATTGATGAGGCTAAAATAGATCAAACAATTGGTGAAGCAAAATCTGCTTTACAAAAATATGAATTAGCTACTTTGACCCAAACAATCAATGAGATGTTTGACAATTAATTTTTAAGGAAGGTCTAGGAAATGGCAGTACGCACACGCAGTGAGTTACGGAGAATTGACCAAGCTCAAACTGTGCATGATAAAAGATCCTTTGGAATTGCAATTTTTACAATTGTGGTCTTATTTTTTTGCTTAGTAACTTTTATGAATCCAATTTTTATGAAAAGCCAAATTGCAAAGGAAAGTAACGGAGTAGTTGCTGAACGATATATTAATCAGAAGTTTGATAATTTCGCTGCGGCAATTGGTGCTGACAGAAGTAGTAATAATAGCACTAATAATCTCCTTACTGTTGAACAAACGAGACCAATTGCAGATGCAATGATTGATTATACTTTAGGTATCCATTTATTTAGAGCTGAAAATTCTAGTTTAGCTAGCCAAATTAGAAAAATTATTTTAACAAAAATAGATGATAATTCATCCATGGAAGCTAAATCAGTACAAGAAAAGCTCAGGAAAAATAAAAATAGCGGTCTGTATGCAATTATAACGAGTTTTGGTTTAGCAAATACTACATTAATGGCAAATATCGAGATAGTATTATTAGTTTTGAGTATTTTGATAATTATTTTTGTCGGTATTTTAGTTTATCAGCAGATTAGAAGGTTACAAGAAGTTGTCTCAACTCGACGTTTAATTCATATGTTTGCTGCCGGAGGAATGAGAGCATCAATTTGCTTGATTGGAATTTTTGGATTACTAGCATTTATTCCAACAATTTTTGAGGTTGAAGGCTTTATTTTAAATATTGGTTATTTTTTAGAGATAGCTAGTGGGATTTTCTTGGAATTAGTAATTGTTGGAGTAGTTTTATTTGTAATTAGTACTATTACTTGGCAAATTACTAGTGTCAAATAAAAATTTTAAATAAAGATGCAAAAAAGGTCTCAGGTTTTAACCTGAGACCTTTTTCTAAGAAATGGCGCCGGATTGGATGATCTTAATTGTATTCAAGTAAGTGTAAAGTAGTTAGGGTATAAAATAATTGTAATTTGCAACAGCCATAATGGCTCTTGTAAGGGTCCTCAACCATTTCTCAATACTTATTTTTACAGTAATTAAGCTTTAAATCAAGTTGAAACTATTAATTATTCTTAAATAATATAATTAGTTACTTTATAAGTTTTTTTAGAGTATTAGTTTATTAATTAAATTGCCGAATCCATTGTTTTTTACCAAGATAATACCAGGTTGTATGGTTAGTTGTAATGGATTGCCCATAAGCATAGCTTTTTCCAAAGGTAACGTGATTAGAAGTTTGTTTTTGTAAGCTCGGATAAGGGCTAGTGTAAATATGGGTATCAAGAGAGTGATTATCAATATTTACTACGCCTGCAGTTAGGTCTGGGTTATTGTAAACATAAAAATTATGGAACCATTGATTTTCGCCTAAATTGTAGTAAGAGTACCCATCTTGATAAGAGCGACCAAAAACTATAGGGTTCATTCGACGATTTTTATTTAAAGAATCCCGTAACTCTTCCGCTTGAAGTAAGAGAACGGATTTGATGGTTATATTCGAAGATGAATCATCAACTTGTTTTAAGATATTGCGGGTCGTTTTATCAGTACTTTCTTTAATATTTTGAGAAGATGAGATAGTAGATGAATTTTTAACCTTATTTTTAGTCTTAGTTTTATCTTCCAAAATTTCTAATTTTGGTTGGTTGGCAGCGACTTGATTAAAAAGCTTAAAGCTGTACTGATAGACATTAGAAATATTTACGTTATATTCGTGTCCTGAGACTAACTTAATGTCTCCAGGAAAGTAGGTCAGTATAGTATCAAAATAGCCGTATCCCTTGCTGCTAAAGTTATTAACTTTTATTGCTTGACTAGTTTGACCGGTGTCAAGATCAGTAATTGTAATTTTAGGAGTACCAGAAATAGTTTTATCAGATAAATAGAGCGACCAGGCAATATTGTTTCCCTGAAGTAATTCAATTGGAAAAACGCCACTATTTGGATAAGCGACTGTACTTTTTGCAGCTGCTTTGTAACCATCACTCGGATAAGCAACTTGTTGAACAGAATAGCGATAATTATTTTCACCGTAAGCCGCGCCAATACCTGTAGTTGTAAGTCGACTAGATAAAAGCCATGCACGATGTCCAGTGTCTGACCCATCGAGATTGTAGGTGTCAGTCAATAGATCTGTGATTACATCACCAGCGGATTGATTACTTACGTTAAAATTTAAATTTGAACTTGCAGAAACGTTTTTGGCAATTGTCCAATACATATCGCTAATATAATCGGGTCTAGTTTCACTAGGTAGACCATGTTGGTTAGTGAATGGATTAGCTTTGATTGCAGCCATAACGCTTGCCGTGATTTGAGCGTTATCATTATCTGTTTTATTTGTTGAAATACTTGGTAAGTCAAATAAAGCGCGATAAAAGTTAATATAATCTAACTGAGAATTGATATAAGAATTTGTAACAGAGCCTGGTGAAAAGGGAGCTGTTAGATGAGGTGGGTTGGCATAAAGATTGCTGATGTTAAAATTTTCCTTAGGTAAGTTTTTATATTGATTTTGAATTTGATGAACTTCTTGAATTTCCTCTTTAGTAAATGTTGCAGCCTGTGTGCTAGTAGCTATAACGGTAGAAGGGCCTATACTTAACACAATAGTTGCTAAAAAAACGGCTGCTTTTTTTGTAAACGTCATATTTACTCCTTTTAGCAAATCAGATAGTAGAATGATAGTAATATATATACCGTAATTATAAAAAAATTTCATTCTTTTTAGACTTTTTTTCGAAATTAATGCATTATAGCGTCACGATTGTTTATAATAAGGTTTCGAGGACAAAAAGGAGATAAAAATATGACTGACAAAATTAAGGTAGGTTTGATCTTCGGTGGAAATTCTTCAGAATATGAAGTTTCTATCATGTCTGCCCACAACATTTATGAAGAAATTGATACTAATAAATTTGATGTTTATCCAATGTGGATTACTAACGATGGATACTTAGCTGATGATGCAGATTCTCGTAAAGTATTAGATAATCCAAAAATGGAAGTGGCTAATCCTCATAAAGTAGCTAATATTTCTAATATTATTGAACTAAAAGATCGTCCTGAAATTGACGTATTTTTCCCAATTGTACACGGAAATTTAGGTGAAGATGGTTGTCTACAAGGACTATTTAGAGTTTTAGATAAGCCATTTGTTGGAGATGATGTTTTAGCTGCAGCTGTAACGATGGATAAGGAAATGACTAAGATCCTCGCTCAACGTGCTGGTGTTCCTGTAGCAAAATGGATTGCAGTTAAGCGTTTTGAATATAACGATCCAGATAACGAGAAGTTAGACTATGAATACGTAGCTGGCCAATTGGGTTCAGATTTATTTGTTAAGCCATCAAACCAAGGCTCTTCAGTTGGTGTAAGTCATGTTACTAACGAAAAAGAATACAAGGTTGCTTTAGCTGAGGCCTTTAAATATGATGACAAGGTTTTAGTTGAAGAAACTGTTCACGGTACTGAAGTAGAAACTGCTGTTTTAGGAAATGATAAGCCAATCGTTGCAGGTGTTGGTCAAATTATTAATGCAAAAGATTCATTCTATACGTATGAAAATAAGTATGATGATGACTCAACATCAACTTTAGAAATTCCCGCTAAGCTTCCTGAGGGAATTGTTGAAACAGTTAGAAAAAATGCCTTAAAAGTGTTCCAAGCAACCGAATGTAGTGGCTTGGCTCGTATCGATTCGATGCTTCGTACTGAAGATAATGAAGTTGTTTTAACAGAAGTAAATGCTCTTCCAGGCTTTACTAATATTAGTATGTATCCTAAGTTATTTGAAGAGATTGGAATTCCATATACTGACTTAATTACTAAATTAATTGATTACGCAATCGAACGCTACGATCATAAGAAGACTTTGTTACATAAACATGATTAAACTTAGTTTAAGTAAAGGGAGAATTTAGGATGGCAAGCGACCATAATTTTGAAGAACTTGAGGTCCCAGCAAAAACGGCGGAAGAACTTCATATTAGCGTAGCAACGTTAAGAAAGTATTCGTTAATCGTGGAAAAGGTTACTGGAAATAAAGATTACTATGAAAGAACCAAGCAAAAGTCTCGCTTGTACTCGGCAAAGGATATTGAAGATTTAAAAGCTTTTAGAGCTTTGTCTAAAAATGCTGATTTAACCTTGCAAGAAGCAGCAAGACAGATTTTTGCAGTAAGCGATAAAAAAACTGAAGAAGCTAAAAAAGCAGCAAAAATGCAAAAATCAGTTGCTACTAATACTGCCACTGTTGATGCTGATCAAGTAGTAAAACTTTTAACAATGCTACAAAATACTATTGCAAGTCAGAATAAAGCAATTGAAGATTTGCAGAAGCAGGTAGCGCGTGTTGAAGCTCAAAATAAAAAATTAATTGATCGTTCACACCAATTAGCTGAGCCCGAATCAGACGATTTTAAAGAAAAAGCTAATGATAAAGATCAGGAAGCTGCCAAAAAGATTACTGAAGAACAAAAAAGTGAGCAAGAGGCTCATGAAGAAATTTTAAAAAAAGCTAGAGAGAACGAAGAAAAGCGTCGTAAGCAGCAGGTAGAAGAAAATATTCATCGTACTTTAGCTCAAATGCAAATTCGTCCTAAGAAAAAACACCATTGGTGGGATCGCTTTTTTAATAAATAAAATAATTGAGTCTGGTAAAGAAGTCTTAATTTGACTTAGACCATAACTCTTTAGAAAATAAAAACACTGGTATATCAATGTTTATTTTAACGATGATATACCAGTGTTTTCTTTGTTTTAGACTTTTTCTCAGAATTATTTATTCGTCTTCAGGTTCAATAATTAGTGATTCAGCTAAAAGAACATCATTATAAAGGCTTAAGATATATGTGCGATATTTGCTTTCTTTTTGTCCGATCATTTCCAAATACTCTCTTTCTACAGCGAAGGCTCTAAAAAAGGCCAGACGTTGTAAATACTGTTCGGACTTGGTTAAATTCGGTTGATCAATTGTTTTAAACAAAACTCGCATGTATTCTCGAGTTTTAACAACTCTTTTTTGATTAAGCAAAGTATAGATGACGTGTCGCTTTACTCTTTTAGGTAGGTACATTTTATGGATAGAAATTAAGGCTTGTTTAACCATTTCATTACGGATTTTTTCTATAACAATGTGTGCTTCTTCATCACTAACTTCATGGGGAAGAATAAATTGAAATA
>CANPPJ010000023.1:0-17820 GCA_947575965.1 uncultured Lactobacillus sp. | reverse complement strand
GATCACATCTATCGAGCAGCTTAAGTGTTCAATTTATTATTGCAATTTACGAAAATTATATTTTTAATTTTTAAATTCCAATATGATATAATCGTTATTGTTAAATAAATCACTAATATGGAAGGAAGTATTAGCAAATGTCAGAAGAAAAAATTCATAAGATTATTCTTGTTGGTGACGGTGCTGTAGGTTCTACTTACGCATTCTCATTAGTTCAACAAGGTATCGCACAAGAATTAGGTATCGTTGATATCGTTAAAGAAAGAACTCAAGGTGATGCTATTGACTTAGCAGACGCTACTCCTTGGATTGCACCAAAGACTATTTACTCTGCAGAATACTCAGACGCAAAAGATGCTGACTTAGTAGTTATTTCTGCTGGTGCTCCACAAAAACCAGGTGAAACTCGTCTTGACCTTGTTAACAAGAACTTAAAGATTTTATCTTCAATCGTTGAACCAATCGTTGAATCAGGTTTCAATGGTATTTTCTTAGTTGCTGCTAACCCAGTTGATATCTTAACTCACGCAACTTGGAGAATGTCAGGATTCCCTAAGGATCGTGTTATCGGTTCAGGTACTTCACTTGATACTGGTCGTCTTCAAAAAGTTATCGGTGAAATGGAACACGTTGACCCACGTTCAGTTAACGCATACATGCTTGGTGAACACGGTGATACTGAATTCCCAGTATGGAGCTACAACAATGTTGGTGGCGTAAAAGTTAGCGACTGGGTAAAGGCTCACCCAGAAGTTGGTGAAAACAAGCTTGAAGCAATCCACAAGGAAGTTGCAGATATGGCTTACGACATCATTAACAAGAAGGGTGCTACTTTCTACGGTATCGGTACTGCTTTAGCATTCATTACTAAGGCTATCTTGAACAACGAACACAGAGTTCTTCCACTTTCAGTACCTATGGATGGTGAATACGGCTTACACGATATTCACATCGGTACTCCAGCAGTTGTTGGTCGTCACGGCTTGGAACAAGTTATTGAAATGCCATTGAACGCTGACGAACAAGCTAAGATGGAAGCTTCTGCAAAACAATTAAAAGAAGTTATGGACAAAGCCTTCAAAGAAACTGGCGTAAAGGTTCGTCAATAATAATTAAGACTTTTTCCTGTAAGAGAGCATTCACATTTGTGGATGCTCTTTTATTTTCTAAATTAAAGTTGTTTAATCAGTCTTTAATTTTTATATAAAACTATGGTATAATGGCTTGTAAATTTCAGATGTATGGAGGCTAATCATGCTAATTAAATCTCTTGTCTATAAAAAAGATTACTTAACTACAGTCAACGAAAAAGCTACTCTTGCCGAAGCATTAAAAATATTAGAAGACTCCGGCTTTCGTTGTGTCCCTATTTTAGATGATACAGGAACCATTTTTCGGGGAAACATTTATAAAATGCACATTTACCGTCACAAGTCTCAAGGCGGCGACATGAATCTACCTGTAACTTACTTGCTTAAAAACGCTACCAAAACAATTAAGGTAAATTCACCATTCTTCCGTGTATTCTTTAATATTAAAGACCTCCCATACATTGCTGTATTGGATGAAGAAAACCATTTCTATGGAATTTTGACTCACTCCCGTTTACTAGATATGCTTTCTGATGCTTGGAATATCAAAAATGGTTCTTATGTTTTGACTATTCTTTCAGATAATGATCGTGGTAATTTAGTTAAAATGGCAAAAATTATTTCTAAATATAGTAATATTGCCGGTTGTTTAACTTTAGATGTCAAAACTGGTGAATTAGTTCGCCGTAACTTATTTACTCTTCCTATTGGTGTTTCTCGCGAAACAATGACTGCTATCGTCAACCGACTTGAAAAGAAGGGTTTTGTTGTTGCTGAAATTGAAGATCTTCAATCAGGTCTAACAATCCGTAGCGCAGAAAAACCTGGAGAATTAAAAGACTAATTATCTTGATTACTATAGTAAAAAAGCTTGTTTAGCCAAATTGGTTAAACAAGCTTTTATTTTTAATTTTCGTAATATACACGTGGTAAACGATCATTTAATAAGCAAGCAACTTCATAATGAATTGTGTCAACATAATCGGCCGCAGCTTTAATATTATTTTGATCATTAGGATTAGAAGAAATGATGGTTACTTTGGTCCCTACTGGCATCTTTTTAGGCATCTTAACCATAAATTGATCCATACAAATTCGGCCAACAATTGGACAGTACGTATCTCCCACTTTAACCTTGAAACCTTGAAATTTTCTAATAAATCCATCTGCATACCCAACGGGTACAGTTCCGATAATTGTATCTTCATCTGCAACAAAGGTCGAACCGTATCCAACACCATCACCTTGATGAATTGTCTTAACATGAGTCAATTCACTTTCAAATGACAAGGCAGGTTCTAACTTAATATTTGATTTTAAATCTGGAGAATTAGGATTAGAAGAAGGATTTAAACCATAAATTCCAATACCAAATCTAACTAAATCACTTTTAATTCCATCATGAAAAACACTTGCTGCCGTATTATCAACATGAATCCACTTTGGCTTTACAGTAAGCAGGCTTTTCATATGATTAAATTTTTCACATTGATGTTTGAAATAAGTTTCATCACTGCTATCAGCAGAAGCAAAGTGGGCAAACATTCCTTCAATAAAGAAATTATCGTTATTCTCTAAAAACTCATTAGCGGCAATAAAGTCTGCGTCTTCATTAAATCCGATTCTACCCATTCCGGAATCAATACCTAAATGAATCTTCAATTGCAAATTTGCATCTTTTAAGTACTTCTCTGCTTCTTTAAGCCATTCTAAGTTTGGAACAGTTAATGAAACGTTATTTACAGCAGCAATTGGAGCATATTCCGGAGAAACAACACCTAAAACTAAAATTGGTTTTGTAATATCTGCATGTCTTAACTCTAATGCTTCGTCCAAAATTGCAACGCAAAAGCCAGCTGCTCCTACCTTATCTGCAACTCTAGCTACTTCTACTGCACCGTGTCCATAACCGTTAGCTTTTACAACTGCAAGCATCTTTTGTCCGGGCTCTAGATGCTCCATCTCATTTTCAAGATTTCTTTTAATAGCGCCCAAGTTTACCTTTACTACGGCTGGACGGTGAATTCCTGGAACCATTAATCTAATTCCTCCAAAACTACAACTGTTATAATCTCATGATCATCATGTGTGATACTAGGAAAAATATTTCCAGAAAACTTTGTCGAGGTCATTACTGGATGTCCTAAGTCATCCCATAATGTTTCAATATCTTGAAAACCAACATATTTGCCTAATCCAGTTCCCATTGCCTTTGAAAAAGATTCTTTTAAAGAAAAACGTCCACCAAGGTACTCTACCCTGCGCTTTCCTTTTAATTGTTGATATTGCTCAAATTCTTTCGGAGTTAATACCCTTTTAGCAAATTTATCGCCTTTTTCAACTATCTTTTTCATGCGTTCAACTTCAACTGAGTCAATTCCTACGCCTCTAATCATTATTTTCACCTCACACATTGATACATTATATTACAAAAAAGAGCTGTAGCAACTACAGCTCTCCAGTAACAAAAATTAATCTTTTTTCTTTATAACGAAATCATGCTTTCTACCACCTTTACGGGCACTAGGCTTACGATGATATCGTTCATTTCGATCTCCACCACGTTTAAAATTACGTTTAAAGTTTCGATTATTACCATGCTTTGATTTAAATGGTAACGGCTTTTCAGGTGTAATTTTTACTTTTACACTATCTGCATCTTTAGACAAGTCCTTCAATAAAGCGGCCACTAAATCAATCGCAGAATAATCGTCAAGAAGTTGAGATGCTTCTTCAGTATATTTAGAAAGATCGCTATCAAGCAATTCTGCTACCTTTTTATTAGCTGCACTTAGCTGACCTTTAAATGCTTCTTCATCAGTTGGTGGCTTAAGTGGCATCATCTTTTTATGCGTTAATTGTTCTATAGTACGCATATAGCCAATTTCATTTGGAGTAACAAAAGTTACAGACATTCCGTTCTGACCAGCACGTCCAGTTCTACCAATCCGGTGAACATAAGAATCTGGATCCTGCGGAATATCATAGTTATAAACATGACTTACCCCAGAAATATCTAATCCACGAGCTGCCACATCAGTTGCAACTAAAATATCTAGCTTACCTTTACGGAATCTCTTTAACACGCTCATTCGCTTAGCTTGAGAAAGATCACCATGAATTCCAGCAGCGTTATATCCACGTGCTTGTAGCCCACGTGTTAATTCATCAACACGTCTCTTAGTTCTACCAAAAATAACAGCTAAATCAGGATTTTGAACGTCAATTAAGCGACATAGAATGTCGAATTTTTCATTTTCTTTTGCTCTCACAAAATACTGATCAATTAAATTAGCAGTTAATTCTTTTCCTTTGATTTTTACAATCTCAGGATCATTCATGAATTTTTCACCAATTCGTAAAATTGGCTTTGGCATTGTAGCAGAGAAAAGTAATGTTTGATGTTTACTTGATGCATATTTCAAAATACTTTCAATATCTTGAATAAATCCCATATCAAGCATTTCATCTGCTTCATCTAAAACAATTGTTTTGACTTTAGAAATATCAATTGTGCCACGTTTTAAATGATCAAGCAAACGCCCAGGTGTTCCTACCAAAATTGCTGGCGTTTGTTTTAAAGCACGAATCTGACGTCTAATATCAGCACCGCCATAAACTACTTGAACGCGAGCTTTTTCATCACGACCTAAACGGAACAACTCTTCTTGGGTTTGAATAGCCAATTCACGGGTAGGTTCAATAATAATAGCTTGAATTGAATCGTGTTGCTTATCTAAGTTTTGTAAAATTGGCAAACCAAAAGCAGCAGTTTTACCAGTTCCTGTCTGGGCTTGACCAATTACATCTTTTCCCTCCAAAACGAGGGGAATGGTTTTTTCTTGAATTGGTGTAGCTTCTTCAAAACCTGAACGCTTAATAGCTTTTAAAATCTCAGGTTTTAAGTTCATTTCAGAAAATTTCAAATATCTAATTCCTTCCTACATGAGACGGTCTAAAACCTTTTCCAAATGCATCCCATGTGATCCCTTTAGCATTACAATATCAGCTGGCTTAATATCATTCTTTAAGTCATCAATCATATGATTCATTTGATCTTGTGGATAATAGTGCAAGTTTTCTGCTGGGTACTTATCAACAAGAGCATCATATAAGTTTTTCATCTCTGGACCATATAAATATAGTTCATTAATAATTGCTGGATCCAAGCTAGCGGCAAGAGACGCATGAAGATCAGCTGATTCATCCCCAAGCTCTAACATATCACCTAAGACAGCAATTCTGCGCCCACCATCTTCGACCATTACTTGTCCAAACGAAGTCGTAACAGCCTTAACCGCGGTTGGATTTGAGTTGTAGACATCATCCATAATTGCTTCGCCTACATCACCCTTCTTCCATTGCATTCTATTTGCTGTTGGAGTGAAGTTAGCTAAAGCTTGGGCAATTTGTTCATCATTTTCACCAAAATGACGTCCTACACTAATGGCTGCAAGAGCATTAGAGACGTTATGTTTTCCAATCATTGGAATCTTAAATTGCTGTGCTGACCCATTTACTTCAAAAGTAGCATGGTGCATGTAAGATCTAAATGTAGTCGCAAAAACAGTATCTTCTTCTCTAAAACCAAAAGTACTCTTTTCTTGCTTAATCTTAGCTGCACGCTCTTCTAGTAAAGGTTCATCGCCATTGTAAATAAACTTACCGTCTTCTTTTAAGAAGTCAGTAATTTCCATCTTAGCGTCTGCAATCTTATCTCTAGTACCAAAGAACTCAATATGAGCTTCACCAATCATTGTGATGACACAAACATCGGGTCTTACTAATTCACTTAAATGGTGTAATTGCCCAGGGCGATCCATACCCATTTCAAGAACTAAAATTTCAGTAGATGGTTTCATCTCTAAAATAGTTACAGGTACCCCAATTTCGTTATTAAAGTTAGCCTGTGTCTTATGCACGTTAAATCTTTTTGATAAAACCGCTGCAACCATATCCTTAGTTGTAGTTTTACCATTAGATCCAGTAATTCCAACAATAGTTGGATTAACTTTACCTAAGTAATATTTAGCTAAATTTTGAAGCGCAGTTAGCGGATCTTCCACTTCAATAACTGGCACATCAGTAGGCATACCCTCATGTCCTTTTTTCCAAAGGGTTGCTTCTGCTCCGTTTGCCATTGCATTAGATACAAAATCATGTCCATCCCTTGCACCATCTAAGGGAATAAACAAAGAATTAGGAGTTGCTTTTCTTGAGTCAAAAACAACAGATGTAATGACCTTATCTTCTCCCATATTAACTGAACTATTTAATGCTTTAGCGATCTCAGCAAGTTGCATTTTCATAATAAATAAATTACTCCTACCTAAAATTGCATGTACTCCTATTATACTGACTTATCGCAGTCAGAAAAAGGTCTCATGCATATCAATAAGAATTATACCACGTTAAGCATAAAAAAAGAGCAGTCCAAAGTGGGCTGCTCTTTTGGTAAAAACCAAGAATTATTAGTTCTTTGAAGACATACCGTACTTCTTGTTGAATTTTTCGATACGACCATCTGCTTGTGCAAACTTTTGCTTGCCAGTGTAGAATGGGTGAGAATCTGAAGAAATTTCAACACGAACTAATGGGTAAGTCTTACCTTCGAATTCAATTGTTTCTTCTGGTTTTAAAGTAGAACCAGCTACGAACTTAGCACCAGTTGCTGAGTCCATGAAAACAACTTCTTGGTAATCTGGATGAATCCCTTTTCTCATTGTTTAATACTCCTTTGCCATGACCAATATTTCAGATCATAGATTATTTTACGACTAGTTAAGGATAGCACCTTTCTACCTATAATTCAAGCTAATTTATACTAGTGTACTTAATTCTAGTCCTTCTTAAGCTTAATTTTTTCGTTTACTTTTATCGCTGCCGGATCAACTTTTTCTAGTCCTGTATCAATTGCAACTTTATAGAAGATCAAGGAGACAATTGCAATCAAAAGAAAATCCCACGGATATTTAATCCAGTTTTGTCCACCAAAGCCGTCGCTACCACAATAAGACATAATAGAAATAAATACTAAATACCCTAAAAGCCAAGCAGCATGCTTAAACTGCGATTTAAAATCTTTCTTTTGATATTTAACTTCATAATAGAAATAAATTGGAATTCCCACAAGAATAACTAAAATAACTTGAATTGTGGTTGGCCACATCGTCCAATAAATAGCTAAACTAGTTAATACAAAAGTTAAAGGAGCAAACCAGCGCATATAGTTAGGTTTATAGGGTCTTTCCAAATCTGGTGCTATTTTTCTCAAAGTAATAGTAGTAACTGGACCAGTTAAATAAGCAATCAAAGTCGCACAAGTAATTACCGTTGCAAGTAAATTCCAGTTTCTAAAGACACTTACTAAAATCATCGCTAAAATTAAATCTGCAATCATTGCAAAACGAGGCACCAGATAGCGTCTATTAAGTCTCCCTAACCACGCTGGTAAGTGTTTTGTATATGTCATTGCAGCAAGTGCTCTTGATGCTGTTGCGACAAAAGCTACTCCAGTTCCAAATGGCGAAACAAAAGCATCCATATAAAGTAAAATCACAAGCCAATTAATTCCTAAAAGGATTGCAATATCTGCAAATGGAGACGCAAAATCAATTCCATGCCAGGAGTTTTTAGCAAGCATTGCTGGATCAACTGCTCCAATAAAGGCTACTTGAAGCAGAATATAAATTGCAGCTGTCACAAACATGGAAATTAAAACTCCACGAATAATGTTCTTTCGAGGATTCTTTAATTCACCACCAATATTAATTACTGTCTGAAATGCGTCATAAGACATAATGATACCAGCACCAGAAGCTGCTTCAAAGATTGCTCTACTTCCATAAGGCATAAATGTTTTTACATCATGACCAAAGTTAGCAGGATGAAAACTAGATGCAAACAGCATAATGATTGTTATCGTAGACAAGAGTACTTTAAAAACAGAGATCAAATTAGTAAAGTGGGTCATGATTTTAATTGACCAGAAGTTAATTAAAGTAAAAATAATCATGAACACAAATACCAATAACAGCCCCGGTGTAGTTATATTTCCATCTTGCATAAAGTGATGCGTCCAGTTTGCCCACTTCCATGGCCAAGAACTCATGTATTGAACAGCAGCAACTGCCTCCATTGGCACCAAGGTTACCAAAGAAATCCAATTTGCCCAGGCAGCGATAAACCCAAGCATGGGACCGTGGCTATATTGAGCATATTTGCTCATTCCCCCACTTTCAGGAAACATAGTTCCTAGTTCAACATAGGTTAAGGCAATTGCAATAATAATAACTGCACCAATGATCCAAGATAAGATAGCCGCTGGGCCGGCAATTTTTGCTGCCGAGCCTGAACCAAAAAGCCATCCGGATCCAATCAACGAATTAAGGGCTAGCATTATTGCTGAAAATAAACTTATTTTGTGTCCCTTATTCACATCTCTTCCATCCCTTCTTTATAAAAATTAAATCTATACTTAAAACAATTAAAAATTATTTTAACTAAAAAACCTAGAACCGACAACCAGCCCTAGGTTTTAGATCAATCTTCAAAATAGCTATAAAGATCACTTACTTTTAAACTCTTTTTTTCTTCTTCACTAATATCTGCTTTAACTTTACCATTCTTCAACACTAAAAGACGATTTCCATATTTTAAAGCATCCTCCATATGATGCGTAATCATTAAGGCAGTTAATTTATTTTCTTTAATTTGCTTATCAGTTACTGCTAGTAGATTTTCACTAGTATGAGGATCTAAAGCTGCTGTATGCTCATCTAATAATAAAATATCAGGCTTTTCTATTGTAGCCATCAAGAAGCTCAAAGCTTGTCTTTGTCCTCCAGATAAGCCCTCCACAAATGTATTTAACCGCTTCTCTAAGCCATTACTCATAACTGCAGCTAGTTTTTTTAAACGAGGTAAGTTCTGCTTAAGTCTTCTAATCTTTAAAAATCTTCTCTTTCCCCGTTTTGTTGCTAGTAATAAATTTTCTGCCACAGTCATTCGCGGAGCAGTCCCCATCTTAGGATCTTGAAAAACTCGTCCAATAAACTGAGTCCGCTTTTCTTCACTCATTTTAGTAATATCTTGCCCATTATGCCGAAGAATACCACTATCAGGCTTTAAACTGCCCGCAATCGTATTAAAAAGTGTAGATTTGCCCGCTCCATTTGTCCCAATTATAGTAATAAAATCTCCAGGTCTAATTTCTAAATTAATTCCTTTTAAAATTGGAACAATTTCACCATCAGCTGTTTTAACAGTTGTTTTAACATCTTTTAATTCTAAAATTGGCTTAGTCATGCTTTTTCACACCCCTTTCTACTGGCTTTTTCAAATGTAAAAACTTTTCTAATTGTGGAAGCATCATACAGAGGGCTAACACAATAGAAGAGATCAAGTTTAAATCATTAGCTGAAAATCCAAGTTGCAGTACAGCGAGTAAAATCAAACGATAGATAATACTACCTAAAGTTACCGCCACTAAACGCTGATTTAAGGTCAATTCTCCAAAAGCTACTTCACCAATGATAATTGAAGCTAAAGCAATAACAATAGTTCCAATTCCCATATTAATATCGGCATAACCATTATTTTGCGCAATTAATGCTCCACATAAGGCAACTATTCCATTTGATAGCATTAATCCGACGATCACCATAAAATCTGTATGAATTCCTAATGATTTAGCCATGCTTGGATTATCTCCGGTAGCAATAAAAGCTTGACCAAAATCTGTATTTAAAAAGAAAATTAAAATTCCAGTAATCACTACTACAATAACAATACCCAAAGCAACACTATTAAAATATTGGGGTAAATTTTCTAAAAATTCATTATTGAGTAATGTCTTCTTACCAATCAACGAAATATTAGAACCGCCCATAATTCTTAAATTAATAGAATAAATTGCCGTCATTGTTAAAATACCAGCAAGTAGAATTGGAATTTTTCCTTTTGTATACAATAATCCCGTTACTAAACCTGCTGCCATTCCAGCTAAAAGGGCTAATAAAGTAGCTAAGTATGGGGACATTCCGTGTGAAATATTAGCTACTACAACAGCTGCACCCAATGGAAAGGTTCCTTCTACGGTCATATCAGCAAAATTCAAAATTCTAAATGTCAAATATAATCCTAAGCCAAGCAAAGCCCATAGCAAACCTTGGCCAATAGCAGATACGATCAAGTTCATCTATATACAGCTCCTTTTTTCTGACATTCTTCTAAAAATCTTTGCGGTACTTGAAGATTTAATTCTCTGGCTTCTTTTAAATTAACGATCGGTTCTCCCTTTTTCACTCTTTCGATTGGTAAAGAACTAACTTTTTTACCCTTTAAAATTTCAATAGTCATCTTTCCAGTCATTTTTCCTAACTCATATTGATTAACACTATAAGTTGCAAGACCGCCTTGTTTTACCATAGTTGCTGCTGCAGGAAAAATTGGCTTTTTAGCAGCATTACCATTTTTAACTAGTGTTTCCATCGCTCCAGCAATTGTGTTATCAGTTGGTACAATGACGGCATCTACTTGACTAAACATCTGCTCTGAAACTTGATTAAGATCGTTACTATTTGCAATTGAGAAAGATTTTAAAGGTATTTTTCTCTTTTTACATTCCCGTTCAATCTCATGAAAGCCACTAACCGCAGACGAATCACTAGAAGTATAAATTACCCCTAAGGTTTTTAAATTAGGTAAAAATTCTCTAATTAAATCTAATTGTTGCTTAATTGGAGCAGCATCTGATACCCCAGTAATATTTTTTTCGGGATGTTTTTCATCTTTTACTAGCCCACTAGTTTTTGGACTTGTTACAGCACCTAAAACTATTGGAATCTTAGTCGTTGTATTCGCCAATGCTTGGGCAGCTGGAGTAGTAATTCCAACTAATACTCTTGATTGCTCATCAGTTAGTTTTGTTGCCATCGTACGTAAATTACTCTGATCATTATTTGCATTTTGATAGTCAATTTTGATATTTTTTCCATTTACGTAGCCCTCTTCTTTCAGCTCATCTCGAAAGCCGCGATATATCTCATCAAGAGCTGGATGACGCATAAGAGTTAACACACCAACTCGGGGAATTTTATTATTTTCTTCTTTTTGTTTATTTTCTCCAAAAAAAGCTATGGTTAAAAAAGCTACTAAAATTACAATTAATCCATACATTCTTTTCATAATTTTTCTCCAAAAAAACAGGAATCCACCTTCACATGCAGATTCCTGTTACTTTTTTATCACAAAAAGAAAAAGGTCTGCATGTTCTTTCCATGCAGACCACAATAAATACACAGCCAGCACAGATACAATCTGAGTCTTTCAGGTTGCATCTTGCTTAACAACCTGATTTACTGGCCTTGCCAACGATTATTTTTCATAAACTTAGCTTGTGTATTCATAATTAACTACTCCTTAAAAAATTTAATTATATTGTAATTGGCTTATATTTTTCTGTCAATAGCTTTTATTTGATAGGGTATTTAGTAACTAAATTATTAACTCTTTCTTTTGCCTGAGCTAGTACTCCTGCATCTTCAGGATTATCCAAAACTTCAATAATTATTTTAGCAACTTCTTTAGCATCAGATTCCTTAAAGCCTCGGCTAGTTATTGCTGGTGTCCCAATTCTTAATCCACTAGTAATAAATGGGCTTCGCTTATCACCAGGAATAGACTCTTTGTTAGTCGTAATATTTACAGAGTCTAGTAAATTTTGGGCATCTTTTCCTGTTACGCCGGTCTTGGTAATATCAATAATCATCAAGTGATTATCAGTTCCACCTGAAACCACGCGAATATTTTTGCTATTTTTAAATTCTTCAGCCATAGCTTTCGAATTCTTAATTACTTGATCAATGTATTGGGTAAATTCTGGCTGCAAATCTTCATAAAATGCTTGAGCCTTTGCAGCAATAACATGCTCTAATGGTCCACCTTGCGTTCCTGGAAAGAGAGCTGAATCAATTTTCTTCCCTAATTCTTTATTGTTAGATAAAATCATCCCTCCACGCGGACCACGTAAAGTTTTATGTGTGGTTGTTGTAACAACGTCAGCTATAGGAATTGGGCTCGGATGTGCTCCCGTTGCAACTAAACCTGCAATATGCGCCATATCAACCATTAGATAGGCACCAACTTCATCCGCAATATCACGAAACTTCTGCCAATCAATAATTCTGCTATAAGCGGAAGCGCCAGCAATAATTAATTTTGGCTTCTTCTCTATAGCAATCTGTCTAATTCGCTCAAAATCCAATTCTTCAGTTTCAGGATTTAGGTCATAACTAATAGAATTGAAAATTTTCCCTGAAAAGTTAACCTTAGATCCATGAGTAAGATGACCGCCAGCATCCATACCCATTCCTAAAATCGTATCTCCTGGCTTTAGCAAAGCATTATAAACTGTCATGTTTGCCTGTGAACCAGAATGAGGCTGCACATTTGCATATTCTGCATTAAATAATTTTTTGGCATAGTCAATTGCCAATTGTTCTACCTTGTCAATATATTGACATCCACCATAGTATCTTTTCCCGGGATATCCTTCTGCGTATTTATTGGTGAGAACAGATCCTTGTGCTTCTCGGACAGCATCGGAAACAATATTTTCTGATGCAATTAATTCAATTGTATCTTCTTGTCTTTTCTCTTCACTTTTAATTGCATCCCAAAGTGCAGGTGATTTTTCTCCATAATTCATCTATATGATTCCTCCCATGCTTGCAGAATTTTTTCATTAATCAAATTATACCTTATAATTATTGTAAATTTGGGTTCAAGGTTTGCTTTGCATTAGAATAATCTTTTAAAATATAAATAAATACGTTAATAGAAAAGGAGTTTTTTAATGAAACCAACCGAATGTACTACTATCTTAGTCGGAAAAGATGCAACTATTGATGGTTCAACAATGATAGCCCGTAGTGAAGATGGCGGCCGTACTATTATTCCTGAGCGATTTGATGTAGTAATGCCAGCTGATCAACCTAAACACTACGAAAGCGTAATTAGTCATCAAAAGATCGATGATGAAGATCTTCTACCTAATCCTCTTCGCTATACTAGTGCACCTGATGCATCAGGTGAAAATGGAATTTGGGCTGCTGCTGGTATTAATTCAGATAATATTGCTATGACTGCAACTGAAACTATTACCACTAATTCAAGAATTCAAGGTATTGATCCACTCCTTGAAAAAGGCGGCTTAGGTGAAGAAGATTTCGTGACTTTAACTTTGCCATATATCCATTCTGCCTATGAAGGTGTAGAACGCGTAGGATATTTACTTGAAAAGTATGGTACTTACGAAATGAACGGTATGGCTTTTTCTGATAAAGACGAAATTTGGTACCTTGAAACTATTGGTGGCCACCACTGGGCAGCTCGCCGTATTCCAGATGATGCGTACGTAATCGCTCCTAACCGTCTAAATATCGATGAATTTTATTTCGATAATGATGATTTTGCTTCATCAAAAGATTTAAAAGATTTAATTGAAGAATATCACTTAAATCCAGATCTTGAGGGCTATAACTTGCGACACATCTTTGGCTCTTCAACGATTAAAGATGCTCACTACAACAATCCACGTGCTTGGTATATCCATAACTATTTTGATCCTAATTTTGGTGGCGAACCAAGTGATCAAGATCAACCATTCATTTGCCACGCAAATCGCAAGATTAGTATTGAAGACATTAAATGGGCTGAAAGTTCTCACTATCAAGATACGCCTTTTGATGCATATGGAGATCAAGGTACAGCTGAACAAAAGAAGACCTTCCGTCCAATTGGTATTAATAGAAACTTTGAAACTCATATTTTACAAATTAGAAATGACGTTCCAGAAGAAATTGCCGGTGTTCAATGGTTAGCATTTGGACCAAATACTTTTAACAGCATGGTTCCTTTCTACACCAATATCACTACTACTCCAGCCAGCTTCCAGACTGGTCCTAAATTTGATTTAAATAAGATCTTCTGGTTGAATAAATTAACTGCTCAATTAGGTGATACTAACTTCCGTGTTTATGGTGAATTAGAAGCCGATTTTGAACAAAAGAGTCTTGCTCAATGCCATAAAATTCAACATGAAACTGATAAAGAAATTGAAAACTATTCTGGCGATGAACTCCAAGATAAGCTAAACAAAGCAAATCAAAAGATGGCTGATACAGTTTACAACAATACTGTTGAATTGCTAGGAAATATGGTTAACGAAGGTCACGGCTTAATGACCTTAAAATATGACTTACTTGATTAAGCGAAAATAAATACATAAAAAGATGCATAGAAGTATATACTTCTGTGCATCTTTTTTTATCCAAAATTAATGACAAAGAGAAAAATAATAATAACTATCTGCTATAATATACTTACTAATTATTAGCAAGAAGGATAAAAATGATACATAACAAAACTATTGATGCACAATTAAATCACCGTTCAATTCGAAAATTTAAAGATACAACTTTAAATAAAGAACAATTAGAAACTTTATACTCAGTTTTTGCACAAACCCCAACTAGTATGTTCATGCAAAATGCTAGCTTGATACATATTATTGATCCTGAGGAGAAGAAAAAAATTAGAGAATTATGTAATCAAAAATATGTTGGTGCAGAAGGTGATTTATTCATCTTTGTAGTTGATTTATATCGTAATCAACAAATTAGAAAACAACTTGGCAAGGATGATGGTCGTGTGCATACTACTGATATCTTTTTCCAAGCAATGGAAGATACCTTACTTGCCTATCAAAATGTTGCTAATGCCGTAGAAAGTATGGATTTAGGCTACGTACCACTTGGAACAGTTAATGATCATCCACTTGAAATGCTTAAGACGCTTGATTTACCTAAATTGACTTTCCCAGTATTAGGAATGCAAGTTGGCGTGCCTGATCAAAAGCCACAATTAAAACCACGTTTACCATTAAAATTCACTTGTTTTGAAGGAAAATATGATAAGGACTTCAATGTAAAAGAATTACGTGACTATGACAAAGTAGTTACTACTTACTATGATTTATGTGATTCAAATCGTCGTATTGATTCATTTACTAAACAAATCACTGGCGCTAAGCTAGATAATCATAAAACTGATCGTGACGAATTACCTGAAGAACTGCATAAACAAGAGCTTTGCTTAGACTGGAAGTAAAAATTATTAATGAAGAAGTTTATACAGTAATCTAAAAATGAATATTCATTGACTGATTTAGGAAAGACACTTTTTCCAGTTATTAAGGTGATGGATGATTGGGGCGCAAACTACCGTAATTCTTAATTACTTACTAGCCTTAGGTGGACGAAGGGAGCCACGTTTAATTGTGATTGGTAGATCCTTTAAAGCTCCATAAACCCTCTCAAGTTCAACCATAACCTCTTTTTCATCTAATCCTTTTTTCTTGATAACTTCAGAGGCCGCTTTAGCATAATTACGTTTAAATTTTGCATTCACTTCATTCCAATTAACTGATGCAAAATTATCAGCCAATTTTTGATCAAAGGGTATTTTTCCTCGCAACATCAAAACCGCAATTATCGGATACCCTGCATAACCTTGCCAATAAGTCGCATTGTCATTGGAATGGTAAATGTCATTATCCCAGCTTACCGTATAGGTCTTTGCACCATTTGATGAGGTAACCAAAGCTTCATTATTTTTTAATTCCACATGTTTATCCACAATTGCTGTGTAAGCTTCTAAAATTTTTTGAATTGGTGGCATCTTTTTCATTATCTTTCCCTCCAATTTTTATTTGAATTTACTTTACTCAATAAATATAAGATAATTAGTCCTAATTATTATCTTAGGAGTTTTTTATGAAAAATATTAGTAAAAAGTTTGCATTAATTTTTATGCTACTCTCTCTTGGACTGACCCTTTCAGCTTGTAGCATTATTATCTCTAACAACAATAACAATAAACCTGAAATTAAAACTACTCTTAGTAATCAAGGTTTTAATCAACTAGAAGTCTCTGCTACCGCAACAGACATTTCTGTTAAATATGGCGATAAATATGCCGTTGAATACGAAGGGCCTAAGAACTTAAAGCCTACTGTTAGCAGAAAGAACGGCAATCTAACAATTAAGCAATCAGCCTCTGGTATTCACCGCATTAACGGAGATCCTACTATCACTATTACCGTACCAAAACACCTATTGAAGAGTTTAAATCTTTCAACAGATGACGGAGATATTGAAGTGGAAAACATTGCTACCACAAATCCTATTTCTTTGAATACTGATGATGGAGATATTGATATTAACAATTTAAAATCTCCAAGTGGAAAAATTGATACCAGCGATGGAGATATCACTATCAACAAATTAAATAGTAAAAATGGATTTAAGATAAACACAGATGATGGAGATATTCACATTTCTACGTCTAATTTTAGTGGCTATAACCTTAATGTAGATGATGGAGACATCAAAGTTAAAGGTGATTCATCTAGCGCTACTTTTACACAGAATAAAAATAGCGCTAATGTCTTAACAGCTTCTACACAAGATGGAGATATCAAAATTAAATAGAATGTAAGTAAAAATGACAGATTGTAGCTTTTACAGTCCGTCATTTTTACTTACTTAAATATAATTTGTTACTTCTTGGGAATTCTATCTTTTGTAATTTTTTCATTCTCTTTAACACTTCTGCTTTAGTTAAATTTTCCCACACCATTTGGAGATATCCATTTTCAATTATTGTAAAAGTATCTCCATCCTTTTCCACAAGGATGCTTCGATCTTTTTTATAAGTTAAAAATTTAATTTTATCACCGTTATTCATCTTTTGAAGTTCAGTTCTTAGGAGCTGCAACAAATTTTTATTATCTATCATGTTTTAATTCCTCAACAAAAAAGAGATAAGAACTCATCTTATCTCTTAATTATATACATAACTTTTATTTAAAACATATGTAGCTAAAATACTTACTGCATGTCTTAAAAAATTTTTTATCCGCTAGTTGACCTCACGATACTTACAAAAGACAGTTCTAAGCCTATCTCGGCTGTCTTTTCTTACTACTATTTCTCTAAACTTTAATTAATTTTATAAATAACTAAAGTCCTACTTTAATCACTATACTTTATTTTAAAATGCGTCTATAATATAGATTCATAAGATATATAAAGGGGTGAATTTCTGATCATGAAGAGTGTAAATTACACTAAAAAACATCACATGTATTTAATGAACCATACCAATGGTGACGTTATTGAAGTGAAGACGGATAAAAATAATAAATCATTCAAAAAGTTACGTCTTTATCGTCAAGATGGTTTAGGAAACTATTATCTAGATCCACATGCAGAGTTAAAAGATCGGAATAGTTTAGCCACTAAAGAAAATATTGTTGAAGCTGGTAAAAAAGTTAGTCGTCATGTTGCTAGTGCTCGTCACTGGCACCATAAAGTAAGACCAGTCTTTAATGCTGATCATAAAATTATTGATTTTGAACCTCGCTTAAATCTAAAGCATCATACTCAGGTTCAAAATGCTAAAAGATATCTACGTCACCTTGAAAATCATCATGCTGCCTTTCTTTTCCGTAAAAACAATAAAGGTCGCCTAATGGCACCCTGGAACTACGTAAAAGACGCAATTTATGAAGATCGAAACAAAGAAATGGTTTTGGCTCATAAAGTACATAAATTAACTAAGTAAAAAGCTTCTCGTTCAAATTGAACGGGAGCTTTTTTGTTTT
>CANPPJ010000022.1:0-17988 GCA_947575965.1 uncultured Lactobacillus sp. | reverse complement strand
TGGACTTTTTTATTTTTCAAAAGTGTTCAACTTAATTTTACAATCGGCCAAAATATAATTTTAAAGATCTAATTAATTATTTGTAAGTAAGCGTGTGCTATAATCTCAAGAGCAATAAGCAGATTTAGAATGAAATATTTATCAAAGAGGATGAAAAAGAATGAAGTTAATTGCAGGTTTAGGAAATCCAGGTAGAAAATATGATCAGACTAAGCATAATACAGGTTTTATGGCATTAGATCATTATTTAGAGAAAAATGGTTTAACTCTAGATAAGAATAAGTTTGACGGCTTATGGACAAAACAAAAGATCAATGGTGAAGATGTGATTTTTCTTGAACCACAGACTTTTATGAACGATTCGGGAAAATCAATCGCGCAAGTAGCTAATTTCTTTAAAATTAAGCCTGAAGATATTTTAGTTATTCATGATGATATGGACATGCCAATTGGAAAGATTAGAATTCGTGCAAATGGTAAATCAGGGGGTCATAATGGAATTAAGAGCATTATGGCTTGCTTAGGAACGAACAATTTTAATCGATTAAAAATTGGAATTCGCCATCCTGAAAACGAAAGTGTTGTTTCTTGGGTATTAAGTCCCTTTAATAATGACCAGCAAAAACTGATGGATGCAGCTTTTGAGACAAGTGAGAATGTCATTAATGATTTTATTAAAGGGAAGAACGCCCAATATTTAATGAATCAGTATAATTAGAATGAACATTACAGAATTAATAAAAAAAGATAAAGATTTAAATAATTTTATTGAAAAAGCTCCAGTAGAAAAAAGATCGCTTTTAACTGGATTAAATTCAGGTGCTTTTGCTGCTGTACTGATGCAAATGCTAAAAGCTTGGCAACAGCCATTGATTTTAGTTGAAGATAATGAAGAAAAGGCGCAGACGCTTTTAGATGAATTAGGAAACTTATTGCCTGATGATATGGTATTTAGCTTCCCAGTTGATGCTACAATTGCTACCCAAACGGCTATTGCATCTCCGGACGAACTTAGTCAAAGATTGCAGACCTTAGAGTTTTTAGCTGAAAAGAGAGCAGGAATTGTTGTAGTAACGCCTCAAGCTTTACAGTATAAGTTGAGTGATCCAAGAGATTTTACTAAGGCAAAAAAGGTATTTAAGCCTGAGGCAGAATTCGACTTAGATAAGTTAACTGAATGGTTTACGCAGGCAGGATATCGCAGAGAAAGCATTGTAGCCCGTCCTGGAGAATTTGCTCGTCGAGGAGATATTCTTGATATTTATCCTTTGGATCAAGAGAATCCGATTCGAATTGAATTCTTTGGGGATGAAGTTGATACCGTAAAGGAGTTTGATGCAGCTACACAGCGTAGTTTGGAAGAAAAAGATAGTATTTCAATTGGCCCAGCTCTAGATCGAGTATTTTCACCACATAATTTTCAAGAAGCAGTAGCAAAAATAAAGCAGGATATGAGCGAATCAATTGCTGAAGAAGAGAGCGTTAAAAATCATTTTGTTAAGGCAATTGATTTATTAGAAGCTGGTGGTTTACCAGATAACTATGCCTTTTTAATTGATTATTTACTTCCGCGATCTTTCAATTTAATTGATTATTTAGATAAAGATGGCTTATTACTATTTGATGATTGGCAGTCCATAAAAAAGAATGTAGCTGATGTGGATGCTCAAAATGAAGCTTTTATTTCCGAAGAAATAAAAGCCGGAGCAATGCTGAATAGTCAAAAATTACGCCATAGTTTTGAGCGAGTTGTTCAAAAATCAAAGCAAGCTCAGATTTTATTCTCGCTTTTCCAAAAAGGAATGGGCCGATTAAAATTTGATCAAATTCTTAACTTTACCACACGAGAAGTTCAACAGTTCTTTAGTCAAATGCCTTTGATTAAAAGTGAGCTAACACGATTTTCTAATGAAGGAAATACGGTTATCTTGCAAGCTGATTCGGAAACTCGTGCCAAGCAAATCGCTCAAAATTTAGTTGATTATGGTGTTGATATTCCGGTTGTAAAAGCAGATCAACTTTTATCAAATAAAGCTCAAATAACTGTAGGTAATTTTGCACATGGTTTTGCTTTACCTAGTTTAGATTTGGTTTATTTAACTGAACGAGAATTATTCAATCAAAGACCACATCACCGCAAACGTGTTAAGACTCTTGAAAATGCTCAACGGTTAAGAAACTATAATGAATTAAAACCAGGCGATTATGTTGTTCATGTCAATCATGGTATTGGACGGTTTGAAGGAATTAAAACATTAGATGTAGATGGTAAAAAACGTGACTATATCACTATTACTTATCAACATCATGATCAGCTATTTGTCCCTGCTGACCAATTAGGTTTAGTACAAAAATATGTGGCTTCTGAAGGCAGAGTTCCTCATATTAATAAATTGGGAAGCTCTGAGTGGACTAAGACTAAAAAACGGGTTCAGTCAAAAGTTGAAGATATCGCAGATGATTTGATTGAACTATACGCAAAACGTGAATCTGAAAAAGGATTTGCTTTCAGTCCGGATGATGATTTACAAAAAGAATTTGAAGATGCTTTTCCATATCCTGAAACTCCAGATCAGCTTCGTTCAATTAGAGAAATTAAGGCTGATATGGAAAGTCCGAAGCCAATGGATCGACTGTTAGTGGGAGATGTAGGCTTTGGTAAAACTGAAGTTGCCTTGAGAGCTGCTTTTAAAGCAATTCGGGATGGAAAACAAGTTGCCTTTTTAGCACCAACTACTATTTTGGCACAGCAACATTTTGAAACCATGCAAGATCGTTTTAAAGATTTTCCAGTCAATTGTGCACTTTTATCACGTTTTCAAACTCCTGCTGAAGTTAAGGAAATAATTGAAGGCGTAAAAAGTGGCAAGATTGATATGGTTGTTGGCACACATCGCTTGCTCTCAAAAGATGTTCAATTTAAAGACTTGGGCTTGTTAATTATTGATGAGGAACAGCGATTTGGGGTTAAGCATAAGGAACGACTAAAAGAATTAAAAGCAAACATTGATGTTTTGACTTTGACTGCTACTCCAATTCCTCGTACTTTACATATGTCGATGGTAGGAGTAAGAGATCTTTCAGTGATGGAGACCCCGCCTACTAATCGTTATCCAATTCAAACTTATGTTATGGAAGAAATGCCAAGTATTGTTCGTGAGGCGGTTCTTAGAGAAATGAAACGTAACGGGCAAGTATTTTTCTTACATAATCGAATTGATGACATTGATAAAGTTGTGAGTCAACTAGAAGAACTGATTCCAGAAGCCAAAATTGAATATATCCATGGCCGTATGAGTGAAAACCAAATGGAAGATATTATGTATCGTTTTTCAAAAAACGAATTTGATATCTTGGTAACAACAACAATTATTGAAACTGGGGTTGATATGCCAAATGTTAATACTATGATTGTTGAAGATGCAGATCATTATGGGTTAAGTCAGCTATATCAATTACGTGGTCGAATAGGTAGAAGTGCCCGTTTAGCCTATGCTTATTTTCTTTATCAACCCAATAAAGTCTTAACTGAAATTGGTGAGAAACGACTTAGTGCAATCCGTGACTTTACCGAATTAGGATCAGGCTTTAAAATTGCTATGCGTGACTTATCAATTAGAGGGGCCGGTAATATGCTGGGAAAACAGCAGCATGGATTCATTGATAGTGTCGGCTATGATTTATATGCTCAAATGCTAGACGAAGCAATTAAGAAACGTAAAGGTAAAAAAGTTGGTGTTAAGTCTAACGCAGAAGTGCAATTTGATTTGGAAGCATATATTCCCGATGATTATATTGCAGATCAAGAACAAAAAATTGAATTCTATAAGAAAATTAAGGGGATCAATGATCAAAAAGAGGCGGACAATATTGCAGATGAATTAATTGATCGCTTTGGTGATTATCCACTTGCTGTAGAAAATCTTTTGAATGTATCTACAGTTAAGGCAGATGCAGATTTAGCTCAAGTTGTATCTCTTACTCAAAAATCAAATGATAAGTTGCAAGTCATTTTTAATAATCAGGCTAGTGAGGAATTAGAAGGACCAAATATTTTTAAGGCCCTAGAACATGTATCTCTAAGAGCACGAATTAATATGGATCCGCAAAAGAGATTGAACGTAATGCTTGAGCTTGAGAAAAATATGAGTACTAGACAATTATTTAATGAGCTTCATACATTCTTAGAAGCAGCTAGTGAGATTGTTCAAAAATAAGGAGGAAAAAGTAATGAGAATCGATAAGTTTTTAAAGGTATCTAGATTAGTTAAAAGACGTACTGTTGCTAAAGAAATGGCTGATCAAGGAAGAGTAAAAGTTAATGACCGAGTAGTAAAATCTAGCTATGATGTTAAACTGGGCGATGTTATTGAAATCGGATTCGGTACAAAACAATTAAAAGCTCGTGTTCTTGACTTAAGAGAAACAACTAAGAAGGCAGAAGCCAGCGACTTGTATGAGTTAATTGATTAATGACAAGGGAAGAGTAAGGTGTTATATTAATACCAAGTGGTGATATAATTAAGATTTAGAATATTAACGAAAAGGCAGGGACATCCGTATGCAAAGAGGGCCACGACTTTATAATGCCTTAAGTGATGAAGAACGCCTAGCACGTTTGCGACGTAAAGCAGCTAGAAAAGAAAAAGAGGTTCATCGCGTAAGGAAGAACCGAATTATTGCTTGTTTTGCAATTGCAATTTTGATTTTTGGGCTGCAACTAATTATGGTTCATGTGCAAACTGGTAGAATTAATAGTCAAATTCAAACTAACAAAGCAGAGTTAAACCAAGTTAACAAAACTAATAAAAAATTAAAATCACAGGTTGCAGACTTAAAAGATCCTGATTATGTGGCTAAGGTAATTCGCTATAAGTTCTATTATTCTAAATCTGGTGAATCAATTTATACTCTTCCTGAAAAAGAGGAGGATTATTAGTGAAATTTCCAATTGGATTAAGGCTCAATGCTAAAGTGAATAATATTACTAAACTTGGAATTTTTGTAACTTTACCACATCGACATCATGGTTTGATTTTCCATAAAGACTTCGGTGATAAGTGGGAAAGTGTTAAAAAGAAGTATAGTATTGGAGACGAAATCCGTGTCGTTGTGATCAATAATCATGAAGGGAAAATTTCTCTATCATTGAGTCAGGTAAATAATCCTGATTTAGTTGATCCAACTAATGAATTTAAAGATAGTAAAGATTTCACTGCACTAGCTAAATTGTTAGAAGAATCTACTGATAAAATAGCTAATTTGAAAAATCAATTGAATTTAAGTGACCGATAGTGGTCACTTTTTTAATCTAAAAATGACAAAATTTACAACTTTTTTTACTGAAAATAATATTGAAATAAAAAACAAAAAATTTTTACTGGCTGCAAGTGGTGGTCCAGATTCAGTAGCATTACTGAAAATGTTAGTTGATTTTTTACCTAATCCGACTGAGCAATTGATTGTTGCACATTTGGACCATTGTCTAAGAGATGATAGCTTTTTAGAAAGCCAACTTTTACAAAAATTAACCGCAGACTTTAAAGTAAAGCTAGTAGAAAAAAAGTGGCCAGTTGAACTTCATCCGCAAGCTGGAGTTGAAGCAAAAGCCCGAGAGTATCGTTATGCGTTCTTACGGGATGCTGGAAGGAAGTATAAAACTGATTATCTTTTAACAGCACATCACGGGGATGATTTAATTGAAAATATTTTATTGAAGTTTATTCGCTCTGGGGATGTGGCTGAAATGAATAGTCTTCAAATTGTGGGAAATCTCGGTTCAATGAAATTATTGCGCCCTCTAGTTAAATATTCAAAAGATGAACTATTGAAATATGATAAGGACAACCATCTTAATTTCATTGAAGATAAAACTAATTTTGAAGATGACACTTTAAGAAATCGTTTGAGACATCATGTTGTTCCATTATTAAAGAAAGAAACCAATCATTTAGTTAAAAATGCTAACCATTTTAGTGAGAGTGTAGCGTTACTTTCAAAGTGTCAGAGAGATTTTTTTGATAGGTTACCTTCTCCAATAAGCTTTAGTAAAGCGCTACGAGGTAAAAAGGAAGATATAGCTCAATTAAATGCACACGAAGTGGGAGCTTTTTTTGATTATTTAATCTACAAAAAGTGGCATCAAAGAATCCATTTTGATGAAATTGACTTGAATAAAAATGTGATTTTCAATAAAGAAAATTTTCAATTACTTTTTTATCAAAAATATTACTATTTGATTAATAGAAATGAACTTGCTGTAGTTGATTCTAAAAGAAAAATAGTTAAATTAAATGAAAAATTTTCTTTGAATGGGAAAAATTATTTAATTACCCATGATGAAAAGTCACAAAAATTAGCTGGTTATTTTTATGGCGAAAAAGCGGAATTTTTAGAAGTAGGAAGTTTGCCTCAAGGTAGTACATTAAAGTTAGCGACAGGGAAAAAAACTAAGGCTAAGAAAAAATTTGCTGAAAATGGGATTCCACTGGTCTTAAGGCCGTATTGTTTGACAGTGTGGCAAAAAAATCCGGTCTATGTTGAGTGTGTTTATAAAAATCAAGAATACAATTCTAATTTTGTACGCTATAATGTATATATTTATCCTTAAGTTTATGCAAAGTTCTATGGTAAACGCATAATTTGTGGTAAAATCGTTGGAGTAATTCCAAGAAGTTTCGCGGAGGTTAATAGATGAAAAATAGAAGAAATAGGCTGCTTTCTAACGGTCTTTTCTATATCATAGTATTCGTGATCCTCTTGGCTGGAATCAATTGGGCCGTAGGTGGCTCTGGTAGTAATGGTTCCACAGAAAATATCCGTTATTCTCAACTAGTGAAAGATTTAAAGGCGGGTAAAGTCAAGAGTATCAATATCCAACCATCTAATGGTGTATATACGGTTACTGGATCTTATAAGAAAGCTCAAAAGTCAAATAATCAAAATAATAATGGATTTGGACTAATTCCAAGTTCACCAAGTAGTAATGAAGTAACCCGATTCAGTACTACGATGCTTCAAAATGACTCAATGGTTAAGACAGTTTCAAATCTTGCCCAAAAGAGTGGAGCATCGATTTCTGGACAAGGTGAATCTCAATCTGGAACTTGGATCTCTACGATTGTGATGCTTGTTCCAACTTTGATTTTTATTGTTATGCTTTGGATGATGATGAATCAAGGTGGACAAGGTCGTGGAGGCGGCATGATGAACTTCGGTAAGTCTCATGTTAAGCCACAGGATCCAAGTAAAAATAAGGTTAGATTCTCAGATGTAGCTGGAGAAGAAGAAGAAAAGCAAGAATTAGTTGAAATTGTTGAATTCTTAAAGAATCCAGCAAAATATACTAAACTAGGTGCTCGAATTCCAGCTGGGGTTCTTCTTGAAGGACCTCCAGGTACTGGTAAAACTTTACTGGCACGTGCAGTTGCTGGGGAAGCTGGCGTACCATTTTATTCAATTTCTGGTTCAGATTTTGTGGAAATGTTTGTCGGTGTTGGTGCCTCACGTGTGCGTGATTTATTCGAAACAGCTAAGAAAAATGCACCAAGTATCATCTTTATTGATGAAATTGATGCTGTTGGACGTAAACGTGGTAACGGGGTAAGTGGCGGACATGATGAAAGAGAACAAACTTTAAACCAATTACTGGTTGAAATGGATGGTTTTGAAGGTGATGAAGGTGTCATTGTTATGGCAGCTACTAACCGTTCCGATGTTCTTGATCCAGCGCTTCTTCGTCCTGGTCGTTTTGACCGTAAAGTTTTAGTTGGTCGTCCAGATGTTAAAGGACGTGAGGCTATTTTGAAGGTTCATGCTAAGAATAAGCCTTTAGCTCCTGATGTTGATCTAAAAGAAGTGGCACGTCAAACTCCTGGATTCGTTGGTGCTGATCTTGAAAACGTTTTAAACGAAGCTGCTTTAGTTGCTGCTCGTCGTAATAAGACTGAAATTACCGCTTCTGACATTGACGAAGCTGAAGACAGAGTTATTGCTGGACCAGCTAAAAAAGATACTGTTATTTCTCCAGAAGAAAGAAAACGTGTTGCCTACCACGAAGCAGGACATGCAATTGTTGGATTGGTTCTTAGTGATTCAAGAACTGTTCGTAAGGTTACAATTGTTCCTAGAGGCCGTGCTGGTGGATATAACATTATGCTTCCAAAGGAAGATGAAAACATCATTACTAAGAAGCAATTGATGGAACAAGTTGCTGGTTTAATGGGTGGTCGTGCTGGTGAAGAAGTAGTTGTGGGTGATAAGTCTACTGGTGCTTCAAACGACTTTGAACAAGCAACGAACATCGCTCGAGGTATGGTTACTCAATATGGTATGACTGATGTTGGTATGACTGAACTTGAATCTCCAAGTATGCAATCACCTTATGGAACTAAGCCATATAGTGAAGCTACAGCTGCTAAGATTGATGAAGCAGTTAAGGAAATTCTGGACGAGGGTCATAAACAAGCAGTTGATATCATTAAGAGCCATCGTGAAACTCATAAGATTATTGCTGAAGCCTTACTCAAGTACGAAACTTTAAATGAAAAACAAATTCTTTCATTATTCAAGACTGGTAAAATGCCTGAAAATGATGAAAATGAATTTCCAAGCGAGTCTAAAGCTTCAACTTATGAAGAAGCAAAAGCTGCAATGGAAAAGAAGGATCAACAAAGAGAAGAAACTGAAAATAAGGATGATAAAGAAGATATTCATCCACTTCCTGATGATCATAAGAATATTGATAATATTCCACTTAATCCGCCATCTGAAAAGAATGAATCTGATGATCACAATTCAGATAAAAATAAGGATGAGTAAGAGTTTATTGTAAGAGTAATGTTTAAACTCCTTTCTAATACTGAAATTACAGATTTTAGAAAGGAGTTTTTTGGTATTAAGAATGAAATATTTAAGTAAAAAAGAAAAAAAGATTTTAAAGATAAGCCTAATAAGTTGTTTAACAACTATAGTTCTCTTTTTCCTTTTATCTACTTTGACAGATTGTAATCCAATCTTTGGAGGAGTTCTGTATAGTGGGGATTTACCAAATCAATATTTGTCCTTCTTTCAATATTATCGTCATTTAATGCTCGGTAATTGGAGTAGTGCAGGATTTAGTTTTCTCAATGGTTTGGGTGGAGATATGGCCGGAAATATTGGCTATTATCTTCTTAGCCCACTCAATTTTGTTGTGTTCCTTTTCCCAGCAAGTAAAATGAATATTGCTGTGTATATTATTATCCTGATCAAATTAGGTTTAATGAGTGGAACCTTTACTTGGCTGACTTTGAAATGGTTTAAGTTTAAGTATCAAGCATATCCTGTCTTTTTAGGAATTGCTTATGGCTTGAGCGGATATTCGATTGCCTATGCTGGAAATGTAATGTGGTTTGATGGTTTAGTCTTACTTCCGTTAATTTCCTATGCATTGATCAGAGGAATCAGGAAGAATGTTTGGCTGGCTTACAGTGTTTTGCTAGCATGTGCTATCATTTTTAATTACTATATTGGCTACATGATTTGTATCTTTTTAGTAATATTGTTTTTGGCATATACAGTTAACAATTTTGAAAATCGCAAAACTTTTCTTCATCAATTTACTGGTTTTGCAATTAGTTCAATCATTAGTGGGTTAATCAGCGCAGTAGTTATTCTGCCAACTTTCTTTAACCTTTCTAGCAATAAGTTATCTCAGGCAGACTTTAATTCTAATTTTGAAATTAAAACTTTAATTAGTGGTGGAAAAGCTGTTTCAAGATTATTTATTGGTGATACTTATAATGATTGGGCACCAATTTTTGTTGGTACGTTAGTTTTAATTGTATTTATTCTTTACTTTATTGATGGACGTAACTCCATCAAAGAAAGAATTACTAATCTAGTTATTGGACTATTTTTTGTGTTGAGTATTACTGTGCCAAAAATCTATCTCTTTTGGCATGGTGGGCAACAAACTATTGCTTATCCATATCGTTTTGGATTTATTATTGTATTCTGGTTCTTACTTTTGGCGGCAAAAGAGCTGTCTAACTTAAGTGAATATAGAAAAGAAAGTAAAAGAGAAAGACTTATTGCTGCTGGAATTTACTTACTTGTTAGTTTAGCAGCTGTATATATTCGTCGTAGAATTGGACCATGGAATGGTTATGCTTGGCTGGCAGTTGTCCTAGTAATTATATTTGGAATTTTAGTTTATTTCTCTGATAAAAGATTTGTCCGTGTAACTTTGTTATTAGTGGGTCTAGTTGAATTAGCTGGGAATGCCTATATTGGATTGAATCATTTAGGAATGAAGAGTGGGGCATACCCATCTTATGTCTCTGAAAATCAAAGTATTATTTCTCGAATTCCAAATTCTGATAAAACAGGTAGATTAGCTAAAAACTATGAGCTAAATAATGATCGCGGTGAGGGATACACTTTTAATTACCGGGGAATGGAAGAATTTTCATCAAATAATGATTCTCGCATTAGTTCATTATTGACTGATCTTGGTTTTTCAACTTTTCGTTATTTCTACTATTATCAAACAGGTACTGTAGTAACAGATGCTATTTTTAATGTAAAAACATTTATTAATAGTTCACTTTCTAATCAAAGTGTTTCACCAGAATACATTAGCTATGGTTTGAGAAATGATTTAAAGAACCATCCTGTGATTTTTAAACAGGGTGATAAGACAGTTTATCGAAATGAAACTCTACCATTTGCTTTTGCAGGTGGTTTAGCTAATAAGTTAAAATTCAAAGAAGAAAATCCCGTATATAATCAAAATTTAGTTTTAAATTCTTTAACTCAAACTAAGAAAGACGTTTTGAGTTATAGTTCTAAAGATGCTGAAATTAAATCTAAGAATGTGAATCTTAAATTTAAGAAGGGCAAGTTTAAAGCTAAGAGAACGTCAGACAACCCGGGTACAATAACATTTACATATAATAATTTGAAACCTGAGCAAGTCGGTTATATTCGTTTCAGTAAGAATTTAATGGACCAAATTGTGGTTTTGAATAGTTATCAAATGAAGCAAAATCCTAATTATTGCTTACCATTTACTGTTTCAATTAATGGTAAAGATGTCTATCTTCAACAGTACACAGATCAACTTATTGGAGTTCAAGCTGATAAAAACGGAAAACTGGCAGTGAAGATGACTTTAGACGGAAAGTCAAATGAAGTTGAGTTTAAATATCCACGTTTTGTGAATATTGATCAGACTGCACTAGAAAATAAAGTTAAAAAAGCTCAAAATAATCGCATGAAGTTTTCTGCGTTTAGGGATAGCTATGTAGCTGGAATAGTAAAGACTGATAAAAATGAAAACTTAGCAACCACCATTCCTTATAGTAAAGGATGGCGAGCAGAAGTGGACGGAAAACCAGTTAAAATTAATCGAACTTTGAAAGTGTTTATTGGCTTAAAATTAAAGCCGGGAACTCATCAAATAACTTTCAAATATAGAACACCTGGTTTAGTCATCGGTGCTTTACTAAGCATTATCGGTATTATTGCCTTAGCTGTATATACGTTCTATCTAAAGAAAAATAAAACATCTATTAGTCAGAAAACTAATAAATAGGTGAAATAAAGATTGTACACCCCTCTAAAATTAGAGGGGTGTATTTAGAATTAAGGATAATAATGAAAAAGTTGAGTAAAGAAAAGAAAAATATTCTGAAACTGTGTTTGACAAGTTTTGGAATAACTATAGCGATTTTCCTAATTGTATCTAGTTTGGCAAATTGTAATCCGTTTTTAGATGGAGTTTTATGGGGCGGAGATTTACCAGATGAATATCTGTCATTTTTTCAATATCTTCGTCGTTTGATTTTAGGAAACTGGAATAGTCTGCAATTTAGTTTTGCTAATGGATTGGGTGCAGATATGGCCGGAAACATTGGTTACTATCTGGCTAGCCCATTGAATTTACTAATTTTATTATTTCCAGCTAGTCAAATAAATTTAGCCCTCTATGTAATAATTGTTATCAAATTAGGCTTGGCTAGTGCTGCATTTACGTTTTTAATTTTAAAATTTTTCAATTTTAAAAATCAGATCTATTCAGTTTTTCTTGGAATTATTTATGGATTAAGTGGGTACTGCATTGGATATGGAGCAAATTTAATGTGGCTCGATGGAGTAATCCTCTTACCATTAATTATTTATGCTCTGGTCAAAGGTTTAGTTGAAAGAAGTTGGGCTCTTTATACTGTTTTGCTAGCATGTGCCATAATTTTTAACTATTATATTGGCTACATGATTTGTATCTTCATGGTAATTGCCTTTTGTGCTTATACAATCAATAATTTTAAGGGTAAAAAAATATTCATCCAGCAAATAGTTGATTTTGTAATAAGTTCATTAATTAGTGGATTAATTAGTGCGGTCATTACCTTGCCAACATGGATGAATTTATCTAATAATAAATTTGCTGAACATACTATCAATGAGGGTTTTAAACTAAGTCCATTTTCTTCAATTGCCAAAAGCATATCGGCTTTATTTATGAAAAATACCTTTAATGGTTCACCGCTTTTATTTATTGGTACTTTGGCAATAATTATTTTTATTTTGTACTTTATTGATAATAAGAATTCAAAAAAAGAAAGAATTACTAACTTAGTGATTGGCTTAGTTTTTCTGCTAAGTTTGGTTCAAACAAAAATCTATCTTTTCTGGCATGGAGGACAAAAGCCAGTAGGTTTTCCATATCGATTTAGTTTTATTATTATCTTTTGGATTTTATTATTAGCTGCAAAAGAACTAGCAAGTTTCGATTTAAAGAAAAAACAACTTTTACTAGCATCAGGAATCTATCTTATTGTCGGTCTTTTAGTAACTGTCTTAAGGTTGCACTATGGGAAATACGACATTTATATGTTGGTTTCTCTTGGCTTAATTATTTTGTTTAGTCTTTTACTTTATTTTTCAGACCATAAATCATTTCGTTTTGTTCTCGTGATGGTAGGAGTAGTAGAAATTGCTATTAGTAGTTATCTTACTTTGGACCGAATGGGGATGAAAAGTACTATATATTCTAATTATGTAACAGAAAACCAAGAGTTAATTGATCATTTACCAGCCAATGTTAAAAGTAAAAGAATAGCCAAAAATTACTTTTTAAATAATGATCGTGGTGAAAGCTACGCATTTAACTATAAAGGAGCAGAGATTTTTTCTTCTAATAATGATCCAAAAATTAGTAAATTGTATGCTAACTTAGGATTATCAGCATATGGTTATTATTATTTCTATAAAACTGGGACGGTAGTGACTGATGCTATTTTTAATATTGGTGGTTTTATTGATAATTCCTTACCAAGTCAAAGTATCTCCCCAGAATATATTAGTTATGGGCTGAGAGATGATTTGAAAAATAATCCGATTTTATTAAGAGAAAAGCAGTACACGGCATATCGAACTGATACATTGCCGCTTGTTTTTGCTGGTAACTTATCTAATAATTTAAAATTTAAGAGTAACGATCCTGTTTATAATCAAAATCTAGTTTTAAATTCGCTAACTCAAACTCAAGGAAATGTCTTAACTTATAGTCTAAAATCTGCAAATATTAAAGTAACTGATAGTAAGTTAAGTCAAGAAAAGAGGAAGTTTACGGTAACTCGGACGTCTGATAAAGAAGGAAGTGTAACTTTTACTTTTGATGGTTTGAGACCAAAAGAGACGGCTTATATCCAATTTGGTAAAGATTTAATGGGGTTTGCGGATCCACTAACTACTTATCATGCAAGGCAGGATGGAAATAATAAGCCTGAATTAAGTATTACCGTTAATAAAAAAGATGTTCGACTTCAACCACAAGTTAAACAACTAATTGGTGTTCGAGCAAACCAAAACGGACAGGTCCAAATTAAATGGAGACTAGCAGGAAATAGACGGATTCTGACTAGTGAAGTGCCACGTTTAGTAAATATTAATTCAACTTTATTGAAATCCAAAATTTCACAAGTTAATAATAAAAAACAGATGCACTTAAGAACTTTTAGAGATAATTATCTATCAGGAAAAATAAATACCACTAAAAATGAAAATCTGGTAACTACTATTCCATACAGTAGGGGTTGGAAAGTAAAAGTAGATGGTAAACCAGTTAAGGTTAGCCGAACTTTGGATGTATTTATTGGTTTAGATATGAAACCTGGCAAGCATACTGTAGTAATGAAATATAGGACTCCTGGATTGCTAATTGGAGTTATAACAAGTATCATAGGTATAATCTTACTAGTGGTATTTAATGGATACTTGGAAAAGAAAAAGTATTAGTCAAAGAATAAAGTCTATAATTTATAGGCTTTATTTTTTAGGAGATAAAAATGAAAGATTATTTAGTAAAAGCAATTGATAAAACTAAGAATTTACGATTAATTACGGTTGATGCTAAAGATTTAGTAAGTGAAGCACAAAAAAGACATGACACCTGGAGTGCATCTTCAGCTGTACTTGGAAGAACGCTTATTGGTGGATTGCTCTTGTCAGCAGCTTTATTGAAAGATAAAGATGAATTAACCGTTAGATTACTTGGAAATGGTCCAGTAGGAGCAACTATTGTAACAGCAAAAGCTGATTTAACAATTAAAGGATATATTCAAAATCCTCATATAGCACTTCCACCTAAAAAAGATGGACATATCGATGTAGCAAAAGCTGTTGGAAAAGGGTGGCTTGAGGTGACCAAGGATCAAGGCTTAAAGGAGCCATATACAGGTCAAGTTCCAATTGTTAGCGGGGAGATTGCAGAAGATTTTACATATTATTTAGCTAAATCTGAGCAAATTCCTTCAGCTGTTGGTTTATCAGTATTTGTTGAGCCTAATAATGAGATTGGGGCTGCTGGTGGATTTATTTTGCAGGCATTACCTGGAGCTACTGATGAACAATTAGCTGAAGTTGAAAAGAGAATTAAGGCTTTACCTAATCTTTCTACTTTATTTTTAGATGGGATGACACCTGAAAATTTGGCAGAGAGAATTCTAGGGACTGATTGTAAAATTTTAGCTAAAGAGGATGTTTCTTTTGCTTGCGATTGTTCGAAAGAAAAATATAGTCAAATCTTAGCTACCTTAAAACCAGCACAATTAAAAGAAATGATTGAGAAGGATCATGGTGCAGAGTTAGTTTGCCGCTTTTGTAAAGAAAAGTATCATTTTAGTGAAGATGAGTTAAAAGATGTTCTTAAGAAGGCAAATTAAAGTGGTGTGTAATGAAGAGTTTTGCTATGATATTAGGGTATTTGAAAGGGTGAGCAAGTGTGAAAAACGATAGTTGGAAAATTAGGGATGTTGAAATTCCTAATCGTGTAGTAGTTGCACCGATGGCTGGAATTTCAAATGCTGCTTTCCGAGTAGTATGTAAAGAATTTGGTGCAGGCTTAGTAGTTTGTGAAATGATTTCAGGTCATGGGATTATTTATCGCAATAAAAAGACCTTGGAAATGTTAACAGTTGATCCTCGTGAACATCCAATGAGTATTCAAATTTTTGGTGGTAGTGAAGAAACTTTAGTTGAAGCTGCCCATTATGTGGATACTCATACAGCAGCTGATATTATCAATATTAATATGGGCTGTCCTGTACCAAAAGTAACAAAAACTGATGCTGGGGCTCGCTGGCTATTAGATCCAAATAAGATCTATCAAATGGTTCATGCAGTCGTTCGTAATGTAAGTAAGCCAGTTACTGTTAAAATGAGAACAGGCTGGGATCAAAAACATATTTTTGCTGTTGAAAATGCTTTGGCTGCTCAAGAAGCAGGCGCTAGTGCTGTTGCTATGCATGGTCGGACTAGAAAGCAAATGTACATGGGCGAAGCTGACTGGGAAACTTTGAAGGATGTAGCAGATGCTTTGACTATTCCTTTTGTTGGTAATGGGGATGTTACTACTCCTGAAAAGGCAAAAGCAATGTTAGAAGATGTTGGAGCAGATGCAGTGATGGTTGGTAGAGCTGCTTTAGGTAATCCATGGATTATTAAAGATATGGTTCACTATTTGGATACCGGCGAGAAATTACGTCCACAAACTGTTGAAGAAAAAGTTGAAACTGCTAAAGATCAATTAAATGGATTAATTGATCTTAAGGGAGAAAAAATTGCTGTTCCTGAATTTAGAAGACAAGCAGCTTATTATTTAAAAGGAATTCCCCGTTCAGCTCGAACCCGTGCTAAAATAAATGATGTTTGGACGAAAAAAGAAGTTTTTGACTTGTTAGATGATTTTGTGGAAAAATATGAAGCGAGACAAAAGCAAATTAACCAATAAAAGGAGTTTTTAGAGTGGCAAAGAATGAAATGAACGACCAACTAATCGCTCGTCGTGAAAAAATGGACGAAATGCGTGAAAACGGTATTGAACCTTTTGGCGTAAGAAAATTTGATCGTCAAGACTTAGCTCGTACTTTGAATGAAAAGTATAGCAACGAAGATAAAGATGAATTAAATGCTGATATGCCTATGACTAAGATTGCAGGTCGTATGCTTGCAAAACGTGGTAAGGGTAAAGTTGGATTTGCAGATCTTTATGACCGTACTGGTAAGATTCAAATTTATGTACGTAAAGATATCGTTGGTGAAGATAACTACAAGATTTTTAAGAAGTCTGATATTGGTGACTTTTTAGGTATTGATGGTGAAGTAATGAAAACAGATACTGGTGAGTTGACTATTCGTGCTACTCACATTACTTTCTTGTCTAAGGCTCTTCGTCCATTACCTAATAAATGGGATGGTTTAAAGGATGTTGAACAAATTTATCGTCAACGCTACCTTGACTTAATTACAAATCATGATAGTTATATGCGCTTTGTTCACCGTACTCAAATTATTCAAGCTATTCGTGACTATTTGAATAATAGAGATTTCTTAGAAGTTGAAACTCCAGTTCTCCACAATATTCCTGGTGGTGCTGAAGCCCGTCCATTTATTACCCACCACAATGCTTTGGATATTGATCTTTACATGAGAATTGCTTTGGAACTTCCATTGAAGCGTCTAATTGTTGGTGGTATGGAACGTGTTTATGAAATTGGCCGTGTATTTAGAAATGAAGGTCTTGATACTAAGCACAACCCAGAATTTACTGAACTTGAAACTTATGCAGCTTACTGGGACTTCCATGATGTAATGGATGAAGCTGAAGGAATCATTAGAGCAGCTGCTAAAGTTGTTTCACCAGATGGTAAGATTACTTACCAAGGAACTGATATTGACTTAGGCAAGCCATTCCGCCGTGTTCACATGGTTGATTTAATCAAGGAAAAGACTGGCGTTGACTTCTGGAAGCCAATGACTATTGAAGAAGCAAGAAAAGTTGCTGATGAACACAACGTTCACTATGAAAGCTACTGGAAGGTTGGCCACATTATCAATGCCTTCTTTGAAGAATTCGGTGAAGGATCAATTGTTCAACCTACTTTTGTTTATGGACACCCAGTAGAAGTATCACCGCTTGCTAAGAAAAATGCTGATGATCCAAGATTTACTGATCGTTTTGAAATCTTCATTATGGGTGCAGAATATGGTAATGCATTCTCAGAATTAAATGACCCAGATGATCAACGTCATCGTTTCGAAGACCAAATGGCTGAAAGAGAAGCTGGTAATGATGAAGCGGATATGATTGATGAGGACTACCTTCGTGCTATGGAATTTGGTATGCCTCCTACAGGTGGTTTAGGTATTGGTATTGATCGTTTGGTAATGCTTTTAACTGATGCTCCTGCTATTCGTGATGTCTTACTCTTCCCAACAATGCGTCCTGAAAAGGTTGAAAGTGTTGAAGCAGAAGTTCAAGAAGATTTGAAGAAAAAGAACAAATAGTTTTTGCTAAATAGACTGTCGTAAATGACGGTCTATTTTTTTAATATTTTTTCAAAAAATACTTGCAATAAAAAGATGTTTTGCTATACTAATAAATGTACTGCGGAAGTAGTTCAGTGGTAGAACATCACCTTGCCATGGTGGGGGTCGCGGGTT
>CANPPJ010000021.1:0-20100 GCA_947575965.1 uncultured Lactobacillus sp. | reverse complement strand
CATCCCCATCGACAGAACCAAAATTTCCGTGTCCATCAACTAGCATGTAACGATAGGAAAAGTCTTGAGCCATGTGGGCCATAGCTAGATAGATTGAAGAGTCACCATGCGGGTGAAACTTACCCATAACTTCCCCAACAATTCTGGCACTCTTCTTATATTGCTTATCTGGTGTAACTCCTAATTCATGCATTCCGTAAAGAATACGACGTTGTACAGGCTTTAAACCATCTCGAACATCTGGTAAGGCACGAGCCACAATAACTGACATAGCGTAGTCTAAGAAGGATGTACGCATGGTATGGGTTAAATCAACATTACGTATTCTGTGATCTTGAGGTTGATTTTCGTTAGCCATCTAAAGCCTCCTAAGCATCTAAATTCTCAACGTATTTAGCGTTCTTTTCAATAAATTCTCGTCTTGGACCTACTTCATTACCCATCAAGAGGTCAAATATCTTGTCAGCATCTTCCGCATATTCAGGACTTACTCGATCTAACCGACGATTTTCTGGATTCATTGTAGTTTCCCATAGTTGCTCTGGATCCATTTCTCCTAGTCCCTTATAACGTTGAACAATTGGTTTAGGACTTGGTTGCAAGGTACCTAAGTAATCATGCAATTCTTCGTCGGTATCGAGATATTTCTCTACCTTACCTTGGCGAACTTGGTATAGAGGTGGACGAGCTATATAAACATATCCCTTTTCAATCATTGGACGCATGTAGTTATAGAAGAGAGTCAAAAGCAGAGTTCTAATGTGAGCACCATCGACATCGGCATCTGTCATGATGATCAATTTATGATATCTTGCCTTTGAAACGTCAAAATCAGCACCAAATCCTGTACCTAAGGCAGTAAAGAGGGATCTAATTTCTTGGTTAGCAAGTATTCTATCCATTGAAGCTTTTTCAACGTTCAGAATCTTACCTCTAATTGGCAAAATTGCCTGCGTTAAACGAGAACGTCCTTGCTTTGCAGATCCACCGGCAGAGTTACCCTCAACGATAAATAGCTCTGAAATACTTGGGTCATTACTGGTATTGTCAGCTAGTTTTCCTGGCAAGTTAGCAATTTCAAGTCCTGACTTCTTACGGGTAACTTCACGTGCACGCTTAGCAGCAGTTCTAGCTCTTTCAGCAAGTTGTCCTTTTTCAACAATCTTACGACCAACAGAAGGGTTTTCCATTAAGAAACGACTAAACGTTTCTGAAAATGCTCGGTCCACTGCAGTTCTGGCATCTGAGTTTCCAAGCTTAGTCTTAGTCTGACCTTCAAACTGAGGATTAGGGTGCTTAACCGATACAACTGCCGTAATTCCTTCACGAATATCCTCACCAGATAAGTTGTCATCTTTATCTTTTAAGATTTTAGCCTTATGAGCATAATCGTTAACTACACGAGTTAAAGCGGTCTTAAAGCCTGCTTCGTGCATCCCACCTTCATAAGTGTGAATATTGTTTGCGAAGGTCATTAAAGTTGTTTTATAGCCGTTGGTGTATTGCAACGCAACTTCAACATCAATACCTTCATACTTACCTTCAACATAGATTGGTTCATCAAATAATACTTCTTGACCTTTGTTTAAAAAGGCAACGTATTCTTTGATCCCGCCTTCAAAGTGGTAAACATCGGTCTCAGCACTTTCTTTACGCTTATCGGTAAAGGTTAATTTTAGGCCCTTGTTTAAGAAAGCAAGTTCACGAATTCTGTTCTTCAAAATTTTATCATCGAAAGTTGTGGTTTCGGTAAAAATATCTGGATCAGGATAGAACCGAACAGTCGTTCCGTGTTCTTCAAGAGGCACAGTTCCTACTTGTTTCATTTCGTCTACTACACGGCCATGATCAAAAGAAATTGCATATTTCTTTCCATCCCTCATAACAGTAACATCAAGTTTAGTTGAGAGGGCGTTTACTACAGAAGCACCGACACCGTGAAGACCACCAGATACTTTATATCCGCCACCGCCGAATTTACCACCAGCGTGCAAAACAGTAAATACAGTTTCTAGGGCTGGACGACCCGTTTTAGCTTGAATATCAACGGGAATACCACGTCCATCATCTTGGACTGTAACACTGCCATCTTCATTAACAGTGACTTCAATCTTAGTTGCAAAACCTGCTAATCGTTCGTCAATACTATTGTCAATAATTTCCCAAACAAGGTGGTGTAAGCCTTGGCTACTGGTTGAGCCAATGTACATACCTGGGCGTTTTCTAACTGCTTCAAGTCCACCTAGAACTTGAATTTGACTTGCGTTATAAGTATCAGCACGCTTTTCAAAATCTTTAGCTTTATTTAATGCTGCCTTGCTCTTATCTTCTGCCATTTAACTCTCCTTTGTACTGATCGTTCCAGCAGAAATGTGATAGACCTTAGGTTCTTTCACGATTTCCCAAGAAATACCTTCTAAATCTGTTGTTGTGATAAAAGTTTGCGTTTTTCCATGAATATAATTCAGTAAACTGCTCTGTCTTCGATGATCTAATTCGCTCATTACATCATCTAAAAGTAAAATTGGATACTCTTGTGTCAATTCATGTACTAATTGAATTTCAGCCAACTTTACACTTAAAGAAATCGTCCGTTGCTGTCCCTGAGATGCAAAATCATGGGCATTTTTATCGTTAATTAAAAAATCCAAGTCATCTCGATGGGGGCCACTTAATGTAGTTCCCTTTCGAATTTCATTAGGACGATTTTTTTTATAACTAGTAATAACTTTTTGATAAATAGTTTCTACATCATCCTCTGGGGTAATTTCCTTAACTGATGGACGATAAAAAATCTTTAATTTTTCAGCTTGACCACTAATCTCACTATGTGCAATTTGAGCATATGAATTAAGTTTTTTAATGTATTTAATTCTTCTCGAAATTATCTCTGCTGCAATTCCTGCCAACTGATCTGACAAGACATCTAAAAAAACTAGATCATTTGCCTTTTTTATGCTCAATTGCTTCAAGTAATTATTTCTTTGTTGCAGTACCTGCCGATACTGACTTAGAAAATATAGATATTCTGAATTAATTTGCCCAAACTCTAAATCCATAAAACGTCTTCTAATTGATGGAGCTCCTTTAACCAGTGCTAGGTCTTCGGGAGAAAACAAAATTGCATTCATTTGTCCTACATAAGCGGAAAGCTTCTTTTGCTCTAGTCTATTTACCCAGGCTTTTTTTCCGTTTGGTGTTAAACGCAATTTTAACTCTACTTCTAATTGACTTTTATGAACTTTTCCTTGTAAGCCCGCAAATTTACTTCCAAAACGAATTAATTCTTTATCGCTATTTGTTCGATGAGATCGAGTTAGGGCCAAAAAATAAATCGCCTCAAGTAAATTAGTTTTTCCTTGGGCGTTTGGACCAATAAAAATATTTACATGAGGGTCAAAATTTATCTTTAGTTCTTCAAAATTTCTAAAATCTTTTAACTCAAAGTTTGCAAGATACATCGGCTACTCTGAAATAAATTCATACTCTTCTCCAGCCAAGTTTAGTACATCTCCAGGATGTATTTTCTTTCCACGGCGATCTTCTATTTCACCGTTCAACTTAACAGGATTTTCTTTTAGATACCATTTAGCTTGACCACCAGAAGATATCACACTCTCTTCTTTTAAAAACTGAGCCAGCGTAATATATTCTCCCTTAATTGTGAATTTTTTGATAATATCACCCCATTTGCCTTGTCATACCTAGTCATTATACCGTTTTTTTATGTGAAATTCAATTTTATGACGTATTGTAGCCTTTTTTAAGCCGCTTTATTCCAATTTAATATGACTATACTTAACTGGATGAAAATTCGCTTAATCAGCCTAAATTTAGCTTTTAAATATAATGCACGAAAAAAAGAGCTACTTTTGTAGCTCTTTTTATAAACTAAAATGTTCTAACTGGTGTAATTAATTGAGTAAAGTTGACATCTTGTTTTGCCGGTATCACCGTAAATGGTCTTAGCGGCTGAGTAAAGTTCATAACAATGGAATCAGTAATAGAAGCACGTAAAGCTTCTCTTAGATAATCAGGGTTGAAGGAAATAGTTAATCCCTCTCCTTCAAGATTCTTAAAACCAATTTCTTCTTCCACGTTCCCTATTTCAGGTGAATCACCTTGGAGTTTAACTAATTGATTTTGAACATCGAGAGTCATTTTAACCACATTGTTTCGGCTTTCGTGAGTAAGAAGACTGGCACGTTCTAGAGACCGAGCTAAAACTGGTAATTCAAATTCAACTGAAGTTGTAGATTCAGTTGGAATTAAACGATCAGTGTCTGGATATTGTCCATCAAGTAGACGTGAATAGAATGCAATATTTCCTACTTCAAATAGAACTTGGTTTTCCCCAGGATTTACTGTAATTTCCGGATCACTTTCTCCGATAATTCGAGATAGTTCAACTAAGCTCTTCCCTGGAATAATTAAGTCAGTACTTGTTTGCGGACCATTTTCTAGAGAAATTTGACGTTGAGATAGTCGGTGACTATCGGTAGCAACTGCTTTGATTGATGAATTGCTGAAGATAAAGTTAACACCAGTTAAGGTTGGACGACTTTCTTGAGTAGCAACTGCAAAAACAGTTTCGTTAATAATTTCTCTAAATGTTTTACCAGAAATTTTAAATGAAGCATCAGTAGAAATTTCTGGTAAATGTGGATAATTATTTGCATCTAAACCGTTAATCATAAATTCGGTATTTTCAGAAACAATTTTTGTTTGGAAACTCTCTTTTACCTCAAATGAAAAATCTTTACCAGGTAATTTTTTTACAATTTCACTGAAAAATCGTGCTGGTAAAACGATCGATCCCGTAGATTGAACAATTAGATCATCGTTTACTGGGATTTGAATTTCAATAGAAATGTCAGTATCACTACCGGTTAAAGTAAGCATCTCATCTGTAAGGGTAAGTTTTATGCCGCTTAAGATTGGAATAGTAGCACGTGAAGAAATTGCACGCATAGCATTATTTAGGTTTTCGAGGAATAAATTACGATTAATTGTAAACTGCATCGTTTACCTCCTGTGAAGTTATATGTACGTTGTTTTATTTAATTATATATTTAAATACTTAGAAGTAGTAGTAGGGCCAGTGGAATCTGTGGGAAAGTAGGCAAACACCTGAATAAAGCGCACTTTTGCATGTTTAATAAATGTGGACAAAGTTAAAAGTTATACACATGTTATTAACTTTTAGTGCTCGAGCATAGCTTTTAAATCATACACAGCTGCTTTAATCTCGGCATCAGTTTTTAAGGCACGAGAAATTTTATCGCAGGCATGCATTACCGTTGTGTGATCCTTACCACCAAATTCTTGTCCAATTTTAGGCAAACTAGAATCTGTCAATTCACGTGACAAATACATTGCAATTTGTCGAGGAACAACAATTTGTTTTACTCGTTTCTTACCTATTAATTCAGTAGTTGAAGTTTGGAAATAGTTAGCTACAACTTCTTGAATCTTAGAAATTTGAAGTCCTCTATTTTTTTGTACTAATTTTAGGTCAGCGAGGGCCTCTTTGGCTAAGTCAACATTAATATCCTCACGTTCAATTGTTGCATGCGCCTGAACCTTAACTAAAGCTCCCTCAAGTTCACGAATATTGGTATCAACTTGTGAAGCAATATAGTCGAGGGTGCTGTCGTCGATTGCTAGACCATCGGTTTCAGCTTTTTTTCTTAAAATAGCAATTCTAGTCTCTAAATCTGGAGGCGTAATTTCAACTTGTAGTCCCCACGCAAAGCGTGAAACTAAACGTTCTGATAATTCAGGAATTTCGGTTGGTAAACGATCACTAGTCATAACAATCTGCTTTTGATCATTATAAAGGGTTTCAAAGGTATGGAAGAATTCCTCTTGGATTCCTTCTTTTTTAGAAAAGAATTGAATATCGTCTACTAATAGGAGATCACAGTTCCGATACTTATTACGAAATTCAGCCTGAGTTTTGTTTTTTATTGAGTTAATAAAATCATTTACGAAAGTTTCACTCTGAATATAAACTACTTTTGCATGTGGCTTTTCAGCTAACATTTGATGTCCAATTGCCTGCATTAAGTGGGTTTTACCTAACCCCACCCCACCAAAAATAAATAAAGGATTGTAAAAACTTCCTGGATTATCAGCAACGGCTAAGGCGGCACCGGCTGCCAGCTTATTTCCTTCACCTTGAACAAAGGTGTCAAAAGTGTACTTACTATTTAGTTGAAGATCTTGAGCAAATTCATCTCTACGATTTTCTAATATTTCTTGATTAGTTTTAATTCGTGGTTGTGGTGTAACTAAACGTTCAGGTCCTTCTTTACCGGCAACTTCAAATTTAGGTTGAATTTCCATATCTGCATAAGCATACGCTTCCTGAATGAGCTGAGAAGCTAAGTTCTTTTCCCAGTATCCCTTTGCAACGGGTGATTCAACAGCGATTATCATTTCTTTTGTCTTTTTATTAAAGGAAATAGGTTTAGTATTTTTAAACCAAGCATTATAGGCAACTGTGCTGTAGCTTTTTTTCATTTCAGCATTAAAAAATTGCCAAAATTTATCTAGATCAAACAAAAAAATTCCTCCAAATACTGTATTATCCACAGAATAAGTCAAAATAAGTTTAGCATGAATTGAAGAGGTTTTCCACAAGTGATAAAAAGAATTAACAAATTCACAGTACTGTGGAAAATAAAAAAATAAAAATCCACCGAAGCATGAAATAAAATTTCAGGTTTAAGTTTTCCACAAAGGTTTGTGGGTTTATTATACGCTATAAAACGGCGATTTTAACTAGATAATTTATATTTTCCACAGGGTGTTTATTATATTCTGAACAGGGTGTGAATTGTGTATAACTCTGAGAATAATCTTGTTGATAAAAAACAAATAAAAAATTTAAAAAAAGATATCCACAAAAAATAATTAAAAAATGCTATAAAAATCACTTTTCTTTTTAGGAAAATTTTGATAAGGACTTGGTTTTTTCGCGTAAATATGCTATTCTATCTTAGAAATTGTGCTTATTAAGCATTGAAAAACGGAGGTGCAACATTAAATGTCAACTAAGAGAACTTACCAGCCTAAGAAGCGTCACCGTTCACGCGTTCATGGTTTTATGAAACGTATGGCTACAGCAAACGGCCGCAAGGTTTTAGCAAGACGCCGTAAAAAGGGTAGAAAAGTCTTATCTGCTTAAGCCACTGAAGCTCAGTGGTTTTTTTAATTTAAGTAAGGATGAACCAAATTGAGAAAAAGCTACCGTGTAAAAACTGAGAGAGACTTTCAAAAAGTTTTTAAAGAAGGACAGTCAATGGCTAATCGCGGCTTTGTTGTCTATACCTTACCCAAAGAAAATCAAAAGCATTTTCGCGTTGGAATTTCTGTTGGGAAAAAAGTAGGTCATACGGCGGTAGCACGTAATCGCCTCAAACGGTTCATTCGTGCTACACTGACAGAACTTAAGCCAGAAATAAGGTCTGATTTAGACTTTTTAGTAATAGCTCGACCTTATGCACGAGATTTTGATATGGGACGAACCAAAAAGAATCTTATTCATGTTTTAAGGTTAGCTAAGGTCTTATCAAGCGAAGAGAGGGAAATTGAGGAAAAGTAGAGTGAGAAGTCATTTGTCTAAGAAAAATTGGAAACTAATTCTATTAGCTCTAGGAATGTTTGCCTTAACGTTAGTAGTTACAGGTTGTGCATCAACTAATGGAACAAGTGTTGCTCCTATTTCTCATACTAGTGGCAATTGGTGGGATCGGTATATTGTTTACTATATTTCCCAATTTATTCTTTGGATTGCAAGTTTAGTTCATGATTCCTATGGTTGGGCAATCATTATCTTTACTATTATAGTAAGAATAATTTTATTACCATTGAATGCCATTTCTATTAGAAGCATGGCTAAGCAACAAAAAGTGCAACCACAGATGGATGCATTGCGTAAAAAGTATCCAGGTAAGGATGTCGAGTCACGTCAAAAGTTACAAGAAGAAACTAGTAAGTTATATAAAGAAGCTGGTATTAATCCATATACTGGATGTTTACCAATGTTAATTCAACTACCAGTTATGTATGCTTTGTATCAAGCAATCTGGCGGACTCCACAGTTGCAAAATGGTCGGTTTTTGTGGATGGATTTGGGACGTCCCGATCCATATTACATCATGCCTATCTTGGCCGCTGTATTTACTTTTATGAGTACATATATCAGTCAGATGTCAACGCCCCAATCCTCACAAAATGGAATGACTAAGGGAATGACATACTTGATGCCTCTTATTATTGGGGTTTCAGCAATTGGTATCCAATCTGCAATTTCACTTTACTGGGTGATTTCCAACTTATTCCAAGTAGTTCAAACCTTTATTTTGCAAAATCCATTCAAGTATCAACGTGAACTTGAGGAACAAAAGAAGGAAGAACGTGAACGTCAGCGCAAAGTTCGTCGCGCGTACAAACGTTTAGGACGTAAACAACAAAAATAAATTATCTTTAATTTGAAGATAAAGTAGTCAAAGTGCTTTATCCATCATTATTTTTTGTAGTGGTGGAGTGGGCACTTTTTTTATTGAGATATTTTATGTAGGTGAAAAAATGGCACAAGTATTAACGCAATTTGATACAATCGCTGCAATTTCTACTCCTATTGGCGAAGGAGGTATATCAATTGTTCGTTTATCTGGTGAAGATGCAGTAGCGATTGCTAATAAACTTTTTAAAGGGGCAGATTTAACTAAGGTTCCCTCACATACAATCCACTATGGTCATATCGTTAATCCTAAAACTAAGGATGTTATAGATGAGACAATGGTTAGTGTTTTACGCGCACCAAAAACTTTCACTCGAGAAGATATGGTTGAAATCAATTGTCATGGTGGAATGATTGTAACTAATGATATCTTGCAGCTACTTTTGGCAAACGGTGCTCGAATGGCTGATCCTGGTGAATTTACGAAGCGTGCTTTTATGAATGGACGTATTGATTTAACTCAAGCTGAATCTGTAATGGATATTGTTCGAGCTAAGACTGATAAGTCTCGCCAAGTTGCTATGACACAATTAGCTGGTGGACTGTTAGAGAAAATTAGAACAATGCGCCAAGAACTTTTAGATACAATGGCGCAGGAGGAAGTTAATATTGATTATCCAGAATATGATATGGACGACTTAACTTCTCAAGAAATGAAAAAGAAAGCAGAAGAAGTTTCAAAGCAAATTGATCAATTACTTAAAACAGCTCAAGAAGGAAAAATTATCCGTAATGGTTTAGCAACTGCTATTGTGGGGAGACCCAATGTCGGTAAATCCTCTCTTTTGAATTATTTAACTCAAGATGATAAAGCTATTGTTACGGATATTGCAGGAACAACTAGAGATACGCTTGAAGAATATGTTTCTGTTAAAGGAGTGCCACTGAAATTAATTGATACTGCTGGGATTCACTATACAGAAGACAAGGTCGAGAAAATTGGAGTTGAACGTTCAAAGAAAGCTATCGGTGAAGCTGATTTGGTACTTTTACTTCTGGATGCAAGTCAAGATTTAACAGACGAAGATAAAAATCTATTAAATTTAACTGCTAATAAAAAACGAATTATTATTTTAAATAAACAAGATTTAGGCACAAAAATTTCCCAGGAAATGATAAGAGAAATTACTGATAATCCAATTATTGTAACTTCGATCTTAAAGCAAAAAAATATGGATGCTCTTGAGAATGCAATTGAGCAATTATTCTTTAGCGGAATAGAAAATTCACAAAATCAAATCTTGGTAACAAATCAAAGACAAGCTGGTTTATTAACGAAAGCGAAGCAATCTTTAGAAGACGTTGTTAGGGGAATTGATGATGCAATGCCTTTAGATTTGGTTCAAATTGATCTCAAAAATGCTTGGGATACTTTGGGTGAAATTACTGGTGAAAGTGCACCTGATGAATTAATTACCCAACTATTTAGTCAATTCTGTCTTGGAAAGTAGGATGAAAATGAAGACTTACGAATCAAATGAATATGATGTAATTGTTGTTGGAGCAGGTCATGCGGGAGTAGAGGCAGCCTTAGCAGCAGCTCGAATGGGAGAAAAGACACTTCTTTTAACGATCAATTTAGATATGGTAGCTTTTATGCCATGTAACCCATCAGTTGGTGGACCAGCAAAGGGTACTGTGGTACGTGAAATCGATGCTCTTGGCGGAGAAATGGGTAAAAACATTGATGCCACTTATATTCAAATGAGAATGCTTAATACAGGAAAAGGTCCTGCAGTTAGAGCATTGCGAGCACAAGCCGACAAATGGCAATATCATGAGCGTATGAAAGATACAATTGAAAATGAGCCTAATTTAACTTTACGTCAAGCTGTCGCAGATGAGCTGATCGTTGAAGATGGAGTATGTAAAGGCTTGATTACTAATACTGGTGCAAAGTATTATGCTAAAAGCGTAGTCTTGACCACGGGAACAGCAGCTAGAGGAAAAATTATTATTGGAGAATTGGCTTATTCTTCAGGTCCTAATAACTCACTTCCGTCTATTAAATTACCTGAAAATCTTGAAAAGTTAGGCTTTAAATTACGTCGTTTTAAGACTGGTACTCCTCCTCGAGTTGATGGTAATACCATTGATTATTCAAAAACTGAAGAGGAGCCTGGAGACAAAGAACCAAGACATTTTTCTTACACTAGTAAAGATAGTGACTACCTAGAAGATCAAATGTCTTGTTACATGACTTATACTAATACCGTAACGCATGATATTATTCGTGCAAATCTTGATCGTGCCCCAATGTTTTCTGGGGTTATCAAGGGTGTGGGCCCACGTTACTGCCCTTCAATTGAAGATAAGGTAGTTCGTTTTGCAGATAAAGATCGTCACCAAATTTTCTTAGAGCCAGAGGGACGCCATACCAAGGAAATTTACGTAGGTGACTTTTCTACTTCAATGCCGGAAGAAGTACAATTGAAGATGCTTCATAGTGTTGCTGGTCTAGAAAAAGCAGAATTGATGCGCCCAGGATACGCAATTGAATATGACGTAATTGAACCTTGGCAATTAAAGCATACTTTAGAGACAAAAAATATTAAGCATCTTTTCACTGCTGGTCAAATGAACGGAACATCTGGTTATGAAGAAGCAGCAGGTCAAGGATTAATTGCTGGTATTAATGCAGCCTTAAGCGCTCAAAATAAGCCTGGATTTACTTTACAACGTGATGAAGCATATATTGGGGTCTTAATTGATGACCTAGTAACTAAAGGAACAAATGAACCATATCGTTTACTTACTAGTCGTGCAGAATATCGTCTTCTTCTTCGTCACGACAATGCAGATTTACGTCTAACTGAAAAAGGTCATGAATTAGGATTAATTTCAGAAGATCGTTATAAGGAATTCCAAGATAAAAAGCGAGCTATTTCCCAGGCAATGGAAGCTATTAAGAAAGTTACTATTCACCCTACTGATAAGGTTCAAGAATATTTAGCTAGTGTTAAGCAAGATCGCTTAAATGCAGGGGTTAGCGGCGCAGACTTTTTGAAGCGACCACGTGTAACTTTTGATGCAGTTGAAAAATTAAGTGGTAAAACTTTAGCTACTGATCGCTACGTGAAAGAACAAGTTGAAATTGCATTGAAATATGAGGGTTATATCAAGAAAGAAAAGACTTTGGTTGATCGTTTGCATCGACTTGAGTCAAAGAAAATTCCAGTCGATATTGACTACAATGCAATTTCAAGTTTAGCAACTGAAGCGCGTCAAAAATTTGAAAAAATTCGTCCTGAGTCGATTGCTCAAGCTGAGAGAATTTCTGGTGTAAATCCAGCTGATTTAGCAATTTTAACCGCATATATTCAACAAGGAAGAATTGCAAAGATAAAAAATAAATAACTATTTTTAAGGCAAAAGAATAAAAAAATTTTTTGCCTTTTTTTGTTGAGTATGATCACTTAATCACAGTTTAAAGTTGCTACCTAACGAGAAATTTTGTAAAAGAGTAAATAGTTTGTGAATTAATTATTTTTGATAATGAAAAAATACTGGTCTACCAATGTTAGGAACCGCTTTCAATTATGTTACAAATGTGTTTTAATCAAAGTGTAAGAAAAAAACATTAAGGAGATGCTTGTAGACTATGACAAAGATTAGCGGCTCAGATGCAATGTTCCAAGTCTTGTATGATTGGGGTATTGATCATATATACGGTTTTCCAGGTGGATCATTTGACTCAACAATGAATGCAATTCATAACTGGAAAGATAAGATAAAGTTTATTGAAGTAAGACATGAAGAAGCTGGTGCCTTAGCAGCTTCTGCTGAATATAAAATTAGTGGGAAAGTAGGAGTTTGTTTTGGTTCTGCTGGTCCGGGTGCCGTTCACTTAATGAACGGACTATATGATGCAAAATATGATAAGACACCAATGGTTGCAATTGTTGCTAATGTTCCAACCAGTCGTCAAGATATTGATTTCTTCCAAGCTTTTGATGAAAAGCCATGGTTTGATCCAGTTGCAGTCTGGAATCATCAAGCAAAAACTGCTGAATCTATCCCGGTTTTAATGGATGAGGCAATTCGTCAAGCTTATCAAAAGAAGGGCCCAGCTGTTTTAATTTTACCAAAGGACTTTGGTTGGAATAAGATCGAAGATAACTTCCGTAATAACGCAGCAGCACATAAAGTTGTTCCTAATTTCCCGGCACCTCGTAAGGAGCAAATTGATAAAGCTCTTGAATTAATTAAAGAAGCTAAAAATCCAATTGTTTACTTTGGTCATGGTGCTCAAGATGCTAGTACAGAATTAAAGGAATTTTCTGATAAATTTAAGATGCCACTAGTTTCATCAGTTTTAGGAAAAGGAATTGTTGAGGATGAGTTTCCAGCATACATGGGCTCAATTGGTCGTGTTGGTGCTAAGCCAAGTAATGATATTCAAACTCATGCCGATTTAGTAGTTTGGGTTGGTAACAATTCACCATTCTCTGTCTTCTTCTTCAATCCTAAGGCAAAAGTAATCCAAATTGATATTAATTCAGAAAGACTGGGTAAGCGTCATGCTGTAACTGTTCCAATGTTAGCTGATTCTAAGAAAACTTTACGTGCTTTAATTGAAGCTGGTGAAAGTCGCGCAGAATCCCCATTATATAAGGCTGCTCTTGCTGATCGTGAAAACTGGGAAGCTTGGCTTGAAAGTTTTAATGATTCCAATGAAATGCCAATGAGAGTGGAGCCAATTTTTGATGTAATCAATAAGAGGGCTGCCAACGATGCAGTATTTGCAGTAGATGTAGGTAATGTAAATATTAATTTTGATCGTTTGATGCATTTACATGATGATCAAAAGTGGACTACATCAGGGTTATATGCAACTATGGGCTATGGTGCTCCAGCTGCTTTAGCTGCCGCAACTATTTATCCAGACCGTGAAGTATGGAATCTAGCTGGTGATGGTGGTTTTGCCATGATGAATCAAGAACTTTTAACCCAAGCTCGCTACAATATGCATGTCATTAATGTGGTCTTCACTAATGAAACTTTGGGCTATATTGAAGCTGAACAGGTTGATGAATCTCACCAACCATTATCTGGTGTAAAACTTCCTGACAATGATTGGGCTATGACTGCTGAAGGTATGAATGTAAAAGGCTTTACTGTTCGTACCAAGAGAGAATTTGAAGATGCAGTAGCTGCTGCTCAACAAATGGAAGGACCAGTTTTAATCGACTGTAAGATTACTCACGATATGCCATATTCAACTGAATTAAATACTTTAGATGATCCAGCTTTCGTTGCTAAATATGATGCTCAAGCTTTGAAGCCATTTAGTTACTTCGCTGGTAAGTATGGAGTTGAGGCAGATGCTGCATCTGGTGCATCTGAACATACTGAAGCAGAGCCAGTTGAAGCTAAAGAAGATGCTTCATCAGGCGCATCACGCCATTAATTTCCTAGGAAATAAGTAAATAAAGAGTTCACATAGCTGAACTCTTTATTTTTTTAATAAAAAGTAAGCAAAGTTGTGCGAAATTCATAATAAAAAAGTATACTAGTAGATGAACGAATTTTATTAAATATGTGGAGGCAAAAATATGCAACAATTTGGGGTTATTGGCTTGTCCGTTATGGGGAAAAACCTTGCCTTAAACGTTAAAAATCATGGCTACTCTGTCTCTGGATTTTCAATTGATAAGCCAGAGGTTGACGCTTTAGCAAAATATGAAGATGAAAATTTAAAGCCAACTTATACTTGGGAAGAATTTGTTAATTCACTAGAAAAGCCACGAAAAATCTTGATTCAAATCATGGCTGGTAAACCAGTTGATGAAACTTTACAAAAATTATTGCCTCTTTTAGATAAGGGCGATATTTTAATTGACGGTGGTAATTCTAATTTCCATGATACTAATCGTCGCTACAAGGAAATGGAAAAGCACGGTATTCACTTCATTGGTATGGGTGTTTCTGGCGGTGAAGAGGGAGCTTTGAACGGTCCTGCCTTAATGCCAGGTGGTGACGAAAAGGCTTATGAAGAAGTAGCACCAATTCTTGAAGCTATGGCAGCCAAGACTCCAACTGGTCAACCATGTGTTGGTTATATTGGGCCAGCAGGTAGTGGTCACTATGTGAAGATGGTTCACAATGGTATTGAATATGGCATTATGCAGATTATTTCTGAAGTATATGATGTTTTACGCACCGTTGGTCATTATTCAAATGATGAAATGAGTGAAATTTTCAAAGAGTGGAATAAGGGTGCTTTACAAGCTTACCTAATTGAAATCACTTCAAAAGTCTTAAAGCAAAAAGATGATTTGACTGATGATCATATTATTGATCATATTTTAAATGAAGCTTCTTATAAGGGAACAGGTAACTGGATGCTTGAAGATGCAATTCGTCTAGGTGCACCAATTACTGTAATTGCAGAAGCTGTTCTTGCTCGCTTTATGTCAAAAGCAACTTTAAGAAATGATCCTGAACCAAAGATTGATCCAGAAAAGGCTCCAAAAGACTTAGTTGATCAACTCGCAAAGGCACTTTACTTAGCTATGGCTGTTTCATATGGTCAAGGATTTGAACAATTAACTATGGCCGCAAAAGCTTACAACTGGCGTTTGCACTATTCAACTATTGCCCAAAACTGGGAAGCTGGATGTATTATTCGCTCACAAATGCTTCATGATATTAAGTTTGCTTATAATGCTGATAAAGACTTACCTAACTTATTTAAGGCCCCATTCTTTGATAAGGTGAAAAAAGAAAATATTGGTGCTCTTAGAGATGTGGTTAAGAGTGCTGCTGATGCTGGTGTACCAACCCCAACTCTTAGTGCGGCTTTGAATTACTTAGAATCTATTTTTAACCCACGCTTACCTCAAAATATTATTCAAGGTCAACGTGATTACTTTGGCGCACACACTTACCAAAGAAATGATCGTCCAGGTACTTTCCATACTGAATGGTACGAAGAAAAATAACAATGTTTCACATGAAACTAAAAAAGTCACTACAGATGTAGTGACTTTTTGCGTTAAAATAAAGCAGTATCTAATAAATAGGGATGTAGGTAAGTAAGAATGAGGAAAGAAGAAAAAGATAATCTAAAATTGATGCTGCAGGCATTAATTGTAGGACTAATTGCAGGGGCTGTAGTTGGACTATTTAGATTTGGAATTGAAAAGACGTCTGCTTTTTGGCTCTATCTTTTTAAAGAGGCCCATAATAATCCAGTTTGGTTTGTTGCAATTGTTCTTGGGTTAGCCGCAGTAGGGATCATAGCGGGATATTTTGTTAAACAGTATCCACACGTTGGAGGATCCGGTATTCCGGAAGTTAAATTACAGCTTCAAGGTAAGCTCCAACTTAAATGGTGGCAGATTTTGTGGAGAAAGCTCATCGGGGGAATCTTAGTAATTGGAACGGGCTTGTTTCTAGGACCTGAGGGACCATCCCTTCAACTTGGTTCATCCATTGGCCAGGGAGTGGGTGAGAAGCTAAAACAAAGTAAATACAATCAAAGGGTATTACTTGCAACGGGAGCTGCCAGTGGTTTATCAGCTGCATTTGGAGCACCATTGAGTGGAGCACTATTTGTTTTAGAAGAAATTTTTCATAATTTCTCTCCGCGAGTTTGGATGAATTCCTTGGTAGGAGCAATTGCCGCTAATTTTATGGTGTCCTACTTTTTTGGCTTACACCATGCTTTAGGGATGCCATATGATCATTCATTTCCAATTTATTTGTACTGGCATTTGGTGATTTTAGGGATTATCCTGGGACTATTAGGCCATTTATATAAAAAAGGTTTATTTGGATTAAAAAAAGTCTATTTAAAAATCACCTGGTTGCCACGTTGGCTACATGGTTTAATTCCATTAATAATTTTAATTCCAATTATGTATTATTGGCCATTAATTACTGGACCAGGTAATCGTTTGATTTTATCTTTACAAAAAATGCTCACTCAAGGTGGATGGGCACTAGTTGGAATTTTAGCATTTTACTATGTGCTGCGAATTGCGTTTTCAATTATTTCTTATGATTCAGGTTTACCTAGTGGTATATTTTTGCCAATTTTAACTATGGGCGCTCTAATTGGAGCAACCTATGGTACATTAATGGTACAACTTGGTTTAATGCCTGCACACTTAGTTATTAACTTAATAATTTTTTCAATGGCAGGTTATTTTGCGGCGATAATTCGCGCACCATTTACAGCAATTATTTTGATTACTGAAATGGTCGGATCGCTTCTTCACTTAATGCCACTGGCTGTTGTGGCATTTATTGCACTTTTAATCGATCAAATTCTTGGTGGAAAGCCAATTTATGATAGTTTAGCAGCTGCTATGATGCCAGAAACACATTTGCAGCCAATCTCCGGTGAAGAAGACGAATTAGATATTCCAGTATATGAAAATAGTAAGTTAGTAGATCAGGAAATCAAGGATGTTAACTGGCCCGATAATGTGCTTGTTAGAACGATTAGAAGGGGAAGCCGAGAAATAATTCCTCATGGTGATACCCTAATTGTAGCAGGAGATTTATTAATTCTAGGAGTTGATCATAATAAACGATCAGCTGCTTATGATGCAATGAAAGAACTGCAGGGCGTAGAACTTGATGGATAAAAATATCTGAATAAACACAAATAAGCCCTCTAGCTTAAAGTAAGTTGGAGAGCTTATTTTTATAATTATTTAAATAGTTGTGTTATTACTTTTTCAACTTCTTCCAGGCCTTTTTGGAACCGCGATCTAAATCCTTATTGAATTTGTATTCTTGCCAATCTTGGATAAATAATAAATCGAGATTATACCCTGTAGGATAAAGTTCTTCAGCTTTTCGAACTAATTTTGCTCCCTTTATAGGGACAGTCTCAAAAGCTTTATTAACAAAAATTACAATCTGATTAGCTATATCAGCGTTCTCATAAAAGAGGACCTCTTGGTAATATTTTGGTACTTTGATTCGATCACCTTTTTTAAAAGAAGGTAGAGATTTAACTTTTTTCGGCTTATTTTTAAATTTAAGATTTGCCTGCTTTAAAGGAAAGCTTCCAGTATTTAAGAAATCTTTAGCTTCTGACAATACGTTGTCGGGCATACCACTTTTTTCTGCAATCCAGAGAGCACGACTGGCGCCTACTTGATTTAAAAGTAGTTTATAGGTGGGGTGTAGAGTTTGTAAGTCAAAATCCATTGCTGCCGTAATAAAAGCAGGATTTTTAGTCGAATAATCTTTTATAGTGCTATAGTGGGTGGTTGCTAAGATTAGGCAACCCTTTAGTTGCAGGGTTTGCAGGATAGCAATGGCAAGAGCTGCACCTTCATTGGGATCTGTTCCACTACCTAGTTCATCTAACAAAATCAGACTGCTTGGAGTGGCCTTTTGAACAATCTCTGCCATCTTTTTCATTTCAGCAGAAAATGTTGAGAGAGAGTTATCTAAGTCTTGATGATCACCAATTGAAGTATAGATTTCTGTCATAACCGGAATTGAGCATGGTGATGTACTAGGTAAGAAGAGACCAAATTCACTCATTGCAGTGGCTAAGCCGACAGTTTTGAGTGTGACAGTTTTCCCACCTGCATTCGGTCCAGTAATAATTAAGCCATGTTTAGTTGGATCTAACTTAAGGGATAGAGGAACGGGATTACTTAACAAGGGATGCTTCATTCCAGTCAATTGAAGCTCATTTTGTTCATTTAAAATTGGTCGTTTGCCACCAATAGCATGCGAATATTTTGCGCGTGCTAAGATACAATCTAGATCAACAATAACAGTAAGGTTGGCTTTAAAATGAGTTAGCTCATTATAGATTTTTGCTGTTAAATTTCCCAAAATTTGAGATTCAATTAAGTAAATTTGATTTTCGACTGTAGTTTTTTCTTGGGTAAGATGAACTATCTTGGTTGGCTCAATGAAAACAGTGGTCCCATTATTAGATTGATCAATAATATTTCCACCAAAAGTATGCTTAAAGCTTGCCTTAACAGGAAGAGTATAGTGATTGTCTTTTTGAATAATCTGAAAATCTTGCAACATTGATTGGTACTTTTTTGTCTGCAAGTATTTCTGTAGGGTTTCTTTGATAGTTATATTTAATTTGCCACTTCTTTGGCGTAGTTTAGCCAGCTCTTTATCTGCTCGGTCTGAAACCTGTCCGCGCTCAATATCTTGATAAATTAATTCTTCTAATCCATCTAGAATAGTTAACGTATCACAATAGCTGGCCACAATTGTAGCATTAATTCTTTGTTTATCAAAAAAGCGTACTAATAAGCGGGTAACCCTAATAAAGTCAGCAACTTGTTCTAGTTCGCGGGGATTTAAGATATACCCTTTTTTAACTTTATTTATGATTGGGGTAAAAGCATCTGAATTAATAAAAGGGATGTGTAGACCATGATCTAAAATCCAGAACATTTCTTCCGTTTCATCTAATAACGCATTTGCTTTGACTAACTTGTTTGCAAGTGGTTGAGCTAAAATTTTCTCCTTAGCTTCTGGTGAAACGGCATAGCCAGCTACAAGTTTACGTACACGTGAAAATTCGATTTCGTCAGTATTATTCAATTTTTATTTTTCTCCTTAAGAAAATAGAATTTAAATTTGTTTTTTCTCAAGGGAAGGTAGATTAGTCCCTTGAGACTAAAATACAATTAGCATCATATAGCAACATGTCCTTTTCTAAATTATTGATTCTAATGATATAACATTTTTAAGATTAATCAAAGATATATTACACCCACCTTTCTAAAATTACTTAAAAATGTAATGAGGTATTTTTTATATTAAAAATAAAACTACATTAAAAAATATTGAAAATAATAATAAGATAAATTATAATTTTATTCAACTTTAAATGAAAAAAGTCTCATATGGTTAGATATCAGACTACCTTAGTTCTCAAGTAGGAGTTTCTTTCAATAGGAAGCAAAGTAAGGATAGTTAAAGAAAATGTAGAAATTATGAAAACAATTGTAAAAAGCATTATAAAAAGAAATAAATATAAGATATTATTGCTACAACTTGCAAGTATGGTAAATACGATAGCAATGATTGGAAATATTTTTTTAGAGGGACAGTTACTAAATTCTTTAGTTTATAGTAAAGATAGAGGAAATTTTTTTAAAATATTATGTCTCCTTGTTTTTCTAGGAATTTTAAAACTTATCCTATCCTTTTTTAAAAATAAAGTTCAAATACTTGATTATAGAAGAGCTTTTTTATATGCGAATGAATTATTAATCAAAAAGCTATATAAAAAAGATACATTGGAAATACTAAAAAAGGATCCGATAAAATTAACTGATCAGGTTAATGATGATATTACTGAAGTGATATCGTTTATTTTTCAGACGATAAGCCAGTTAATTGCTCTTTTGGTCTCATTAGCTATAATTCTTGTTTATCTTATCAAAACGAATGTTCTTTATTTTTGGATAATACTATTATTATTATTTATATATACTATGTTTTATTTCTTCTTAAAGCCAAGAATGTACACAGTTAGTCTAGATTTGAAAAATATATATAATGAATATTTTTCGTAAATTGCAATAATAAATTGAACACTTAAGCTGCTCGATAGATGTGAT
>CANPPJ010000020.1:0-20898 GCA_947575965.1 uncultured Lactobacillus sp. | reverse complement strand
AGATGGACTTTTTTATTTTTCAAAAGTGTTCAACTTAATTTTACAATCGGCCAATCAAAACTTATTCTTGTGAAATATAAAAATATACCAAAACATATATATAAGAAAAATAATTGATAATATTCCAAATGTTACAGTCATTAGATCATTTATATTTCTAATAATAAGTATAACGATCGGACCTATACAACAAAATAAATAGCTTATTTCTAATATAAGTTTATTAACATTCATTTTTTATTCGTTCCACTAATAGATAAAATATTATTAATTTCAAGGCTTTGAATATATAATACAAAACTGTTAAAAATCCATCAGCGAAGTGTCTATCATGACACAACTAAAATGCTATATAGGCTGTAATCGACTCCATCCCATGTCTTTCAAAAAAGTCTAAAATCTTTTTTGCTTCTAATTTTTCTTCATTAAAAAGATAACCATAATAATCTGCCATCACTTTAAAAAATATAGTTCTTGGCTCAACCGGTAACTTATACAAGAAATTTCTCAATTTGCTTATCATCTCAAAATTTCTATCATGTTTTAAGAACATTATGTTTAAATAATTAACCATTATTCCTCCAAGTATTTCTTGAATTTTCCTGCTGGCTTTATCTATTTCCTTATACTTTCTTAAAATCATATTTAGTTCATACTCAATCTCTGATTCATCAAACAGAGATATAGCCATAGCAAACAAACGCAAGTTATCTTCTCCCCACTCATCTATATTAAGTATTAATTTCTTAATCATTGCTTCTTCTTTACATGATAGTTTCTTCTTTTTAAAAAAGTTCTCTAAAAGAAGAGCATGAGCATAAACATTTCTGTATTGATAATCTGTAGCACAAATTTTTCTTATTTCTACAATTTTTGAAAGATTTTGTTCATAATATGCATTTCTTAACTGCTCTAAATATTTTTTACTTTTCCCCTTACTTTCTATACCCTGAAAGAAATCGGAAATATTAACTCTATTTCGTTCAAGTATTTCAATCAAATCTTTTGCGTTAATTTCATGTAATCCTCGTTCGATTTTTGAATAGTAGGATTTTGTTAAAATATCTCCTACCATCTCTGTTTGACTTAGTCCTAGTTCTAACCGTAATTTTTTCAGTTCTTTCCCAATTTGCATTATTTCATCTCTTTTCTAAGTTAATGATATGTAATTATATAATTCTAGTCCTAAATTTAGAACAAAAAATAAGCTCATACCCTAAAACGGAAATGAGCTTATTTCATTTTATTAATAAAATTTATCTCTTAGTAACTGCGATTAAGTCGTCACCATGCTTCTTTTCTACGCCATCAATACGTTGAACATTTGCATAGCTAGTAGTGTTAGTAATTACAGTCATGACAGTTGTATCGTATCCTGCTTTCTTTACAGCATCTAAATCAACTGTTCCAAGCTTTTCACCTTTTTCAACATGTTGGCCTTGTTTTACATCAGTAGTAAATCCTTCACCCTTCATGTTAACAGTGTCGATACCAATATGAATTAAAACTTCTGCACCTTCGTCGGATTTAATTCCATAAGCATGCTTAGTTTCATAAGCAACTGTAATTTCACCAGTTACTGGGGAGTAGATAGTACCTTCACTTGGTACCATTGCAGCACCCTTACCCATTGCTTCAGTAGAGAAGACTGGGTCATTTACATCTTTCAAGCTTTCTGCCTTACCTGAAACAGGAGCAGCAATTACTTCATCATGTAATTCTTTATCTTCTTTGATAATTTGTTCAGCTTTTTCTTGTTGTGCTACTTGATCACCAGCAGATTCAACAGTACCGGATTCTTCTACTACGTCTTCCTTAAAGTGACGTTTGCCATATACAAAGGTTAAACCAAAGGCAACAATGAAACTAATTGCTACAGAAAGTGCCCACATTGGAATGCTCTTTGGAACCATTGACAAGAATCCAAGGAAACCAGCTGAACCAAGAGCAGCAGCAGTAACATGCATTAATCCTGCAAAAGCAGCACCAACACCTGCACCAATTAAAGCACAGAAGAATGGGAACTTGTACTTCAAGTTAACACCAAACAATGCTGGTTCGGTAATACCAAGTAATGCAGAAACACCAGATGAACTGGCTAAACCTTTAACCTTTTCATTCTTAGTTAAGAAGTAAATAGCAAAGGTAGCAGCACCTTGAGCAACGTTAGCCATACATGCGGTAACAAAGATAAAGTCACCGGATCCACGACCACGTGCATATTCAGCTAAAAGTTGAGTTTCAACTGCTGGGAAACTTTGGTGAAGACCAGTAGTAACAATAGCTGAGTAAGATAAACCAAAGATACCCATACCAAAGGCACCAGTAGTATTGTAAAGCCAAACAATAGCAGTAGTTATTGCATCTGACACACCTTTAAATACTGGTCCAATAATTGTAAAAGTTAAGAAACCAGTGATCATAATTGAAAGAAGTGGTGTGAAAGTAAAGTCAACTGCAGATGGTAGCCACTTGTGGAATCTCTTTTCTAAGAAAGCTAAAAGCCAAACAGCTACTAAAACTGGAATAACTTGGTATTGGTAGTTGGTTTGTGAAACATGTAAACCAAAGATATCCCAATATTTACCAGCTCCACCTAAAGCTGGAGTGGTCATAATCATACCAATAGTTGCACCCAAGAATTGGTTAGCTCCAAAACGTTTAGCAGCAGACATACCAACTAAGATAGGCATGAAAATAAATGGAGCAGCGGACATTACCTGGATAATTTCAGATAATCCTTTAACGCTAGGTGCCATTTGAACAACTGACTTAGCTCCAAATAAACCTGGAGAAGTTAAGAAGTTGTTCAAAGCCATTAATAAACCACCGGCTACTAAGGCTGGAATAATAGGAACAAAGATGTCAGATAAAAGCTTAATAAAGGCCATTACTGGATTGAACTTTTGATCCTTTTGAGCAACCTTCTTTAAATCATCAGTTGAAAGCTCTGATAAACCCGTCATTTTAATTAATTCATCGTAGACGTTATTAACATCCCCAGGTCCAATAATAATTTGAAACTGACCGTTAGTTTTAAAAGTACCCTTGATATCTGGATCGCTATCAAGCATTTTCATATTTACTTTACTATCGTCTTTTAAGACTAAACGTAGACGCGTAGCACAGTGAGCAGCGGCTACTAAGTTGTCGCGACCAACAGCTTCAATAACTGTTTCAGCAACTTTTTTGTGATCCATGTCTGTCTCCTCCTTGAAAATGTGTAAGCGTTTTAAATATTTACATGTATTATGATAGCGTATTCCCAGATTATGTCAAGCGCTTATCATAAAAAATGTTATTATTTTGCAACATTTTAATTTCTATTTTTTTAAAATACTAGTTTAATACTGTTATTCGTTTGACATATAGACCAGCTTTAAGTTAACATTCTTATATAAGAATGCGTTTACATATTCAATGAGGTGAATAAGTTATGGAATGGACAAGAGAACAACGTTATCGCAAATATAAAGATTGGGATGCACAGACTTTATTAAATCTTCAAGCTCAAGCTGCAACGTCTCCCTATCAAATGCACTATCATATCCACCCACTTTCTGGATTAATCAATGATCCTAATGGATTTTCCTATTATAATGGTGAATACCATCTATTTTGTCAGTCTTATCCATTTGGACCAGTTCATGGAGTTAAATCTTGGATTCACTATGCTTCACTAGACTTAGTGCATTGGCATTATCTTGGTTCAGCAATTGATCCAGATAGTGACTTAGATAATGCAGGTGCCTACTCAGGTTCAGCAATGGAACATGATGGAAAACTTCTATTAATGTATACAGGCAATCACCGCGATAAAGACTGGACTAGAATTCCTTATCAAGTAATTGCGGAAATGGATAAAGCTAATCATATTACTAAACCTAAGGACGCCGCAATCTTGCCTCCAGATCATGTTAGTGAACACTTCCGTGATCCACAATTATTTGAGCATGATGGAAAATATTATGTTTTACTTGGGGCTCAAGATGCTAAGACTAAGAAGGGTCACATTGATATTTATGAATCAACTGATCTCAAAAATTGGCATGAAAATGGCTACTTAGACTTAGGCAAAGACGAAATGGGCTATATGATTGAATGTCCTAACCTAGTTTTTATTAATAATTATCCTGTTTTAATTTTCTGCCCTCAAGGATTAGACAAGTCAGTTGCCGACTACAAAAATATCTATCCAAATATGTACTGGATTGGAAAAGATATTAACTTAAGTGAAGCAAAATTTGCCCCTCTTCAAGAAAAACCAGCTAATTTAGATGATGGCTTTGATGTCTATGCTACTCAAGCTTTTAACGCACCAGATGGAAATGCTTATGCTATTTCTTGGGTTGGTCTTCCAGACTGTACTTATCCAACCGATAAAGAGAACTGGGCTAATTGCTACAGTCAAGTTAAGCGATTAGAAATTAAAGATGGGGCGTTATATCAACATCCAGTAGACGCAATTAAGAAATTACGTCATAATGAGAAACAGCTCAATAATGAAAGGATAATTAGTCAAGCAGCCGGTAAGCAATATGAACTAAAACTTCACTTACTAGCTGGTCAAAGTGGAAAATTACACTTAGCTTCTAATGAAGATTTATCAACAAGTCTAGTCCTGGATTTTAATACAGATCAAAATGCAAAATTAACAATTGATCGTGCTTCAAGTGGTCCAGCTGTTAATCCAGATTATGGAGCAACTAGAACAATTGACCTGAAAGATGATCAAGATCTAGATTTAGATATTTTTATCGATGGCTCATTATGCGAAATTTTCATCAATAATGGTCGTCATGTTGCAACTTTAAGATTCTTTGCATCAACTCCAAACCAAAAAATTGCTTTTGACAAAGACACTAAGTACACGGGACGACTATGGAGCATGAATTCTATATTATAGGAAGATAATAATGGTCAAATTAACCGATGTAGCTGCCAAAGCAGGCTGCTCCGTTACTACAGTTTCACGCGTAATTAATAATTACGGCTATATTAGTCAAAAAACACGTAAAAAAGTTCATGAAGCAATGAAAGAGTTGAATTACCAACCTAATTCAGTTGCTCGATCTCTGCAAGGCAAGAAAACCAAATTAATTGGTTTAATTTTCCCGGATGTTTCTAATCCTTTTTTTGGAGAATTAGTTTCTAAAATAGAAAACCAACTTTTCAAGCACGGCTATAAAACGATCCTGTGTAATGCAGGCAATGATAAAGAAAAAGAACGTACCTATTTACAAATGGTAATGGCTAATCAAGTCGATGGTATTATTGCTGGTGCACACAACTTAGGAATTGACGAATATCAACGAACCGGCTTACCAATTGTATCTTTTGATCGAAAACTATCGGAGAATATTCCAATCGTTAGTGCCGATAACTTTAAAGGCGGTAGTTTAGCTACTCAAGAGCTTTATAATCACGGTGCACGTCACATTTACTTTGTTGGAAATCCCACTTTAGATGGTCACCCTACTCAAAAGCGGCTCCTGGGCTATAAAGAAACAATTAAAGAACTCAAGTTAACAGAACACATCCATCCAGTAATCTTCAATGAAACTCTTGCCTTAAAAGAAATGGCAATTAGAGATTTGCTAGAAAATCATAAGGTAGATGGAATCGTCGCTTCTGATGACCTCACTGCTCTTCTTATTTTAAATATCAGCCATGATTTAGGTATTCATATTCCTAAAGATTTAAAACTTATTGGCTTTGATGGTAGTAAAGTTGTCCGTGATTTTGAACCACGTTTATCTACAATTGTTCAACCTATTCCCTCAATTGCACAATTACTTGTTAAACTTTTAGAAAAAAGAATCGATAATCCAACTGAAGAATTGGATAACTATACCTACTATTTACCCGTAGAATTACTTAAACGTGAATCTAGTGGAAACTAAAAAACATTAGGCACTTCAGTGTGTCTAATGTTTTTTGTTATTCTAAATACATTTTTCTAAAATCTTTTAGATCTTGCTTTGAAAAACCAAGTTCTTTCGTAAAGTAATTTTCAAAACCACCATACCCGCTATCAATTGTCTGAGTAATTCCTTCAATAGCGGTACCTTCCCCTTCCGTAACATTCATTCGATTAACCATTTTAATCATCTCAGAATCACTTGGAAGTTGTTTTTTAAGACCAAAAGTATACAGCTCATTTGTTAATAAATAGTCACGGGCAATTGTATGCTCATCAATACCAAGTCCCTTTAAAATTAATGCTGCGGTCATTCCTGTCCTATCTTTACCAGCACTGCAGTGATACACTAACGCTTCATTCTCAGGCAATGTAAGCAGAGATGCAAACACACGAGCAAAAGCCTTTTGACTAGCAGGACTTAAAATCACATTTTGATAAATCTCACCTAAATAACTATTAACTTTCGGAATATGATGTAAAAAGCGATACAGTTTATGACTGTCATTAACAAAATTACCGCTACTATCTTCTGCATAAACATGACAATCGAGAACTTCTACTCCTTTCCATTGTCGGTCCGGGGCCATTAATTGTTCATTACTTGTACGCAAATCACAATCTACTGTGACTTTCATTTCTTCTAACTTTTCCTCATCGCGTTTAGTTAGACTACTTAAGGAATCAGAACGATAAATTTTATTCCACTTAACATGTTTACCTTCATTATTTTCATAGCCACCAATATCGCGAAAATTAACAGTACCATCAAAGGTAACTAAACGATTATGTTCCATATTTTTCATCCTTTATTCTCCATATTATCTCTCAGTTTATATTCTAGACTATTTTCTAAACTAATTAAGTATTTGAGATTTAAGTTCAAGAAAAGTTTTTCCCTTCTGCCTTGCGTACAGAACACTTTCACTTTGTTAGTTTATTTTTTATAATTGATAGTAATAATTTACCAAAAATAAATTTTAGGAGGATTGAGTTAGCAAGATGACAAAAGAACATATTGAGGCTTTAACAATTGCAGGTCATGATAGCGACGGAAGTGCTGGGATGCCAGCAGATTTACATGCTTTTTATGCACGTGGTGTTTATGGAATGGGGCTTTTAACTGCTGCTGTCGCAGGAAATTCTCAAGGTATTTTTGCACAACAATTAATGCCATTAGATTTTATTCAAAAGCAATTTGATGTTTTAAATGAAGACTTTAAAATAAAAGCTGTTAAAACAGGGATGCTAGCTAATAAAGACATCATTGATGTAGTTGCTAAAAACTTAAAACATTACCAAATGCAAAATATTGTGCTTGATCCAGTAATCATCACTAAACATGGAGCTACCCTTTTGGCAGATGATGCCTATCAAGCTTTTCTTGATGAATTAGTTCCCCTTGCAACAATTATTACACCGAACTTTTTTGAAGCTCAGAAATTGACTGGACTTGAACTAAAGAATGAAAATGAGATTAAACAAGGTGCAAGAAAACTACAAAAAATGGGCGTTAAGAACGTTTTAATTAAGGGTAGTCACCATAATAGTAATCAAACCGAAGTTAAGGACTACCTTTTATTAGCAGATGGTTCAGAAGAATGGTTAACTAAGCCATATTTTAAAACAGACCGAGTTAACGGAACTGGTGATACTTTATCAGCGGTAATTACAGCTGAATTAGCTAAAGGTACTGATCTCAAAACTGCTGTTAAAATCGCTAAAGATTTTACCTATGAAGCAATTTCACATCCAATAAATGTTGGCTCTAAATATGGCCCAATCAACCATCTAGCCGCCCAAGAAGAAATGAACTAATATTTTTTACTAACTAGGATTTAAGGCAATTTTAAGTTATACTTTGAACATACAATTTAAATAAGGATGATAATTATGGCAGATAAAACAATAAAAATTGCATACTTATACGAAGATTTAATGAATACTTATGGAGATTCTGGCGATGTTAAAGTAATTCGTTACCTATTGGATAAGCAAGGCTATCAAACTGAAGTTGATAACATTTCATTAGACGATAGTTTTGATGCTAATGACTACGACTTTTTATTCTTTGGTGGTGGTCAAGACTTTGAACAAACTGTTGTAGCTAAAGATCTGCCACGTCATAAAGAAACAATTGAAAACTATATCAAAGCCGGTAATCCAATGCTTTGTATCTGTGGTGGTTATCAATTGATGGGAGACTATTATAAAACTAACTCTGGCATTACCATCAAAGGGTTAGGAATCTTACCTCTACATACAATTTTTAAGGCAGACAAGCGAATGATTGGTGATACGCGCTACATGACTGAATGGGGCGAAGTAAAAGCCTTTGAAAATCATTCAGGACAAACTTACTTTGATAATACTAATATGCTTCATCCCTTTGGTGAAATGATTGAAGGTTATGGCAACAATCCTCAAGATAAAGTTGAAGGTTTACGCTACAAAAACTTTATTGGATCATATTCACACGGACCGCTACTTCGAAACACAAATGTGGCAAACGCAATTGTTAAAATGATTTTAGAACGTCACAAGGAGCGCACTGCTAATGAAGTTGAATCCGTTTAGGAAAGAAAGCCTCAAGCGTTATCTTGGTACTGATAAGCACTTTGTCAAAACGCTCGGGGCTTTTGACTTATTAACTATTGGTATTGGTGCAGTTATCGGTACAGGAATTTTTATTTTACCAGGTACAGTGGCCGCAAAAGAAGCGGGCCCTGGTGTCACCCTTTCATTTCTAATTGCTGCATTAGTTTGTACTCTAGCGAGTATGTGTTATGCCGAACTCTCTTCTAGCATCCCGGTTGCAGGCTCGGCTTATTCCTACGGAAATATTCTTTACGGAGAAGTTATTGGCTGGATTTTAGGCTGGGCATTAATCTTAGAATATATGTTATCAGTTGCTGCCGTATCTGCTGGATGGGCTTCTTATTTTAACTCCTTGCTACACAGCTTTGGCTTACACATCCCGCATCATTTTGAGGGACCATTTGATCCATTAAATGGTACGTACCTAAATTTATGGGCAGTTATTAGTGTTTTATTAATTGGAATCTTACTTTCTCGTGGAATGAAAGCATCCATGAAATTTAATAATGCTGCTGTTTTAATTAAGATAGCAATCATATTTATTTTTATTGGTGTTGGTCTATTTTTTATTAAGCCTAAAAACTATCAGCCATTCACGCCATATGGAACTACGGGCGTTTTACGTGGAGCTACAACAGTCTTTTTCGCATTTTTAGGTTTTGATGTTGTTTCATCTTCAGCAGCTGAAGTTAAAAATCCTAAAAAAAATATGCCTATTGGAATCATCGGTACTCTAATCGTGGCGGCACTTCTTTATATGGGAGTCTCAGTAGTTTTAACTGGAATGGTAAATTATAAACAACTCGATGTAGCCAATCCGGTTGCCTACGCTCTAAAGGTAGTTAACCAAGGTTGGGTAGCAGACTTATTATCGATTGGTGCTATTATCGGCATGAGTACAATGATGTTAACCATGATTTACTCAAGTTCACGTTTGATTTATTCTATTGGACGTGATGGGCTTCTACCTAGCTTTTTAGGAAAAATTGATAAACATGGTCTTCCAGAAAATGCCTTGTGGATCGTAACAATTGTTATTGCCATTATGGGTGGTCTCTTTTCTCTTGAAGAACTTACCAGCTTAGTTTCAATTGGAACACTGCTTGCTTTCACCTTTGTTTCATTTGGAGTTATTTTATTACGAAGAAGAAAAGATATTCCAGAAGGAGACTTTAAGGTTCCATTCTATCCAGTAATTCCAATTCTTTCTGGACTTGCCTGTATTGGCATGATGTGTTTTTTATCTGTTAAAACTTACATTTTTGCTAGTGTTTGGTTCTTATTTGGACTATTTATTTACTGTGTCTATGGATATAAACATAGTAAAATCAGCAAAAGAAATGCTTAATTACAAAAAAGAGTAGTTACTCGGGAGTTTTGAGTAACTACTCTTTTTTATTACGACTTTTCGGTTCCCAATTAAGTGCTAATACTGCACAAATGATCATTATTGAACCAATCCAATCAATTGGAGCCATCACTAATCCAAAAATAATTACTGACCCAATCGTTGCGGAAACCGGCTCAAAAGCATCTAATAAACTAGCAGTTGATGGTTTAATATAACGAAGTGATCCCATCATCCATTGAAATGGAATTAGAGTTCCAATCACGATTACACCAGCCATTAGCCAAAAAACATTAATATTATTCGGAATCTTTGGCCATACCGGATGTACTATTACCAAAGCAATCCCTGAAAAAAGCAAGCCCCATCCAGTTACTACTAAACTAGAAGTATGATCAAGTAATCGACGTGGAATAAGAGTATTGGTAGCTACACCTACTGCCGAAATTAGACCCCAAAATAAAACTGAAGGAGTTAGGGACAATTGATTAAAGTGCCCATGTGTAGCTAAAAAGAAAACTCCTATAAAAGCAACAATAGCAGCAATTACATCTACTGCACGTAATACCTGATGCTCAAATACTACCATATAAAATAAGACAAAAAATGGTCCAATAAACTGTAATACAGTAGCAATGGAAGCATTTGCTTGTTGAACAACAATGAAGTAACAATATTGCACGGGTAATAACCCCAACAAACCGTACGCAATGACAGTAATTGCATCTTTTTTATCAGTCATAGTTTTAAGTGGTCTTTTGCCAGTAATTTGAGCAAAAATCAATAATAATACTCCGCTTACTACCATTCGAACTTGTGAAATCCAAATCGGCGTTATACTTGAGCTGATATTAAATAATCCCTTAGCAAATAACCCTGAAATACCCCAAAAGACACAGGCTAATGCTGCCAAGCACGTCCACAATCTCTTTTTTGTCATATTTTTCCAACTTTCCTAATCTTATGCAAGATTCATCATAACATACTAGAAAAAAATTATCTTTTTACCTCTTGCTTTTTCAACGCAAATCGAGTTAAATATAATTAATATAAAACTTAAAAAGCAATGAAGAGACGAGTAGATAATTTTATTCTTTCAGTGAATTAGCGTTAGTGAGAAGCTAGTAGACCCTGAATTATCGAATAACACTTTTCCGCTGTGCTGCTAGCCTAAATTAAAGTAAGCTACGCCGTCATCGGTACGTTATCAAGCCGAAGAGCATGATTGTGTTCTATTAAGCTGGTCTATTTTTAGACAATTTAGGTGGTACCGCGGAAAAAAGCCTTTCGTCCTGAGAAACTCAGGAGTGAAGGGCTTTTTTCTTTACTCTTAAAATTTTTCTAAGGAGTACAGATAATTATGACATTAATATTACCTAAGGACTACCATCCAAGTTTAACCATTCGTGATACTGAAGCCGCAATTGTTTTCATTAGAGAAACTTTTCAAGATAAAATTGCTGAAAAATTAAACCTTCAAAGAATGTCAGCACCAATGTTCGTTGAAAAATCTACTGGCTTAAATGATAACTTAAATGGGATTGAACGTCCCGTTGCTTTTGATATGAAGGCTATGCCAGATGACACAATCGAAGTTGTACACTCTTTGGCCAAGTGGAAACGTCTAGCACTTAAGCGCTATGGTTTTGGAATGCATGAAGGTCTTTATACTAACATGAACGCAATTCGGCGTGATGAAGATTTAGATAATTTTCACTCAATCTACGTAGATCAATGGGACTGGGAAAAGATTATTGCTAAAGAAGAAAGAAATATTGAGACTCTTAAAACCACTGTTAAACAAATTTTTAAAGCGATTAAAGAAACTGAAAAAGAGCTCAGCGCGCGCTACCCTGGTTCTACTTACCGCTTACCTAGTGACATTACTTTTATTACTACTCAAGACCTTGAAGATCGCTGGCCAGATTTAGCACCAGAAGAGCGTGAAGATAAAATAGCTAAAGAGAAAAAAGCAGTATTCTTAATGAAAATCGGTGATAAATTAAAGCGTAGCGGTAAACCGCATGATGGCCGTGCACCAGATTATGATGACTGGGAATTAAATGGTGACTTACTATTTTGGTATGAACCCTTACAACGTAAAATAGAAATCTCTTCAATGGGGATTCGAGTTAGCGAAGAGTCACTGAAAGAACAACTCAAAAAAGCTCATACTGAAGAAAGAGCTGGTTTACCCTTCCATAAAATGCTTTTAGAAGGTAAACTTCCTTATACAATCGGTGGCGGTATTGGTCAATCTCGCTTATGCATGCTTTTGCTTGGAAAAGCTCATATTGGCGAAGTCCAAGCAACTATCTGGCCTCCCGAAATGATCGAATCGTGTGAAGCTGCTGACATAAAAATTCTATAGCACACAAAAAGACTGTCTAAGCCAATGAGCTTAACAGTCTTTTTTGTTATTTACTAGTTTTACGATCTTTTCTAGAGATAATAAACATAATTAGAGGTAAAAGGATAAATCCAAAAATCATCATAGCAATAGCATACCAGTTAATTCCAGTTACTTGTCCTTGGGCATTCACTACCCCAAACTGAGCCTTCCAGTTATATTCTATTAGTAAAAAAATTACTAAAGCAATAGAAAGAATTGGAACGACAACATCAGTCCACACATTCTTTTGGGCATCTAACACTGGCTCCGCATTTTTTCCACGATAGAATTGAATAACTGCCAATGGGACTACAATAAAGCCTAAGAAACGTACCATAGCACTTAAAGTAATCAAATTAACCATATTATATTCAAATGCCATTGGAATTAAAATTGCAAGTAATACGGAAATAAAGAAGGTTCTAATTGGAAAATTATTCTTAGTTCTTTTAGTTAAAGCCTTTGAAAATTGATTTTCACGTGCCATAGCTTCTAAAATTCGTGGGGCATTGAAACTAGAAGCAACATTAATACCAAACATTGAAACTAAAGCACCAACTAAGATAACATCCCTTAAAACTTCATTCTTAAAGATAGCAGCAATTGCGACAACTTGCTTTGTTGTCATTAATGCTTTTGGATCGAGCATCATTGCAACAGCAACAACGCCAATATAAATGATCGCAATAACAATAATTGCTAAAGGAATGGCACGTGGAAGGTTTTTAGCGGGATTCTTCATATCATCTGACCCAGAAGCAACTGATTCAAATCCAGTAAAGGCATAGAAGGCAGATACGATTGCCATTACAAAACCTGTAGTAGTTAAAGTAGGAACAATCTTCTGACCATTTTGAGTAATTTGATCTACCTGACTTAAATTACTTGAAGCACCACTTACAATTAATAAAACTACCCCTGCAACAATAATTAATACTAGAGCAGCTAACTTACCAATAGTTGCTAAGTTCATAACATACTTAACAACTTTTTGACCAAATAAATTAATTACCGTAATAACAGCCATTAATATTAAAAAGCCAATAGTTACGCTCATCGTCTCATTTGGGTTACCACCAAAAATAGAAATAGTAGATTTAATAACCCCAACTGCCATTACACCCCAGGCAACACTAGCTGAAAAATAACGTAAAATTCCCATATAGAAACCAACATTATTTCCAAAAGCTGCCTTTGAGTATGCATAAGCTGCTCCAGATTTAGTTACATATTTTGCTGCTGCTGCAAAAGAAATAGCTAAGATAGATGCAAAAATTGCAGCTATAAAATATACAATTAAAGCTTTAGATCCAGCCTGTTGAACTACGCTGCCAGGTGTTAAAAATATTCCTGAGCCAATAATCGAATTAATGGCTAACAAAACAATAGACCAAAAGCCTAATTTACTTGTTTCATTTTCGTTCATCTATTAGTAACTTCTTTCTATTTTTTTGCATTATCAATAATATATTTAAACAGATTATTTTGATAAGGAACTACGCGATGAAGCATTTCAGGATGCCATTGAACAGCAATAACTGATGCATCCTTATTTTCAATTGCCTCTACTACTCCATCCACACAGCGAGCTGAAACCTTAAAATCGTCTGCTACATCCTTAATTAATTGATGGTGAAAAGAATTTGTTCGCATCTTTTCTTTGCCTAACAATTCTGCAATCTTAGTACCTGCTACTGTTTTTACAGTATGAGTAAGCAAAGTTGGGGTCTGACCTTGACTATGCTTTAACGTTTTTTCTTTTCTATAACTAAGATCCTGATATAAGGTTCCACCATGATACACATTAATAATTTGTGCGCCACGACAAATGCCCAAAACTGGAATACCATTTTCTTCAGCTAATTTTAGGAGTCGCATATCAAATTTATCTCTTTCAGGCCAAATATCCCCTAATTTTTGTTCAGGCTCTTCACCATAGTTATGAGGATCTACATCATGACCACCAGATAAAATTAATCCTTGAACGTTTAAAAGCTGCTCTTTCACAACTTCCTCATCTTTATTGAAAGGAATGATGTAGGGAATGCCACCATTTTGAATTATAGAATCAACATAATCGTCATTAACATAGCTCCGACGATAGCCTGGAAAAATACCACCATCATCAATAATTATAGAACCAGAAATTCCAATAATTGGTTTCATATTTACTCGCTCCTTCAACTTACTTTTTACCAGTTAAATTTAATTATAAATTATATGGTTTAATGCGTAAACACCATGACTTAAAATTAACACTTTTTTCTCATCATAAGCTAATATTATGTCCTGATAAAAAAGACCATCCCTAAAGGAATGGTCCAATTAATTATTTTTTATTACGATGTTTAAGCATATACACAAGGCTTGCTAATACCAAAACTCCAGCGCCCACACCCACAGAGATTCGTGTCTCTGGATTAATAAACATAAACACAACAATCACTAATAGCATTGCAAATGCAAAATAATTTGAATATGGGTATAGAGGTAACTTAAACGGATGTTCAGCCATTAAGTGCGCATTATTTTTTCTAAATTTCAATTCAGCAATCAAAATTACAAACCATGCTACCATTCCTGGTAAAACAGAAGAACTATAGACAACAACAAATAATTCTCCCATTGACTTATTCATAGTTGACATTATTAAGTTCAAAATAAAGCCGATTAAAATACCTGATGTAATTCCAACGATAGCCCGATCAGGAACAATACGCTTCGATAATTTTCCAAAAGTCTTTGGTGCTTCTCCCTCATGTGCCAATTTAAATAGCATTCTACTAGATGAATAAATACCAGAATTAGCACCTGATAAGGCTGCTGTTAAGACTACAAAGTTAATAATACCAGCAGCTGCTGTGATTCCCACCTTAGTGAAAGTCTCTACGAATGGAGATCCGATATTACTTAATTGGTTCCAAGGATAAATTGTAACGATTACAAATATTGCCCCAACATAGAAAATTAAGATACGCCATAAAACTGATTTTACACTTTTTACAATTGCTTCTTGCGGATTTGCGACTTCGCCAGCAGAAATACCAATTAATTCTATTCCCTCATATGAACCAGCAATAATTGCCATTGAGAAAAAGAATCCTTTTATTCCGCCAGTGAAAAAGCCACCATGTGACCATAGATTACTAAAGCCAAGGGGTTTCCCATGATTTCCAATACCAAGTAAAATTACTAGCAAGCCTAAAATAATCATTATCACAATTGTTACTACCTTAATCATCGCAAACCAAAACTCTAGGGTTCCATAAGCTTTAGCACTAGCTAAGTTTGCCAATAATAAGAAAGCAATAATTATTATTCCAGACCAAAAAACACTAATTTCGGGCCACCAGAACTTTAAGTACTCTGTGGCAGCCACAACTTCCGAAATACCAACAACAATATATTGAAAGACATTCGCCCATTCTGCTAAATACCCCGCTAATGGTGAAATGTACTCTGTTGCATAATCTGCAAATGATCCTGTTCCCGGACTAACATATAGCATCTCTCCCAATGCTCGCATTACGATGTATAAAATTAGTCCTACAAACATATAGGCTAATAAAACTGATGGCCCCGTCCATTTAATAGTTGATGTAGATCCCATGAATAATCCAACACCAATGGCTCCACCTAGAGAGATCATCTCCATTTGTCCAGCAGTCATCGATCGTTTTAATTTAGGAGGATGATTCTGTTTATTCTCCATTATTTACACCATCCTTTTTATGTCGAAATAGATAAACAATTGTAGCTATAAGTAAGACAGCAGCTCCCACTAATACAGACACTCTCGTTTCAGGGTTAATAAGCATAAAGATAACTATAACAATCAGCATCAAAAATGCAAAGTAATTGGAAATAGGGTATAGCGGTAACTTGAAGGGATGGTCTACTAGTAAATCTTGATTATTGCGTCTAAATTTTAGTTCAGCAAGTAAGATTACAAACCATGGAATCATACCTGGTAAGACTGAAGACGAGAAAACGACAACGAATAAATCTTGAGTAGATTTATTAATTGTAGCTGCAATCATATTAATAATAAATCCAATTAGTATTCCCCCGGAAATACCTAAAATTGCATGATTAGGAACAATTCGTTTAGAAATATGTCCAAAGGTCTTAGGAGCATCCCCATCATGAGCTAATTTAAAAAGCATTCTACTAGATGAATAAATTCCAGAGTTTGCTCCTGACAAGGCTGCCGTCAAAACCACAAAGTTGATAATACTTGCCGCTGCTGTAATTCCTACCTTTGCAAATGTAGTTACAAATGGAGAGCCAATATTACTTAATTCATTCCATGGATAGATCGTAACAATAACAAAAATTGCTCCAACATAGAAAATTAAGATACGCCACAAAACCGATTTAACACTTTTTACAATGGCTTTTTTAGGATTTGCTACCTCACCAGCGGATATGCCTAGTAACTCGATTCCCTCATATGAACCAACAATAATTGACATTGAGAAGAAGAAACCTTTTACTCCACCAGTGAAAAAGCCACCATGTGACCATAGATTGCTAAACCCAGTTGGCTTTCCGCCGTTCCCTACTCCAAAGAAAATTACAATGAATCCTAAAATAATCATTAAGATAATAGTTACAACTTTAATCATTGCAAACCAAAACTCTAGGGAAGCGTATGCTTTGGCGCTAGCTAAATTTGCTAACACTAAAAACAAAATAATAATAATTCCTGACCAAAACACATTCACTTTTGGCCACCAAAACTTTAAATATTCAGTGGCTGCAACTACTTCAGACATTCCAACAACTATATACTCAAATACATTAGCCCACTCAGCTAAATATCCCGCTAATGGATGGACATATTCAGTTGCATAATCTGCAAATGATCCTGTTCCTGGATTAACATATAACATTTCTCCCAAGGCCCGCATTACAATGTACAAAATTAATCCAACAAACATATAAGCGAGTAAAACTGAAGGCCCGGTCCATTTAATAGTTGATGTAGATCCCATGAATAATCCAACACCAATTGCCCCACCTAAAGAGATCATTTCCATTTGACCAGCTGTCATGGAACGTTTCAATTTAGGCATTGACTTTTTATTTTCCATTACTTAGTGCCACTCCTATAAAAAAAACTAGCAGTCACTTGAGAGCTAGTTTTAGATATCAAAAATTGATTAATGATATTTTAATACAGGTACGCGTTAATGCCAAGGCCTTTTTAACAAAAAATAAGGAGCTTAGCCGCAGAGCTAAATCTCCTTAATTACTTTTGCTTAAAATTCCGTTTGATTTTTTGCCAAATGGTAAGAGCTTTTCTCATGTTATCTGCTGGTACATGCTTTCGAATAGCGCGCAAAGTTGGCTTTACATGTCTCGCAGCAAAAATAAAACTACCATTTTTTTTAGTACAAATCTTAAAACGAGGAATATATTTTCCACCAAAATATACATCCGCAACTACAACGGTTACTTCATCCCACGGAATCTGTACATAGTCATTTGGATTATTATCACTATAAAACTCAAACCCTTTATCTCCGACTAAAACTTTTCCATATGTAGGAATTCCTCTAAACCAAGTCGCAGCATCCACATACTCTGATTTTGCATTTAATGATTGAACCATATAAAAAACCTTTTCATATATAAAAAAACGGTCTAAACAAGACCGTTTCTTATCTGATTAATTGTTATAGTAAGCCGATTACGTGACCCACAATACCAACAACAAATATACCAATAATGATAACGATTGGTGAAACTTTCTTCTTTAATAACCACATACATAAGAAAGTTAATAGAACTGCAGCAAGACCAGGAATTAAACTATCCAAGTTTTGTTGTAAGGTTGTTTGCTTAATTCTATCTAAGGCCATACCATTACCTAAGTTGTATTCACTCAAAGCTTTGTGAATACCTTCTGCTCCTTTTGGAAGGGTGTTCCAATCAATATAAGCACCCTTTTGAAGCGGAACGCTTGAAACAACTGGTTTGAAGTTAATTGTTACCCAACGCTCAATTAAAGCACCGATAACAAACATACCCATCATAGAAGCCCCACGGGTAATCTTTTGTAATAAACCACCTGAGGCATCTTCTGTAATTTTAGTACCAGCTTTGTAACCCATTTCTTGAGTGTACCATAAGAATGCCATACGAATTACATTCCATAATACAAAGAACAAGATAGGTCCTAAGATGTTACCACTCAAAGCAAGTGAAGCACCTAATGAACCAATAATAGGACGAACAGTGTACCAAAAGACCGGGTCACCAACGCCGGCTAAAGGTCCCATCATACCAACTTTAACACCTTGAATAGCAGTGTTATCAACGTCCGCACCATTAGCCTTGTCTTCTTCCAAAGCAAGAGTAACACCAATAATAGGTGATGCTAGGTATGGGTGTGTATTAAAGAATTCCAGGTGTCTCTTTAATGCAAGGGATAGATCTTTCTTTTCAGGATATAATTTTCTTAATGCTGGGATTAAACTGTAAGCCCAACCACCATTTTGCATTCTTTCATAGTTCCATGAACCTTGAAGAAAAGTAGAACGCCACCAAACCTTAATACGATCTGATTTACTTAAAGTTAATTTCTTTTGTGCAGTTTCAGTCATTGTATAATTAGCCTCCTTTCGCTCAAATTTTAATAGTCATCCAGGATGTCGCCCAATGGGTCGCCTGAACCAGAATTAGAGCTATTGTTGTTTCCACCCTTAGAACCTTCAAGAGCAAGGTACATAATAGCAAGGGAAATACCAATACCACCAAGAGCGATCAAAGTTAATTCTTTAACGGCTGCCAAACAGAAACCAATGATGAAGAATGGCCATACTTCACGGCTAGCCATCATATTAATAACCATCGCGTAACCAACAGCAACAACCATACCACCACCGATGGTCATACCTTCGTTTAACCATGCTGGCATTGCATTTAAGCCAGCACGAACAACAGAAGCTGGAATAGCAAGTAATAATGCGGCTGGAATAGCAATTCGTAAACCTTGTAAAGCAACAGCAATCATTTGCCAACGGTCAATAGCTCTCCAGTTAGCTTCTTCTGCTTTTCTATCCATAATATGAACAATGGCAACAGAAATAGTACGAACTAACATAGTTAAGAACAAACCAGCAACGGCTAAAGGAATAGCAATACCAATCGCAGTACCAATACCCTTTTGACCTTGTCCACCTTGAACCAAAATAATAGTTGAAGCAACAGATGCTAAAGCTGCATCTGGAGCAACGGCAGCACCAATATTAGCCCAACCTAAAGCAATCATTTGTAGTGAACCGCCAAGAATAATACCAATAGTTAAGTTACCAGTAACCAAACCAATTAAAGTACATGCCACTAGAGGTTGATGGAATTGAAATTCATCAAGAATTCCTCCCATACCTGCAAAGAAGGCAACGATCACTACCAGAATCATCTGAATAGCATTCATTTATATAAATCCCCCTGTAATTTATTTCTTTTCATCAACTAATTTTTGAGCTTTATCCAAAAGTTCATCCATGTTTTGTTTACCATCAGAAGGAACTTTACGAACATCAAATTTAACGCCCAAATCTTTTAATTTCTTATATGTATCAATATCTTTTTGATCCATTGCCAAAACAGTATTGACATTCACTTTACCATCACTATATGCCATGGATCCAACATTCAATTCTTTAATGTCCATTCCACCTTTAATAGCTTTAAGTGCATCTTCTGGATTTTCAAATAAGATCAATGCCTTAGTATTTCCAAAACGTGGATCTTTCACTACTTCAAGCATCTTATTGATTGGAACAACATTTGCCGGTACACCAGCTGGTGCTGCTTCCTTAATCATTGTTTTACGAATTTTATCTTTCGCAACATTATCGGAAACAACAATGATTCGATTTGGATTCATGGCCTTAGTCCAACCAGTTGCAACTTGTCCATGAAGAAGACGCGAATCAATTCTAGCTAAAACATACTTAATGTGACCATCGCCAATAACCGTACCTTCAGGAATAGCACCTTGTGGTTGTGCATTAGCAGCTGGGGCAGCCTTTGTCTCCTCTTTAGGCATAAGAGATTCAGGTTGTGTTTTAATTCCATCACGACCTGGTTTAACAATAGCTTTGGCAATATCATGAGCATTATCACTTGCCATTCTTTGCCCCAAAGCTTCGATAACCATAGGTAGATTCATACCTGATACAATAGCCCAAGTATCTTCATGTTCTTTAACAAGATTATTTGCTTGGTTAAATGGTGTACCTCCCCATAGATCAATCAAAAACAATACTTGATCTTGATCATCAAAAGAAGCAACAGCTTTTTCCATCTTAGCTCTAATATCATCCGGACCTTCATCAGGCTTTAAAATCACATGAGCTAGATTCTCTTGCTTACCAAAAATCATTTCAGCAGATTGAAAGATTCCATCAGCAAAGCCACCATGACTAGCTAGGACAATTCCTACCATTTGATTTCCCCCTTAATCAAAATATCTCCACGAATACTTTATAGCAGAATAAATGTATACGTTTGCTTTTAATATCATACCATTTTTTTATTGAAAATGCTTGCATAAAGTTAAAAAAGTTAAAAAAAATAATAACTATACAAAAAAGGAAGAACAAAGATAATTCTTCATTCTTCCTT